>NZ_JBEXWC010000005.1:0-354915 GCF_040629635.1 Streptomyces sp. NPDC005898 | reverse complement strand
CCTGGGGGGGCGCGGGGCCCGCGGGGGGGGGGGGCCCCCCCCCGGGGGGGGGGGGGGGGGGGGGGGGGGGGGCCCGGCGGGCCCGGCCGGGCCGTCGTGCCCCGACGGCTACAGCCTCAAGGTGCCATCCGATGCCCCTGACGCGCTCGTGTGCCGCCGCGACGGCGCACCGCAACCCGACGTGACAGACGATCCGCCGACACCGCAAACGGCACTGGACCCGCAACGTCGCAGACCCTGACCCCACCAGCTGCCGTTTTCGGTCAACGCGACTCCCACCACTTTCCACCGAGCGCCTCGAACGTGTGAACTAACTACCTGCAAGGCCGGGGTAGTGGCGCGCCATGGCTATACGGGAGGAAGCATCCGTGAACTGTCCCCAGTGCGGTGCACAGACGCAGCAGGGTCCCGGCGGAGGGTGGTCCTGTGGCAACTGCGGTTGGCAGACCAGCTACCAGCCCCCCACGCAGGTACTCTCGGCTCATGACGCAGCAGTGGCTACCGGACACCGAGCCGCTTGACGGCCCCGCGCCCCCATGGGGTACCGAGACCACCTCGGGCGCGCAGATCACTGTCACAAATTGCTACCGCTGCGGTACTGAGGTGAGCGGCCTGAACGGCCGGTACGCCTGTGCCCTGTGCGGCTGGGTCAACAACTGGTCCGAAGGACACACCGAGCTTCCCGGCCCGGAGATGGACCCGGACTACCCCGGCCCCTGAGCGGAACGGCGAGCAGGTCGCCAACGCAGAGCGCCAGATCTTGAACAGTCCCCCTTCCGCCTTCGGACGGGAGGGGCCTCTTGGTCATGCCTGAAGCGCGCCGACAGTACAACGGCCCCCGCACGAGCGGGGGCCGTTAGGCGTACCGTTCTGAGTGTCGAGTTCTGAACGGAGGCACCAGTATGCCCGAGACCACCGACGTCGGCGCCCGTCTTCGCGACTTGAGGAAGCGGCGGGGCCTGAGCCAGCGCGAATTGGCCACCGCGAGCGGCGTATCCCTGTCGACCATCAGCAAGTTGGACAAGGCGCCACCACCGGAGACGTGCGCCTGGAGACAGTCCACCACCTCGCCACGGCACTGCGGGTCACGACCACTCGTCTGCTCCGCCGTGACCCCACCGGCCCCGGTCTCGCGCCCGGGGCATGGCGGCCGCTCCAGCAGGCCCTCGAATCACCCCCCGCCCAACTGAGCGACGAGGCACACGTACAACCCGTGGCGGACGGGCTGGACGCTGCCCGCAGCGCCTTCCTCGACAAGCGCTTTTCCGACTTCGTCACCCTCACGGTCCCCCTCCTGCGGGACGCGGACGCACTCGACCACGACACCGAAGGCCGTGCCCTGCGGTCGCACCTCTTGCAGCTCGCGGGGAGCGTCCTCACGCAAGTCCATGCCTACGAGTCCGCCGAGGCCGCCCTCAGCCGGGCGCTGGACGCCAGTCCCGACCGTCTGCGCGCGGCCTCGGTCGTGACCACGCGGGTGTGGCTGCTGATTCGGCAGGGCCGCTTCGATGATGCGCGGACGATGGCGATCCAGTGGGCTGACGATCTCGAACCTCGCATGTCCCGGGCCACCGGCGATGAACTGGCGGCGTGGGGCTGGATGTTGCTGCAGGTGGCGGCGACGAACCTGCGTGACAGCAGGCGGGGGGAGGCGGCGGATGCGCTGCGCCTGGCGCACGCGGCTGCGGTCCTCACGGGGCGCGAGCTGCCACCCGGCAAGGAGCGGCTGGCGACGTGGGGGCCGAGGACAGTGGCCTACAAGACGGCGGAGCGGGACGTCATTCTGGACCGTCCGGACGCTGTGCTGAGGACGGCCGAGCGGCTATCCGCGGCGGGCCCGGTGGAGGGCACAGAGCATCACCGGCACCGGCTCGATGTGGCGCGTGCGCACGTCAAGATGCGTCAGCACAGTGAGGCCGTCGGTGTCCTGCGTGAGGTCCATGCCGCGGCACCGGAGTGGCTGGCCCAGCAACAGTACGCGCGAGACATCCTCAGCGACGTTGTCGACCGGAGGCGGACCTTGACGCCGGACATGCGGAAGTTGTCCGAAGCCCTGGGCACGACTGTGTGAGGTGCTGCTACTTCGGGGTGACGGGGCGTCAAATTGCCACTGTCGGGGACACCCTGCACTCCCTAGCGTCAACGTATGACGCCCGTCACACCTCAACTCTCAGCAGCGTTCAAATGGCTGTCGCACGCCCAGCGGGAGTCGCGCCAAGCGCACCGTGAGTGGGCAGACACCGGCGTGGCCCTGCTTCCGCTCGGCCAGCGCTTCGACGCAGCCCGCCTCCCCGCACAGCTCCTCCTCGCATCCGTCGGCACATACGACCCGCTGGAGATCGCCGAACGCCTCACCCGGTTTCTCAACGGCCCCGTCCTCTTCGACGGCCGGCTCATGGGCGGCACGTACTACGCCCTCATGCGGCCCAGTCCCGGACAGCCGTGGAAGCACCAGGCCGCCGCACCTCGCCTCAGCACGGGCACCTACCTCGGCGTCCCGAAGATCGGCCGCACCGAGCCGCCCGGTACGCACTGGGTGGTGCCCCCACGGTTCCCGGGCGACCTGTGTGAGCCCGCCACCGTCGAGGCCCTCATCGGCTTCGGACTCCGCATCACCCAGGAGGCCGAGCTGTGAGCGCGCCAACGAGTAGTCGGGTCACCTGGATCTACGGTCCGGAAGCGGCCGCGCACCTGCTGGAGGGGCGTATTCGTGCCCACGAGGCCGAATGTTCCGGCTGCGGTCCCGCGAAATGCGAGGAACGCGCCCGTCTTTGCCGCGCCCTGCGCGGCGTGCCGTCGTTGCTGAAGCGCTACGAGCCCAGCGAAGAGGACTGCCGATGAGCGAGGCCGTCCGGTACTGCTGGCGCTGCGACGCACCCATCACCAAGGAGCATCCCGGCACGTCCGCCGTGAAGGTGTCCATCTCGGCCGGCGGCGCCACCGTCTGGCTCCACACCAAGTGCCCGCAACTGCCTACGTTCGTACGGCGCACGCCCCGGTAGACCCCCGCCGCGGCCCCGGGGGAAGAGCAGACGACGGGGAAAGGGGCGGCACTTCGCTCCACGCACGCCAAGCCATCGGCGAGCGACCCAGTGACTCTTCGACTCGCAAGCCCCTAACATCATTCCTAGGCGGCGTTCTGGGCGCCGCAGTAACAAGAGTTCCTCTCTTGGGCCGTGAAATTGGAAAACAGGTGCCCGAAATGTCGATTCATGCGCTAATGAGTAAAGTTGCCTCCCTCGGCCCATGAACGCGCAGGTCGCGCCCTGTGGTCCCCGCGCATGCGGGGGTGGTCCCTGCTTTTCCTTCCGGCAGTTGCGACACAGCCCGTGGTCCCCGCGCATGCGGGGGTGGTCCCGGATGGGCGCTCGCCCCCGAGCACGAGTGGTCGTGGTCCCCGCGCATGCGGGGGTGGTCCCTGACGCGTCGGCACACGCTCCGGCTCCTCGTCGGTGGTCCCCGCGCATGCGGGGGTGGTCCCGTACTGGGGATGGGCCGACGGCGTCGGCGGCGGTGGTCCCCGCGCATGCGGGGGTGGTCCCCCCTTGCGGTTGGTGGCCATGCCCCCGGGCCGGTGGTCCCCGCGCATGCGGGGGTGGTCCGAAGATCAGGCACTCAGAGACGACCGACGCCGTGTGGTCCCCGCGCATGCAGAGGTGATCCCGGGTCCGACTGCGAGGTTGGCGCCCGGGGCGCGGACGGCCCGGCTGGTCCGCCGGGGCCGCAGGGCGAGCCGGACTCAGCTGGCCCCGCCGGGGAGCGCCGCCCGGCCGGGCCGTCGTGCCCCGACGGCTACAGCCTCCAGGTGCCAGCCGATGACTCTGACGCGCTCGTGCGCCGCCGCGACGGCGCCCCGATTCAGAGGCCGAGGACACACCGACTCCGCAGGCCGCCCTCGATCCCGCACGCCGCCAATACCCGTGACATGCCGTGCCTGGAGCTACCCGAGGTATGGGGCCGAACGCCTCTCCAGGAAGTGCTGGATGCGCAGACGCTGTGTGTGGTGCATGGGCAGCGACTTCAGGTCGGCCGGAGCGACGAACCGAAGCTCGGTGGACTCGTTCGAGATCTCCAGCTCACCCCCGACTCGGCGAGCCGTGAAGCACACGTTGAACTGCCGACGTACTTCACCGTCGGTATAGGCGATGACGTGCCGTGGGTCGGTGTACGTGCCGACGAGGCCGGTGATCTCCACATCCAGGCCAGTTTCTTCCTTGACCTCACGGACCGCTGCGCCCGGCAGAGAGTCGGTCATGTCCATGCCGCCACCAGGCAGGGCCCATAGGTCGTTGTCACGGCGCCGCTGCAGCAAGATCCGTCCATCCTCGTCGGTGACGACAGCCGAGGCGGCCACGACGAGGCTGTTCGGCTTGGGGGCGTTGCAATCGTCGAAGTACTCGGTACGCGCCATCTGCTACTCCTCCACCGGTTGAGCTGTGTCCCACACGGCGTCGAAGCTGGCCGTGTACGTGTCGAACATCCCGCCGTCCTCATTGCGTCGGAGGTGCCAAACAGGTGCCGCGTAGGCGTTAACGCCCCACACATGGCCGTTGACGAGCATCTGGTCATCTGTCCTGTAAAGGGAGTTGTAGAGCGTCGTGCCGTGTGTGCGCAGCTGCACGCCAGGCGTTCCCAGCAGAGGCCGGTAGTGCATGAGTGCCAGGTCGCACCGCGACTCGATGCCGTGGCCGTAGCGCTCCTCCTGGCCCCGCTGGTGCACGCTTGAGCCGCCGGCATCCCCGAGCAGAATGCGGATCTCGCAGCCTCCCGCCGCTTGTGCGGCCAGCACGTCGTTCAGCTTGGGACAGGCCTCGTGCAGGAACACGGCAGCGTAGACGAGGACGTCGATGTGCCGCTGCGCCTGCCGGAACAAGTCAATGTACGTAGCCACGGGGAGGTCAGCGCGCTGCGGGTACAGGGCGACGAGTTCAGGACTGACGCTGCGGACATTGCGCGGCCGGCGTAGGGCCGGCCAGAGCGCGTGTATGTCCTCGCCCAGCGCCTCGGCCGCACGCACGGCGGTTCCCCGTCGCGGCACGCGCCCCTGATTCACCCACCGCTCCACCGACTTGGGGTCCACGCTCATCTTCTCGGCCAGGGAATCGTAGGTCCATCCCCCTGCCGTCATGACAGCTCTCAGCCGCTCGTTGCGCATGCCGTCCTCCGTCGGAGGTCGAAGTTCCAGGGACGTTTTACCCCTTCTAGGACGTCCCGAAGTGCCGAAGTGTGGCGGTTCCTACGTCCCGAGCGGCGCTGGACGATCGCGGAACACGAAAGCACCCGGCGACCGTGCAACCGGGCCCGGGGCGAGGCCGACCAACGAGGAGTCGACATGAGCGAGAGTACGGACACGGAGCCCAGCACGGGAAGCGGCACATCCCCCACGCCTGCATGCGCCGCCGCTGACTTCTTGGCGCGCTCTCAGCAGACCCCCGAGCAGGCCCGGCGTGAATGGGCTGACACCGGTGTCGCGCTGCTGCCGCTCGGCCATCGCTTCGAGGCGGCAAGGCTCCCCGCGCGGCTCGTGCTCGCCACGGTGTGCACGACCGACCCGCAGCAGACCGCCGTGCTCCTCGGTCGCGCCCTCAACGGTCCGGTCATCTTCGACGGCCGGCTCATGGGCGGCACGTACTACGCCCTCATGCGGCCCAGCGCCGGACAACCGTGGAAGTACCAGGACGTCGCCCCGCGCCTGGGAGTCGGCACCTATCTCGGCGTACCGAGGATCGGTCGCACCGAGCCGCCCGGTACGCACTGGGTGGTGCCCCCACGGTTCCCGGGCGACCTGTGTGAGCCCGCCACCGTCGAGGCCCTCATCGGCTTCGGGCTCCGCATCACCCAGGAGGCCGAGCTGTGAGCGCGCCACCGAGTAGTCGGGTCACCTGGATCTACGGTCCGGAAGCGGCCGCGCACCTGCTGGAGGGGCGTATTCGTGCCCACGAGGCCGAATGTTCCGGCTGCGGCCCCGGGAAATGTGAGGAGCGGGCCCGTCTTTGCCGCGCCCTGCGCGGCGTGCCGTCGTTGCTGAAGCGCTACGAGCCCAGCGAAGAGGACTGCCGATGAGCGAGGGCGTCCGGTACTGCTGGCGCTGCGACGCACCCATCACCAAGGAGCATCCGGGCAGGTCCGCCGTGAAGGCGTCCATCTCGGCCGGCGGCGCCACCGTCTGGCTCCACACCAAGTGCCCGCGACTGCCCACCTTCGTGCGGCCCACACCCCGGTAGACCCCCGCCGTGGCCCCGCCAGAAGAGCAGACGACGGGAAAAGGGGCGGCACTTCGCTCCACGCACGCCAAGCCATCGGCGAGCGACCCAGAGACTCTTCGGCCAACTACCACCTGAAGCCACTCTCTTCAGAATGAAAGAAGGTCCGCCCCCTGCCCACACGCAAGCCCGTAACATCATTCCTGGGCGACGCTCTGGGCCTCGCAGCAACAAGAGTTCCTCTCATGGGCCGTAAAACCGGAAGGCATGTGCCCGAAATGTCGCTTCACGCGCTAGTGAGCAAAGTTGCCTCCCTCGGCCCATGAACACGCAGGTCGCGCCCTGTGGTCCCCGCGCATGCGGGGATGGTCCCACGGGCCGCCGTGAAGGCAGTTGAGGGAGTTTGTGGTCCCCGCGCATGCGGGGATGGTCCCCACCAGTTCGTCGGCGTAGCTGCCGCAGTGGCGTGGTCCCCGCGCATGCGGGGTGGTCCCTGTGCATTGGTGAGCCGGTCGCCGAGTTCAGCGTGGTCCCCGCGCATGCGGGGGTGGTCCCGCGCCGCCCGTCTCTTCGCCCTGGCGTACCGCGTGGTCCCCGCGCATGCGGGGGTGGTCCCATCCGCACCCGGCAGTCGTCCAGCGTCATGCCGTGGTCCCCGCGCATGCGGGGGTGGTCCCAGTGCGTAGTCCTCGACCCGTTCCAGGCGCACGTAGTCCCCGCGCATGCGGGGGTGGTCCCGTGCTTGCGCTCGAAGTGGACGACGGCTCTCCGTAGTCCCCGCGCATGCGGGGGTAGTCCCGGGCGAGTTCCTGATGCTCGACATGGTGGACGGTGGTACCCGCCCATGCGGGGGTGGTTCCGCCACCGCCACCGACATCCGGTAGCACCCCCGGCGGCCCCCGCATACGTGGTGATCGGCTCCGAGGCCAGGAGCTGTGCCGGTTACCGGCATCCCATCCGGGCGGAGACATGTGCCGACGCGGTGGAGGTGCCGTTCGGGGTGGACTTGTTGTTGACGGTCGCCGGGCGCGAGGTCGTCGTCAGGGCGGGTGGGTTTTCGGAGGCCGGCTAGGTGGGCTGAGAGGGGGGCGGGGTTGACCGGGGCTCTGTGGGGCAGGGTCGGAGTCATGAAATTCGCGTTTTCCACCCTCGGTGTCCCCGGTCTGCCCCTTCCCGACGTGCTGCGGCTCGCCACCGACAACGGCTATCACGGGGTCGAGTTGCGCGCGCACCCCGAGGAGCCGGTGCACCCCGGGCTCGGGGCGCTCGAACGGGCCGACGTGGCCGCCGCGTTCCAGGCCGCCGGGGTCGAGATCCTCGGTGTCGCCGGATACGTGCGCGTGGCGGAGCCCGGCGACGACGGGCCCGTCCTCGCCGAACTGGCCTCCCTCGTCGCCCTCGCCCGCGACCTGGGTGCGCCCTTCGTCCGCGTCTTCCCGGGCGGCGGCACCGAGCAGAGCGCGGACGACGCCGACGAGATCGCCGCGAGGCGCCTCGGCACCGCGGCCCGCGGCGCCGCCGACGCCGGCGTGCGCATCCTCGTGGAGACCCACGACTCCCACCGCACCGGCGCCGACGTCACCCGCGTCGTCGGCACAGTCGGCCACCGCCAGGTCGGCGCCCTGTGGGACGTGCTGCACACCTGGCTCGGCGGCGAGTCCCCCGCCGACACGTTCGCCGCGCTCTCCCCCTACCTCGGCTACGTCCAGGTGAAGGACGTCTCCTCGGCGGACGACACCACGCCCCTGGCCCTCGGCACCGGCACCCTGCCGCTCGACGAGTGCCTGGAGGTGCTCAGCTCGGAGGGCTGGGAGGGGTGGCTGTGCTGGGAATACGAGAAGCGGTGGTACGAGGACGCGGCGCCGCTGGCCCCGGCGCTCGCACCGGGCCGCGAGTATCTGACGCGGCTGCTGAGCCGGTCCGGCTGACGCGGGGTCTCGGGTGACTGGGGTGAGACCGGGGTGAGCTGGTTTACGGGGTGGCCCGACCGGCCCCGGTGACGGGGGTGGCCTGGTCGGCGCCGTCCTGGCCGGCGCGGGGGTCCTGGGCGGCGCGCCCGCTCCGGCTGACGCGGGGGTCCTGGGCGACGGGGGCGGCCTGGCTGGTGGGGGTGACCTGGCTGGTGGGGGTGACCTGACTGGCGCCTTCGTGGCTGACGTGAGGGGCCTGGGCGGTGGGGGTGACCCGGCCGGTGCCCTCCTGCCGGACGGGGGTCGTCTGGCTGACGGGCGTGACCCGGGTGGTCCCGTTGGTCGGCCTCGGGTACGAGGTCAGGGCGACGCCGGCCACCAGGAGGGCGGCCGCGCACCACCTCAGGCCGCTCACCGGCTCGCCCAGGACCAGTGCCGCGCCGGACATGCCGAAGACCGGTACGAGCAGTGAGTACGGGGCGACCGTCGACGCGGGGTGGCGGCGCAGCAGGTAGCCCCATGCCCCGAAGCCGAAGACCGTCGTGATCCAGGCGACGTAGACGATGATGCCCGCGCCCGCCCAGTCGAGGGAGCGCAGGGCCGCCAGGTCGCGGGACGGGCCCTCCCACAGGAGGGAGAGCGCGAGCAGCGGCAGGACCGGGACCGTGCTCACCCACACCATGAAATTCAGGGCGTCGGGCGGTGACGCCTTGCGGGTGAGGACGTTCGACACGCCCCAGCAGGCCGCCGCGCCGATCAGCAGCGCGAAGGCGGTGAGCGGCCCGGTCTCACCCTCGTCGACGGCGGCGACCGCGATGCCGGCGAGGGCGATCAGCATGCCCGCCGCCCGCACCCGCCCGGGGCGTTCGCCGAGCGCCACGAAGGCGAAGAGGGCGGTGAAGACGGCCTGGACCTGGAGCACCAGGGACGACAGACCGGCGGGCATGCCCGCGTCCATGCCGATGAACAGCAGCCCGAACTTCGCCACCCCGAGGACGAGCCCGACCCCCAGCACCCATGTCCACGCCACCTTCGGCCGCCCCACGAAGAAGACGGCGGGCAGCGCGGCCACCAGGAACCTGAGGGCGGAGAAGAGCAGCGGCGGGAAGTGGTCAAGACCCACCTCGATCACCACGAAGTTGATGCCCCATACGGCGGTGACGAGGACGGCCAGACAGACATGTGCAGGACGCATACGTCGAGGATCACCCGGCACCACCGTGTAGCACCAGCACGGATTTCTGCATGATGGGATGTAGCAACGCTGTTGCATGGGGAGGCAGTCCGTGCTCGATCTCGCCCGGCTCCGGGCCCTGCACGCGGTCTCCGTGCACGGCACCGTGGGGGCCGCCGCCGCCGCGCTCGGCTACACCCCCTCCGCCGTCTCGCAGCAGATCGCCAAGCTGGAGCGGGAGACGCGCACCACGCTTCTGGAGCGCCGCGGCAGGGGCGTCGCGCTCACCGCCGACGCGCTGCATCTCGCGGACACCGCACGGCAGTTGATGGCCGTCATGGAACGCGCCGAGACCGAGCTGGAGCAGCGGCGCGGCGTGCCGTCGGGGCGGCTGACCATCGCCGCGTTCGCCTCGGCGGCGCGGGGGCTGCTGCCGCAGGTGCTGGCGGACCTCGCGCGTCGGCATCCGGCGCTGGACGCCCGTATGAACGAGGTCGACCCGCATCTGTCCATCGACCTGGTCGCCAAGGGCGCGGTCGACGTGGCCGTCGTCCACGACTGGGACATCGCGCCGCTGCCCACGCCGCCCGGCGTCGAGCAGGCGGTCATCGGGGACGACCTGTGCGACCTCGTCGTGCCCGCGGAGCACCGGTTCGCGGGGCGTACGTCCGTACGGCGCGAGGAGTTGAAGGACGAGCGCTGGATCACGCAGCCGCCGGGGCTCGTCTGCCACGAGTGGCTGGTGCGTACGCTGCGGGAGGCCGGGTGCGAGCCGGACATCGCGCATCAGGCCGAGGAGAACCCCACGTTGGTCGCGCTGGTCGCGGCGGGGCTCGGGGTCGCGCTCGTCCCCCGGCTCGGGCGTGGGCCCCTTCCCTCCGGGGCCGTCACCGTGCGGCTCGATCCCGTGCCGGTGCGGAGGCTCTACGCGTTGTGGCGTACGGGGGCGTCTGGGCGGCCGGCGGTTTCGGAGACCGTACGGGGGTTGCGGCGGCACTGGGTCTGAGCGCTCGGTTCCTCTTTGCTCCGCAAGGAGCTTTCCCACCCACCCACCCACCCACCCGTTACCCCGCGTCCGCCCCTGAGCGCAGAGCCCGCCCGTTGCCCCGCGTCCAGCCCTTCGTCCTTGACCGGCGCGAAACCCCGGGATATCCGTGGTTCCTGGAAGTTTTCCTCGGCCCGCAGGAGCACCCGTGTCCCACCCCCACGACGACCGACTCCGCGAGCTCATCGCCGGGATGACCCTGGAGGAGAAGGTCGGCCAGCTCTTCGTGATGCACGTGTACGGGCATACCGCCACCGACCCCGACCCGGACGACATCGCCGCCAACACCGAGGAACTCGGCGTGCGCGACGCCGCCGAGCTGGTCGCCCGTTACCACCTCGGCGGTGTCATCTACTTCGGCTGGGCCCACAACGCCCGCGACCCGCACCAGATCGCCGCCCTCTCCGCCGGCATCCAGCGCGCGGCAGCGGCGGCCCTCCCGTCGGGCGTCCCCGTGCTGATCTCCGTGGACCAGGAGCACGGCATCGTCGCCCGCGTCGGCGCCCCCGCGACCCTGCTGCCCGGCGCGATGGCCCTCGGCGCCGCCGGCTCGCCCGCGCACGCCCGCGAGGCGGCCCGCATCGCCGGCACCGAGCTGCGCGCCCTCGGCATCCGCCAGGACCACGCCCCGGACGCCGACGTGAACAGCAACCCCGGCAACCCGGTCATCGGCGTACGCTCCTTCGGCGCCGACCCCGAGACGGTCGCGGGCCTCGTGGCCGCGCAGATCGAGGGCTACCGGAGCGCGGGCGTCGCCACCGCCGCCAAGCACTTCCCCGGCCACGGCGACACGACGGACGACAGCCACACCGAGCTGCCGCACATCCGCCACACCCGCGAGGAGTGGGAGCGCCACGACGCCCCGCCCTTCCGGGCGGCGATCGCCGCGGGCGTCGACTCCGTGATGACCGCCCACATCGTGGTGCCGGCGCTGGACCCGTCGGGCGACCCGGCGACCCTCTCCCGGCCGATCCTGACGGGCATCCTGCGCGAGGAACTCGGCTTCGACGGCGTGATCGTCACGGACTCGCTGGCGATGCGCGGGGTCCGCACGAAGTACGGGGACGACCGCGTGGCCGTGCTCGCGCTGAAGGCGGGCGTGGACCAGCTCCTCAACCCGCCGCGCCCCCGCGCCGCCTGGGAGGCGGTGCTTCGGGCCGTCAGGGACGGCGAGCTGACGGAGGCCCGCATCGAGGAGTCCGTCCTGCGCGTGCTGCGCATGAAGGCCGACGTGGGCCTTCTGGACGCGGAAGGGAAGCCGCCCGCCGACCTCGTGCCTTCGGCGGACACCGTGACCGCCGCCGTCGGCACCGCCGACCATCTCGCCGCCGCCGACCGCATCGCGGAGGCCACGACGACCCTGCTGCGCGACGACGCCGGCCTGCTGCCGCTCTCCCCGGACGCCCACCGCGACCTCCTGGTCGTCGGCGCCGACCCGCGTTCGCCGTCCGGTACGACGGGCCCGCCGACGTCGGTCCTCGCCGAGGCTCTGACCGGCCTCGGTTTCCGCGCCGCCGCGCTGTCGACGGGCACGGACCCCGACGCCACGGCCGTCGAGAAGGCGGTGGCGGCGGCGCGGGGCATGGCGGCGGTCCTCGTGACGACGTACAACGTCTCGACGCACGCGGCCACCGCGCGCGACCACACCCAGGCCGCCAACGCCGCCCTGGACGAGGCCGCCGCCCCCGACAAGGCGACGGCGACGGTGGCGGCGACGGCCGAGGACGGCCAACGGGCCCTGGTGGCCGCGCTCAAGGCCACCGGTGTCCCCGTCGTCACCCTCGCGATCCGCAACCCGTACGACGTCGCCCACCTGCCCCCGGTCGACGCCGCGCTCGCCACGTACTCCTGGACGGACGTCGAACTGCGCGCCGCGGCACGGGTGATCGCGGGCCGCGCCGCGCCCCGAGGGCGCCTCCCGGTGCCGGTGCGGCGGGCCGACGACCCGGCCCGGGTGCTGTACCCGATCGGCCACGGACTGACGTGGTGACACGGTGACGTACTGAGGCGTGCGCGCTCCTCGGGTGCCCGAGGAGCCGCCGTCACGGCCTCAGCGTCTGCTCCCCCCGCACGCCGCGCCGGTCCAGCTTCGCGTCGTACGCCGCCAGCGGCCTGCCCGACGCCGACGGGACCCCGGCCCAGCGCTGGATGCGCTCCGTGGCCTTCGCCTTCTCGTCCGGGACGAGCTGCGAGACGGTCGCCCCGTGGTTGGCGCGGGGCGCCGTGAAGACGTACGAGTCGTGCCCGCCGCCCCGCGCGGGGCGGAACTTCTCGGCGCCGTACGGGTCGTACTCGCCGTACACGTACATCATCCGGTGCGCGTGGTGGCGTACCCAGGTGTCGACGTCCCGCATGACGTGCGGCCGGAAGCGCATGGGGATCTCGCGCGGCACGAAGGTGCGGGGCGGCTGGTAGCCGTAGCGGCTCAGGGCGCCGAGCCAGGGCTGGCGGATGGTGGGCGCGCCCAGTTCGGTGCCCGCCTGGTAGTAGTACGGCGTGTAGGGCGCGAGTCCCTGGTCGGTGTAGGACGACCAGCCGCCCACCGAGTCCACGAAGTCGAAGAGGGCCTGGTCGCTCATGGTGGCCGCGTCGGGGACCTCGGCGCAGGCGGTGCCGGCGGGCTGGTACTGCCAAAAGCCCCACACGAGGTCCATCACGACGGCCTCGAAGGCCTTGTCGAGCGTGCCGACGGTCCGGAAGGTCTCACCGTGGTCCGCGGCGTACGCGGCGAGCATCTTCGACAGGGGCTCCCTGCGCACCAGCGCCTCGCGCTGCACGGCCTGGACGCGCTCGCGGCACTCCTTGGTGCCCACGGAGGCGAGGAACTCGTCGTACGCCGAGTCCTCCTTGTCCACGACGTCGTTGGGCGCCACGTAGGAGACGACGCCGGCCATGTCACGCGGGTAGAAGCGCTCGTAGTACGTGGCGGTCATGCCGCCCTTGGAGACGCCGGTGGCCAGCCACTTCTCGCCGTAGACCGGCTTGAGCGCGCGGTAGAGGCGGTGCTGGTCGGTGGCGGCCTGCCAGATGTCGAGCTTGGTCCAGTCGGCGGGGTCGGGGCGGGAGGGGGTGAAGAAGCGGTATTCCATGGAGATCTGGTTGCCGTCGACGATCTGCGTGGGCTCGCGGCGGCTGGGGTTCGTGGAGACGCTGTAGCCGCTGGTGTAGAAGACCGTGGGACGGGCGGTGTCCTTGTGCAGCACCGTCAGGCGCTGCTTGAAGGTGCCCTTGGCGGGGTGCCGGTGGTCCACCGGCTGCGTGTAGGCGAGGACGAAGAAGCGGTAGCCGGGATAGGGCTTCTCCTCGACGAGGCTCATGCCGGGAATGGCGAGCAGCCTGTCCTTGATGTCGGTGCCGCCGGTCCTTTTCTCCGTCCCCGCGGCGGCGGCCGTCCCGGCCGTGCTCACCGCGCCCATGAGCACCACGAGCGCCAACAGCCATCTGAGCGCCTTGCGCATGCACCCTCCCCTGCCGAACAACAGTGCTCCGGAACCTAACGGAGCAACTGGGTCCGCACCAGAGGGTGTTGCGAGCCGCCCGCGGGTCTCAGCACAGGATCCAGCCGGTGCTGACCCCGTGCCCGCCGACCTTCCCCGACACGCGCACGCAGCGGTGGCCGGCGTGCACCACGACCGGGCCGGCGCGGCGGGTGTAGCGCCCCTTGTCCCGCGCGGCGCGGCTGCCGCGCGCCTGGACGCTGACGGACATGGCCTTGCGGGCGCCGGGGCGCTTGGCGGTCGTGATCGCGCAGACGAAGCCGCGGGTCTTGAAGACGTCGACCCGGCCGGTGTGGAAGGACAGGGTGCGGACCTTGTGCCCGGCGCACGGTCCGGCGGCGGCCTGGGCGATGCCCGCGCCGGGGCCCGCGAGGGCGAGCAGCAGCGCGGCGACGAGCCCGGCGGCACCGAGCGTCAGCCGCTGTCGTATGCGACCACGGCCGCCACCCCTGCTCACGCCTGTCTCTCCCGCCTCTGTGCCCTCAGCGTACTGGTGTACGGACGCGGCTCACCGCCCACACGGTTGCGTGCGGCCCTCGGCTTTTGCGTTCCGGGCGCTCTCGTACCCCGGGCCGGTGCGGGCGATCCCCCTCGGGCTCGGCGGGCCCGGGCGGGCTCAGGCGGTCTCCACCGGCTCCCCCACGAAGGTCCGCCACAGCCGCGCGTACCGCCCCTCCCGGGCCAGCAGCTCCTCGTGCGTGCCGTCCTCGGCGACGCGCCCGTGGTCCATCACGACGACGCGGTCCGCGCGGGCGGCCGTGGTGAGGCGGTGGGCGACCACCAGCGTGGTGCGCTTGCCGGCGATGCGGTCGGTGGCCTGGTTGACCTGCGCCTCCGTGGCGAGGTCGAGGGCGGCGGTGGCCTCGTCGAGGAGCAGGATGTCGGGGTCGACCAGCTCGGCGCGGGCCAGCGCGATCAGCTGGCGCTGCCCGGCGGAGAGGTTGCGGCCCCGCTCGGTGACCTCGTGGAGGTAGCCGCCGTCGAGGGTGGCGATCATGTCGTGCGCGCCGACCGCGCGGGCGGCGGCCTCGACCTGGGCGTCCGTGGCGTCGGGGCGGCCGTAGGCGATGGCGTCCCTGACCGTGCCCGCGAAGAGGTAGGCCTCCTGCGGGACGACGCCGAGGCGGTGGCGGTAGGCGGTGAGGTCCAGGGAGCGCAGGTCGGTGCCGTCCACCGTCACCCGCCCGCTCGTCGGGTCGTAGAAGCGGGCGACGAGCTTCACGAGCGTCGACTTGCCCGCGCCGGTCTCGCCGACGAAGGCGACGGTCTGGCCGGCGGGTATCCGCAGCCGCACGTCGGTGAGGGCCGCCTCCTCGCCGTTGTAGGCGAACCGCACGTCCTCGAAGGCGATCTCGCCGCGCAGCGAGAGGACGTCCAGGGGCTCGTCGGCGGCCTGGGTGGAGGTCGGCTCCTGGAGCAGCTCCTGGATGCGGCCGAGCGAGACGGTGGCCTGCTGGTAGCCGTCGAAGACCTGGGAGAGCTGCTGCACGGGCGCGAAGAACAGGTCGATGTAGAGCAGGTAGGCGACCAGCGCGCCGGTGGTCAGGGTGCCCGCCTGGACCCGGCCCGCGCCCACGATCAGCACGGCGACGACGGCGGCGGAGGAGAGGAACTGCACGAACGGGAAGTACACGGAGATCAGCCACTGGCCGCGGATGCGGGCCTGGCGGTAGCTGTCGCTGTTGCGGGCGAACCGCTCGGCGCCCGAGCGCTCGCGCCCGAAGGCCTGCACGATGCGCAGCCCGGCGACGGACTCCTGGAGGTCGGCGTTGACGGCGGAGACGCGCTCGCGGGCCAGTTCGTAGGCCTTCACGCTGGACTTGCGGAAGAAGTACGTGCCGACGACCAGCAGCGGCAGCGTCGCGAAGACGACCAGGGCGAGCTGTACGTCGATGACGAGCAGGGCGGCCATGATGCCGAAGAAGGTGACGACGGAGACGAAGGCGGTGACCAGGCCCGTCTGGAGGAACGAGGACAGGGCGTCCACGTCCGTGGTCATCCGGGTCATGATCCGCCCGGTCAGCTCCCGCTCGTAGTAGTCGAGCCCGAGCCGCTGGAGCTGCGCGAAGATCTTCAGCCGCAGCGAGTACAGGACCCGCTCGCCGGTGCGTCCCGTCATCCGCACCTCGCCGGTCTGCGCCGCCCACTGCACGGCGACGGCGGCGAGGGCCAGCCCCGAGGCGGCCCAGACGGCGCCGAGCGCGAGCTGGTTGACGCCCTCGTCGATGCCGTGCCGGATCAGGACGGGCAGCAGCAGGCCCATGCCCGCGTCGACGGCGACGAGCAGCAGGCTCACCAGCAGCGGCAGCCCGAACCCGGCGAGCAGCCTGCGCAGGTTGTACGACTCCTCGGGGGTGACGGCCCGCGCCTCGTCGATGCCGGGCCGGTCGTCGGCCGGGGGCAGCGCGTCGACCTGGGCGAGCAGCTCGGGCGTGGACGGCATCCCGGACAGCGCGGTGTCCTTGGGCTCGCGGTCGCCGGTCCACAGGGCGGGCGTGATGCCGCGCTCCGCGTCGAACTCGGCGTCCAGCTCGGCGCGTACGGAGGTGTCCTCGGGCAGGTCGGCGGGGAGCGCGTGGCCGGGCGAGACGCCGCCCAGCTCGTCGGGGTCGGTGAGCAGGCGCCGGTAGAGGGGCGAGCGCTCCACCAGCTCCTCGTGGGTGCCGACGTCGGCGAGGCGGCCGCCGTCCAGGACCGCGATGCGGTCGGCGAGGTTCAGGGTGGAGCGGCGGTGGGCGATGAGCAGCGTCGTGCGGCCCGCCATGACGGCGCGCAGCGCCTCGTGGATCTCGTGCTCCACGCGCGCGTCCACCGCCGAGGTCGCGTCGTCCAGGACGAGCAGGCGGGGGTCGGTGAGGATGGCGCGGGCGAGCGCGATGCGCTGGCGCTGGCCGCCGGAGAGGGTGAGGCCGTGCTCGCCGACGGTGGTGTCGTAGCCGTCGGGCAGCTCGGATATGAACCCGTGGGCCTGGGCGGCGCGCGCGGCGGCCTCGATCTGCTCCTGGCCGGCCTCGGGACGGCCGTACGCGATGTTCGCGCGGACCGTGTCGGAGAAGAGGAAGGAGTCCTCGGGCACGAGGCCGATGGCGGAGCGCAGGGAGTCGAGCGTCAGCTCGCGCACGTCGTGCCCGCCGATGAGGACGGCGCCGTGCGTCACGTCGTAGAAGCGGGGCAGCAGCAGCGAGACGGTCGACTTGCCGCTGCCGGAGGAGCCGACGACGGCGAGGGTCTCGCCGGGGGCTATCTGGAAGGACAGTCCGTCCAGGACGGGGCGGTCGTCCTCGTAGGCGAAGGCGACGTCGTCGAACTCGACGGTGGCGGGGGCGTCGGCGGGCAGTTCCTTGGTGCCGTCGCTCATGCTCGGCTCGGTGTCGATCAATTCGAGCACCCGTTCGACACCGGCGCGGGCCTGCTGTCCCACGGTGAGGACCATGGCGAGCATCCGCACCGGGCCGACGAGCTGCGCGAGGTAGGTGGAGAAGGCGACGAACGTGCCCAGGGTGATCTGGCCGCGCACGGCCAGCCAGCCGCCGAGGGCCAGCATGGCGACCTGCCCCAGCATGGGGACGGCCTGGAGGGCGGGGGTGTAGCGGGAGTTGAGGCGGATGGTCCGCATCCGCCCGGCGAACAGCTTGCGCCCGACCTCGCGGAGCTTGCCGGTCTCCTGGTCCTCCTGCCCGAAGCCCTTCACCACGCGTACGCCGCTGACGGCGCCGTCCACCACACCGGCGACGGCGGCGGCCTGGGCCTGCGCGTACCAGGTCGCGGGGTGCAGCCGGGAGCGGGAGCGGCGGGCGATGAACCACAGGGCGGGGGCGACGGCGAGCGCGACGAGGGTCAGCGGCAGGGAGAGCCACGCCATGATCACCAGGGAGATCACGAAGAGCAGGATGTTGCCGATGGTCATCGGCAGCATGAAGAGCAGGCCCTGGATGAGCTGGAGGTCGCTGGTGGCGCGGCCGACGACCTGGCCGGTGGACAGCTCGTCCTGGCGCCGCCCGTCGAGCCGGGTGATCGTCCCGTACATCTCGGTGCGCAGGTCGTGCTGGACGTCCAGGGCGAGCCGGCCGCCGTAGTAGCGGCGGATGTAGGTGAAGACGTAGACGAGGACGGCCGCGCCGATCAGCGCGCCCGCCCAGGGGCCCATGGACCGGCCGCCGCCCCGCCCGTCCTCCCCGATGACGTCGTCGATGATCACCTTGGTGATCAGCGGCACGAGGGCCATCACGGCCATGCCGGCGAGCGAGGAGCCGAGCGCGAGCACGACGTCCTTCGGGTACCGCCACGCGTATCCGGTGAGCCGCTTGGCCCAGCCGGCCTGCTGCCGCCCGGACCCGCCCCGTTCGTCCGCCACCAGTTGCCTCCCGTCGACCTGACCTGCCGAGAGGCCCAACGCGGCGGGACGCGGATTTCATCCCGCCGCAACGAACCGCGCCCCCGAGGGGGCGCCGGGGCTCAGTTGCCGGGCACGGCCACGAACGCCTCACGCGGGGTGTCCGTGGGGGTGTAGCGGCCGGCCGCCGAGGCGCGGGGCGCCAGGTCCTTGTGGATGGCCTTGGCCACGCCCTGGATGGTGGCGACGCCGTAGTTCATGCTGCTGTTGCCGTGGGTGAGCACGGAGATCGTGTAGTCGTGGCCGCCGCCGTTGAAGGCGCCGATGCTGTGCACCCGCCAGCCGTGCGTCGAACGCTGGAGCCAGCCGTTCTTGACGTGGATCTCGACACCGGCGGGCGCGCCCGCGGGGGTGCCCCAGCGCTGGGAGGTGATGACCTTGCCCATCAGCTTGAGCATGTAGGCGCGCGCGTTGTCGCTCAGGACGTCGTTCTTGGCGGTGATCAGCGCGAGGAGCTTCTGCTCGTCGGCCGCGTTGATCCGGGTCAGGCCCCAGTAGCCGTCGGCGCCCGGCACGGTCTTCGTCATCTTGGCGGCCTTCAGGAAAGCGTTGATCTTTCCCGTGCCGAGCTGGCGCCAGAGGGTGCTGGTGGCCGCGTTGTCCGAGCTGGTGATCATGGCGTACGCGAGGTCCGACTCGCGCTCCGTGAGCTTCCGCTCGGTCTTCTTCGCGTCCCACAGGAGCGTCGCGAGGACGGTCGCCTTGACGACGCTGGCCGAGTCGAACGAGGTGCCCGCGCGCAGGGTGCAGGTGGTGTTCGTGGTGCGGTCGCGCAGAGCGACCGCGATGGTGCCCTTGCGGTCCTTCAGGGCCGCGGTGATGTCCTTGGTGAGCTTGGCGGCGAGGCCGGCCTGCCCGGAGGTGCAGCTGACCGTCGGCGCGGGCGCGGCGACGGCGGGCGTGGCGGTCGCGGACACGGCGAGCGGCGCGAGCACCCCGGCGGCGAGGCCCGCCGCGAGCGTGCGGGCGCGCCGGGATGTCCCGGATACCGGGTGAGTCATGGAGTCTTTCCCCCTTGGGTCCGTACAGAACCCCCCGTGGGCCCGTACAAGCGGGCACTCGGCCACGCTCGTCCCACATGACTCGCCGGAGCCCGGGATGGTTGTACGAAAAATCCCGCTGATCAGCCAAGACGGTCACCCCGCCGGGCAGTTTTCCTCCCCCTCGCCCTCCCCCTCCCCTTCCTCGGGGCCGCCGTCGTACGCGCCTACGGGCAGCCGGGCCCCGCGACTGCGGGCGACCCGGATCACGTCCCGCAGGGACTCGGTGCCCCACCGGCGTGCCCGTCCGCGACTCCAAGGCGCCGCACGGCCCCGCGTTGCTGTTCGCGGCGAATGGTCGGGCCACGTTCATCACCGCCGTCAAGGCCGGACAGCTCACCGGCTGAGTGTGGCGGGCGCCGCGTCACACTCGGCGCGCCGGTCTCAGCCCCCTGCAAGGTGCGTCGGCGCGAACATCTTCAGCACCGCCGGGAACACCACCACCGACGGTCCCGGCTCGGCCAGCGCCTTCGACAGGTCGGCGCGGAGAGTTTCCGGGGTCGTACGGACCCCGGGGACGCCGAAGGACTCCGCGAGGGCCACGAAGTCCGGGCGGGCCAGTTCCGTCGCGGTCGCCTCGCCGAAGGCGTCGGACATGTACTCGCGCAGGATGCCGTAGCCACCGTCGTCCACGATCAGCCAGGTCACCGGCAGGTCGTACTGCCGAGCCGTCGCCAGCTCGGCGATCGAGTACATCGCGCCGCCGTCGCCGGAGACCGCGAGGACCGGCTGGGACGGGTCGGCGACCGCCGCGCCCAGCGCCGCCGGGAAGCCGTAGCCGAGGCCGCCCGCGCCCTGCGCCGAGTGCATGGTGTTGGGGCGCCTGGCGTCGAACGCCGACCAGGCCCAGTACGCGAGGATCGTCATGTCCCAGAAGGACGGCGCCGCGTCCGGCAGCGCCTCGCGCACGGCGGCCAGCACCCGCTGCTCCAGCGTGCGGTCCTGGGCCGCGATCCGCTCGCGGACCCTGCCCAGGAGGGCCGCCACCCGCTCGGGGGCCCCGGGGTCCTCGCGGGGCGCGTCGATCGTCTCCAGGAGGGCCGACAGCGCGAGCCGCGCGTCCGCGTGGATGCCGAGCCCGGGGTGGTTGGACTCCAGCTTCCCGGCGTCGGCCTCGATCTGGACGACCCGGCCGCGCGGCCGGAACGTGTGGTAGTTCGAGGACAGTTCGCCGAGCCCCGAGCCGACCACGAGCAGGACGTCCGCGTCCTCCAGGAAGTCGGTGGTGTGGCGGTCCTCCAGCCACGACTGGAGGGAGAGCGGGTGCTCCCAGGGGAAGGCGCCCTTGCCGCCGAAGGTCGTGACCACGGGGGCGTTCACCAGCTCCGCCAGGGCAAGCAGCTTGCCCGAGGCGTCCGCACGTACGACGCCGCCGCCCGCGACGATCGCCGGCCGCTCCGCCCGCGCGAGCAGGTCGGCGGCGACGGCCGTCAGCTCGGGGCGCGGGACGACCTCGTCCGGGGTCGCGTCCATCGCCGTGACGACCGGCAGCGTCGTCTCGGCGAGGAGCACGTCCTGCGGGATCTCCACCCAGACCGGTCCGTGCGGCGCGGTCAGCGCGGACTGCCAGGCCGCGGCGATCGCCGAGGGGATCTGGGAGGCCGTCCGCACCGTGTGGACGGACTTCACGAGGTCGCGGAAGGACGCCTGCTGGTCGCGCAGCTCGTGCAGATAGCCGTGGCGCCCGCCGCCGAGGCCCGCCACCGGCACCTGGCCGGCGATCGCGAGGACCGGCGAGGAGGCCGCCGCCGCCTCCTGGAGCGCGGCGAGCGAGGTCAGCGCGCCGGGCCCGGCGGACAGCAGCAGCGGGGCCACCTCACCGGTGATGCGGCCGTACGCGTCCGCCGCGAACCCGGTGTTGTTCTCGACGCGCAGACCCACGTACGTCAGACAGGAGCGCCGCAGCGCGTCGAACACGCCCAGCACGTGCTGGCCCGGCAGCCCGAAGACGGTGGTCGCGCCGAGCCCGGCGAGGGTCTCGACGACCAGGTCGCCGCCGGTGCGCCCGGCGGGCGGGTTCAGGGCGGCCTCCGTCTGGCGCGGCGTGGGGCGCAGCAACAGGTCGTGGTCGTGGGTCATGCGGCGTCTTCTCCTTCTCGCCGGGGCGCGGACCCGGCGGGCGTCGGGCCGGGCACTCGGGCCGCCGGTCCGCGCGCGGCCCGGCGGGTCCCGGTGCCCGACGGCCTCACGGCCATGGTCACTTCGCCTGCTGCTCCCCGCCGTCGGCGCGGGCGGCGGCGATCTGCCTGCTCATGATCGTCGTCAGTTCGTACGCCGTGTGGGAGGCGGCGACGGCGGTGATCTCCGCGTGGTCGTAGGCCGGGGCGACCTCCACGACGTCGGCCGAGACGAGGTTGCAGGAGGACAGGCCGCGCAGGATCTCCAGCAGCTCGCGGGAGGTCATGCCGCCCGCCTCGGGCGTGCCGGTGCCGGGGGCGTGGGCCGGGTCGAGGCAGTCGATGTCGATGGAGATGTACAGCGGGCGGTCGCCGATGCGCTGGCGCAGCTGGTCGGCGACCTCGTCGGCGCCGCGGCGGTAGACGTCCGCCGAGGTGACGATGCCGAAGCCCATCTTCTCGTCGTCGGTGAGGTCCTGCTTGCCGTAGAGCGGGCCGCGCGTGCCGACGTGGGAGAGCGCCTCGGTGTCGAGGATGCCCTCCTCGACGGCCCGGCGGAACGGCGTGCCGTGCGTGTACTCGGCGCCGAAGTAGGTGTCCCAGGTGTCCAGGTGGGCGTCGAAGTGCAGCAGGGCGACCGGGCCGTGCTTCTTGGCGACGGAGCGCAGCAGCGGCAGGGCGATGGTGTGGTCGCCGCCGAGGGTCATCATGCGGGCGCCGGTGCCGAGCAGGTCGTCGGCGGCGGCCTCGATGGTCTCCACCGCCTCGTTGATGTTGAACGGGTTCGCGGCGATGTCGCCGGCGTCCGCGACCTGGGCGAGCGCGAAGGGCGAGGCGTCCTGCGCCGGGTTGTAGGGGCGCAGGAGGCGGGAGGCCTCACGGATGGCGTTGCCGCCGAAGCGGGCGCCGGGGCGGTAGGAGACGCCCGAGTCGAAGGGCACGCCGACCACGGCGACGTCCGTCTTCCCGCCGACCTCGTCCAGGCGGGGCAGGCGCGCGTACGTCGCCGGGCCCGCGTACCGGGGGATGCGGGAGGAGTCGACGGGGCCGCGGGGGGTCGTCGGGTTCTCGGCGCTGCTCATGGTCGGTGTGCCTCCTGCTGATGCGAGTACTGCGGTACAAGTGTCGCGCGCCCCACCGACAACAGGCCGCGCGCAAGCCGGACCGCCACCGAAGCGCCCGGTTCCGGCTCTCTGGCGCCGCGACCGGCGAGAGGCCCGTCGGCCATGGCGAGCTTTCCTCGCGCGCACCTCGGCGGCGTGTCGTGCCGATGGGGGGGTGCTGACCGGCCCCGGGGACATCCGCCCGTCCCCACGGCATGCGGTCGGCACGACCCTAAGTGGCCGATAAGCCGCGCTGAAGTGTACGTTTCCTCCACACCGCACGACCGATACGGATGGAACGTCCACCATGGCCGAGCCCACCGGCCCGCCGGGCCCGACGGCACCCCCCACCGAGCCCGTCCCGCTCGCCGCGCTGCTGGCCCGCGCCGACCTCGGCCTGCGGCAGATCGCGGGCCCGGACAGTGCGGACACCGCCGTCCAGTGGGTGCACACCTCGGAGATGGCCGACCCCTACCCGTACCTCCTGGGCGGCGAGCTGCTCCTGACCGCGGGCGTGCACATCACCGACCCCGCGGGCGCCGACGACCACCTCGACGCCTACGTGGCCCGCATCGTCGCGGCGGGCGGCGCGGCCCTCGGCTTCGGTGTCGCCCCCGTGCACGACACGGTGCCGCCCGCCCTGGTGGCGGCCTGCGACCGCCGCGGGCTGCCCCTCCTGGAGGTGCCGCCGCGCACCACCTTCAGCGGCGTCGCCCGCGCGGTGTGGCGGCTGATGGCCGAGGCCCGGCACCGGGAGCTGCGCCGGGTGGCCGAGGCGCAGCAGGCCCTCGCGACGGCCGCGGCACGGCCCGACCCCGTCCCCGCCGTCCTGCGCCGGCTCGCGGCGCGGCTCGGCGGCCTCGCGGCGCTCTACGGGCCCGACGGCACCGAGCTCCAGGTGGAGGGGCAGGCGCGGGTGGCGGCACGGACGGCCCTGCGGGAGCTGACGGGCGTCGTCCGGCGTGCCGCGCCCGCCGCCCCGGCCTCCGCCACCGACACGGCCGGCACCACGCATCTGGCCGCCTACGCGCTCGGCGGCGGCCGCGGCTTCGCGCTCGGCGTCGCCACGGAACGCCGCGAGAGCGGCGACCACACCATCGCGGGAGCGGCGGTCGTCCTGCTCTCCCTGCTCACCGGCGAACACCAGGGCGCCTCCGAAGCGGCCCGCTCGGCGGCGCTCGTACGGCTGCTCCTCGGGGCGCCCCCGGAAGAGACCGGGCCCCTCCTGGGGAGCGAGACGTGGAGCGTGGTCCACGCGCGCGGGGAGCGCACCCCGCTGGCCGCCGCCGCGCTCGCCGCGGCGCTCGGCACCCCCCTGGTCGACCCGCGCGAGGACGTCGTACGCCTGCTCGTCCCCGCCGATCGCGAGGTCGCCCCCGCGCACGGCTGGACCCTCGGCGTCTCCGCGGCCGCCGCCCCCGGCGACCTCGCGGCCGCGGATGCCCAGGCCGCCCGCGCCCTGCGCCGCGCGGAGGCCACCCGGCGGCCCCTGGTGCGCCACCACGCCAACGGCCTCGCCGCGCTGGTCGACCCGGAGGAGGCCGACGCCCACGCGCGCGTGCTGCTCGCCCCGCTCGCCGGGAACGAGGCGCTGACCGTGACCCTGCGGACCTGGCTGTCCCTGCACGGCAGCTGGGACCGCACGGCGGTCGCGCTCACGGTCCACCGCAACACCGTGCGCCAGCGGATCGCGCGCTGTGCCGCACTCCTGGGCAGGGACGTGGACGACCCGGACGTACGGATGGAGCTGTGGTTCGCGCTGAACCGGGAGCGGCCCGGTGTCCGTGCTCCGCAGAGCGCTCGTCCCGCACAATAGGAGCCATGCCGATATCCACCCGTGCCGCGCTCGTCGACCACCTCGTCCGCACCCGCATCGCGGGCGACGTCGCCACTCCCCGCGAGAACAACCTCAGCCACTACAGGAAGCTCGCGAACGGCGACCGTCACTACTGGCTCGGCCTGGAGCTCGGCGACCGCTGGAGCGACGAGCAGGACGTCCTCGCGGTGATGGCCGAGCGCTGCGGCGTCATCGACGACCCCGGGCACCGGCAGGGCCAGGACACCATCGACCCGGAGCTGACGGTCGACGCCCTGGAGCGCATGGCGGGCCGCCTGCGCAAGGCCGCCGCCGGCAAGGAGAGCGTCCTGTTCGCCACCGGGCACCCCGGAGGCCTGCTCGACGTGCACCGCGCGACGGCCGCCGCCCTGCGCGCGGCGGGCTGCGAGATCGTGGTGATCCCCGAGGGCCTGATGGCCGACGAGGGCATGGTCTTCCAGTTCGCGGACGTGGCGGTCCTGGAGCGCGGCGCGACCCTGTGGCACACGCACTCCCCCGAGCCGATGAACGCCGTCCTGGACGGCCTGGAGCGCGCCGGCCGCCCCCGGCCCGACCTGGTGGTCGCCGACCACGGCTGGGCCGGGCGCGCGGGCCAGCGCGGCCTGGACTCGGTGGGCTACGCGGACTGCAACGACCCGGCGCTGTTCATCGGGGAGGCGGAGGGCACGGTGCAGGTGACCGTCCCCCTGGACGACCACGTCACGAGCCCCCGCCACTACGACCCGATGACCGCCTACCTGCTGGACGCGGCAGGGCTGACCCCTCAGTCCTAGACCCCTCAGCCCTGGACCCCTCAGTCCCAGACCTCTCAGTCCTGACCCGGGCCCCCGGCCGGCTCCTCCCCCGTGCCCGGGGTCGGGTCCAGGTAGACGCGCCTGATCGAGGGGAAGCGCTCCTGGATGCGGCGCGCCATGCGGTCACAGGCCCGCTCGATGTCCGCGGCGCTCGACATGTCCCGGAAGTCGACCTTCGCGGCGACCAGCGCCTCCTTGGGGCCCTGGAGCAGCGTGGTCAGCTCCAGTACGGCCACCACGTGCGGGTCGGCGAGCAGCTCGGCCCGCACCGTGTCCCGCATCTCGCGCGGCAGCGGACGGCCGATCAGCAGCTCGGCGTTGGCGTGCCCGAGGACCCAGGCGACGTACACGAGCAGCACGCCGATGCACAGCGAGGCGACGCCGTCCCAGACACCGGAGCCGGTGAGCTGCCCGCCCAGCAGTCCGGCCGCGGCGAGCAGGAGGCCCGCGAGGGCCGCCGAGTCCTCCATGACGACGGCCTTGACCGCCGTGTCGGGGGTGTGCCGCAGATAGCGCTTGAGGCGCACCCCGTAGCGGTCGGCCTCGCCGCGTGCCTGCTTGAGGCCGGTCCGCAGCGAGTAGCCCTCCAGGAGGAAGGCGACGCCGAGCACGATGTACGAGATGAGCGGGTCGCCCGGCGCCTCGCCGTGGGTGAGGGTGTGGAGGCCGTCGTAGATCGCGAAGATGCCGCCGCCGACGAAGGTGGCGACGGAGGCGAGCAGTGCCCAGATGTACCGGGCCCCTCCGTAGCCGAGCGGGTGTTCCTCGTCGGCGGCTTTGTCGCCGGCCTTGAGGGAGACGAGCAGCATCAGCTCGGTGACGGTGTCCGCCACGGAGTGCGCCGCTTCGGAGAGCATCGCGCTGGAGCCGCTGATGACACCGGCGACGGCCTTGGCCAGGGCGATCCCGAGGTTGGCCACGGCGGCGACGACGACCGTGGCCGTGCTCTCGCCGCCGCCCTGCGACTTCTCTGACGGTTGCTCACTCATGTACCGGACGGTATGTCCGATCAGCGGGGAACGCGAACCCCGCCCCCGGGCTCAGCGCGGGACGCGCACGACGCCTTCCTGGATGACGGTCACCGCGAGGCGCCCGTCGCGCGTCCAGATCCGCGCCTGGCCGAGGCCGCGGCCGCCCGAGGCGGACGGCGACTCCTGGTCGTAGAGCAGCCACTCGTCGGCGCGGAAGGGGCGGTGGAACCACATGGCGTGGTCCAGGGAGGCCCCGACGACGTCGCCGACCGCCCAGCCGCCCCGGCCGTGCGCGAGCAGCACCGAGTCGAGCAGGGTCATGTCCGAGACGTACGTGGCGAGGCAGACGTGCAGCAGGGAGCCGCAGGCGTCGTCGGCGAGCTTGCCGTTGGTCCGGAACCACACCTGGGAGCGCGGCTCGCGGGGCTGGCCGACGGTGCCCCAGGGCGGCACGTCGACGTAGCGCAGGTCGACCGCCGCGCGCGCCTCGATCAGCCGCCGGGCGACCGGCGCGGGCAGCTGGCGGGGCAGCGTCTCGGCGGCCGTGGGCAGCGTCTCGGGGTCGGGCGCGGCCGGCATCGCCGCCTGGTGCTCCAGGCCCTCCTCGTACGTCTGGAAGGACGCGGAGAGGTGGAAGATCGGCTGCCCGTGCTGGACGGCGACGACGCGCCGCGTGGTGAAGGAGCGGCCGTCGCGGATGCGGTCGACGGTGTAGACGATCGGCGCGCCCGGATCGCCCGGCCGCAGGAAGTACGCGTGCAGGGAGTGCGCGGGCCGGTCGCCGGGGACGGTGCGCCCTGCGGCGACGAGGGCCTGCGCGGCGACCTGGCCGCCGAAGACGCGGGGCACGAGCGCCGAGCGGCTCACGCCCCGGAAGATGTCCTCCTCGATCTGCTCCAGGTCGAGCAGGTCGAGGAGGGCGTCAAGTGCCTGGTTCATGGGGGTAGTTCTACCGCGCGGTTGGGGCAGCGGCTCTCAGAGGCCCATGTTCTTCGCGATGATCATCTTCATGACCTCGCTGGTGCCGCCGTAGATGCGGTTGACGCGGTTGTCCGCGTACAGGCGGGCGATGGGGTACTCGTTCATGAAGCCGTAGCCGCCGTGCAGCTGGAGGCAGCGGTCGATGACGCGGTGCGCGACCTCGGTGCAGAACAGCTTGGCGGAGGCGGCCTCGGCGGCGGTCAGCTCGCCCGCGTCCAGGGCCTCCAGGGCGCGGTCGGCGACGGCCTCGGCGGCGTCCACCTCGGCCTGGCAGGCGGCCAGTTCGAACTTGGTGTTCTGGAAGGACGCGACCGGCTTGCCGAAGACCGTGCGGTCCTGGACGTACTCCTTGGCGAACCGGACGGCGGCCTTGGCCTGCGCGTACGCCCCGAAGGCGATGCCCCAGCGCTCGGAGGGGAGGTTGCTGCCGAGGTAGTAGAAGCCCTTGTTCTCCTCGCCGAGGAGGTCCTCCACGGGGACCTTGACGTCGACGAACGCCAGCTCGGCGGTGTCGGAGGTCTTCAGGCCGAGCTTGTCCAGCTTGCGGCCGACGGAGTAGCCCTCGGACTTGGTGTCGACGGCGAACAGGGAGATGCCGAAGCGGCGGTCCTCGGCGGTGGGCGCGGAGGTGCGGGCGCAGACGATCACGCGGTCGGCGTGCACACCGCCGGTGATGAAGGTCTTGGCGCCGTTGAGGACGTAGTGCGTGCCGTCCGCGGAGAGCTTGGCGGTGGTCTTCATGCCCGCGACGTCGGAGCCGGTGCCCGGCTCGGTCATCGCGAGGGCCCACATCTCCTCGGCGGAGACGAACTTCTCCAGGTAGCGCTTCTTCTGCTCGTCGGTGGCGAGCATCTTGATGTAGGGCAGGGCGAGCAGGACGTGCACGCCGGAGCCGCCGAAGGTGACGCCCGCGCGGGCCGTCTCCTCGTACTGGATGGCCTCGAACTTGTGCGTGTCCAGGCCGGCGCCGCCGAACTCCTCGGGGACGTTGATCCCGAACAGGCCCAGCTCGGCGAGCTTGGAGTAGAACTCGCGCGGCACCTGGCCGGCGGCGAACCACTCGTCGTACACCGGGACGACCTCGGCCTCGATGAAGGCGCGCAGGGTCTGCCGGAATGCCTCGTGGTCCTCATCGAAAACGGTACGGCGCACGGAGTACTCCCTCTGCCCACATCGACTAAGCGCTTGCTCAGAGGAAGGTTACCCGGCGGTCACCAGAGCGTCCAGAGACGCAGGTCACTCCGCGGCCGCCGCCGCGAACGCCCCGCGCGCCAGGCGGTGCAGCAGCCGCGCCATGGCCGCCCGGCTGGGCAGCGCGTCGCGGCGGCTCAGGTGCGGCGTGGAGTTCAGCAGCCCGAAGACGGCGTGCACCGACACCCGCGCCGCGTTCTCGGCGAGGCCGGGGTAGACCTCGCGCACCACCTCGACCCAGATCTCCACGTACTGCCGCTGGAGCTGGCGGACCAGCTTGCGGTCGCTGTCGCGCAGGCGGTCCAGCTCGCGGTCGTGCAGGGTGATCAGGGAGCGGTCGTCGAGGGCGAAGTCGATGTGCCCCTCGATGAGCGAGTCGAGGACCTGGTCCGGCGAGCCGTCCGTCTCGCCCACGCGCCGCTTGCCGCCCGTCAGGAGCTGCCCGCTGATGCCGACGAGCAGCTCCGCGAGCATCGCGTCCTTGCCCGCGAAGTGCCGGTACAGACCGGGGCCGCTGATGCCGACGGCGGCACCTATCTCGTCCACGCCGACGCCGTGGAAGCCGCGCTCGGCGAAGAGCCGGGCGGCCTCCTTGAGGATCTGCTCGCGGCGGGTGGGGGCGTCGGTTCTGGTGGCCATGGAATCAATTCTAGACAGTCCGGTTAGCGGTCGTTAACCTGAGGGAAACACGTTAACGCTCATTAACCGATCCGGGCGTGACGGGTGGACCGAGCAAGGGGGCTCGACTGATGCGGCAGGCACCAGTGCTGACGAGCGCGGCAGATCCCGCGTCCGAGGCATGGCGGGAGAACGAGGCGGGGCACACCGCCCTCGTGGAGGAGCTGCGGGCCAGGCTCGCCGCGGCCCGGCTCGGCGGCGGGGAGCGGGCGCGGGCCCGCCATGTGGCGCGCGGCAAGCTGCTGCCCCGGGACCGCGTGGACACGCTCCTGGACCCGGGCTCGCCCTTCTTGGAGCTGGCGCCCCTCGCGGCCGAGGGGCTGTACGGCGGGCAGGCGCCGGCGGCCGGCGTCATCGCCGGGATCGGCCGGGTCGCGGGACGCGAGTGCGTCGTCGTGGCCAACGACGCCACCGTCAAGGGCGGCACGTACTACCCCATGACGGTGAAGAAGCACCTGCGCGCCCAGGAGGTGGCCCTGGAGAACCGCCTCCCGTGCCTGTACCTGGTCGACTCGGGCGGCGCCTTCCTGCCGATGCAGGACGAGGTCTTCCCCGACCGCGAGCACTTCGGGCGGATCTTCTACAACCAGGCGCGGATGTCGGGCGCCGGCATCCCCCAGATCGCGGCGGTCCTCGGCTCCTGCACGGCCGGCGGGGCGTACGTCCCCGCGATGAGCGACGAGGCGGTGATCGTGCGGAACCAGGGCACGATCTTCCTCGGCGGCCCGCCCCTGGTGAAGGCGGCGACCGGCGAGGTCGTCACCGCCGAGGAACTGGGCGGCGGCGAGGTCCACTCGCGGATCTCCGGGGTGACCGACCACCTCGCCGAGGACGACGCGCACGCCCTGCGCATCGTGCGCACCATCGTCTCCACCCTCCCCGGGCGCACCGCCCCGCCCTGGCCCGTCCAGCCCGTGGAGGAGCCCAAGGTCGACCCCCTCGGGCTGTACGGCGCGGTGCCGACGGACTCCCGCACCCCCTATGACGTACGGGAAGTCATCGCGCGCGTGGTCGACGGCTCCCGCTTCGCCGAGTTCAAGGCGGAGTACGGCACGACGCTGGTGACGGGCTTCGCCCACCTGCACGGCCACCCGGTGGGGATCGTCGCGAACAACGGCATCCTGTTCGCCGAATCCGCCCAGAAGGGCGCCCACTTCATCGAGCTGTGCGACCAGCGCGGCATCCCCCTGGTCTTCCTGCAGAACATCTCCGGCTTCATGGTCGGGCGCGCCTACGAGGCGGGCGGCATCGCCAAGCACGGCGCGAAGATGGTCACGGCCGTGGCGTGCACGCGCGTGCCCAAGCTGACGGTCGTGGTCGGCGGTTCGTACGGCGCGGGCAACTACTCCATGTGCGGCCGGGCCTACAGCCCCCGCTTCCTGTGGATGTGGCCGAACGCCAAGATCTCCGTGATGGGCGGCGAGCAGGCCGCCTCCGTCCTCGCCACCGTCAAGCGCGACCAGGTGGAGGCGCGCGGCGAGCAGTGGGCCCCCGAGGACGAGGAGGCCTTCAAGGACCCCATCCGCGCGCAGTACGAAGAGCAGGGCAACGCCTACTACGCCACGGCCCGCCTCTGGGACGACGGCGTCATCGACCCCTTGGAGACCCGGCAGGTCCTCGGCCTCGCCCTGACCGCGTGCGCCGGGGCACCGCTGGGCGAGCCCGGCTTCGGCGTCTTCCGGATGTGAGGAACGAATGACGATGTTCGACACGGTCCTGGTCGCCAACCGGGGCGAGATCGCGGTCCGCGTCATCCGCACGCTGCGCGCGCTGGGCATCCGCTCGGTCGCGGTGTTCAGCGACGCGGACGCGGACGCCCGCCATGTGCGCGAGGCCGACACCGCCGTACGGATCGGTCCGCCGCCGGCCGCCGAGAGCTATCTGTCCGTGGAGCGGATCCTCGGGGCGGCGGCCGCCTCCGGCGCCCAGGCGGTCCACCCCGGCTACGGATTCCTCGCGGAGAACGCCGCGTTCGCGCAGGCCTGCGCCGACGCCGGCCTCGCCTTCATCGGGCCCCCCGCCCCCGCGATCGACCTGATGGGCGACAAGATCCGCGCCAAGGAGACCGTGCGGGCGGCCGGCGTCCCGGTCGTCCCCGGCTCCAGCGGAAGCGGCCTGAGCGACGCCGAACTGGCCGCCGCGGCCCGCGAGATCGGCACGCCCGTCCTCCTCAAGCCGAGCGCGGGCGGTGGCGGCAAGGGCATGCGCCTGGTGCGGGACGAGGCCCTCCTCGCCGAGGAGATCGCGGCGGCCCGGCGCGAGGCCCGCGCCTCCTTCGGTGACGACACCCTCCTCGTCGAGCGGTGGGTCGACCGCCCCCGGCACATCGAGATCCAGGTCCTCGCGGACGGCCACGGGAACGTGGTCCACCTCGGCGAGCGCGAATGCTCCCTCCAGCGCCGCCACCAGAAGCTCATCGAGGAGGCGCCCAGCGTCCTGCTGGACGAGGCCACCCGCGCCGCGATGGGCGAGGCGGCGGTCCAGGCGGCCCGCTCCTGCGGCTACACCGGCGCGGGGACGGTGGAGTTCATCGTCCCCGGCAAGGACCCCTCCTCGTACTACTTCATGGAGATGAACACCCGCCTCCAGGTGGAGCACCCCGTCACGGAGCTGGTCGTCTCCCTCGGGCAGGCCGCCTCCCGGCGCGGTCTCGACCTGGTCGAGTGGCAGCTGCGGGTGGCCGCCGGGGAGCCCCTGCCCTTCACGCAGGACGACATCACCCTGACCGGGCACGCCGTGGAGGCCCGGATCTGCGCCGAGACCGTGTCCGTCAAGGCCGGCGCGCGCGGGTTCCTGCCCTCGGGCGGCACGGTCCTCTCCCTGCGCGAGCCGCAGGGCGACGGCGTGCGCACCGACTCGGGCCTCAGCGAGGGCACGGAGGTCGGCAGCCTCTACGACCCGATGCTCTCCAAGGTCATCGCCTACGGCCCCGACCGGGCCACGGCCCTGCGCCGGCTGCGGGCCGCCCTCGCCGAGACGGTCACCCTGGGCGTGCCGACCAACGCGGGCTTCCTGCGCAGACTCCTCGCCCACCCGGCGGTGGTGGCGGGCGAGCTCGACACCGGCCTCGTGGAGCGCGAGGTGGACACCCTGGTCCCGGACGGCGTGCCCGACGAGGTGTACGAGGCGGCGGCAGCGGTGCGCGAAGCCGCCCTCGCCCCCGCGCCGGACGGCTGGACGGACCCGTTCTCCGTGCCGAGCGGCTGGCGGCTCGGCGGCACCCCGGCGCCCGTGACGCACTGGCTCCAGGCCGCGGGACTCGAACCCGTCACGCACCGGTTGCGCGGCAGCGGCCACACCGTCACCCCGGACCGGGTGCACGTCACGGTGGACGGCGTCCGGCACACCTTCCACCGCGCGGGCGACTGGCTGGGCCGCGACGGCGACGCCTGGCACGTGCGGGACCACGACCCGGTGGAGGCGAGCCTGACCGGCGCCGCGCACGCCGGGGCCGACGCGCTGACCGCCCCCATGCCGGGCACCGTCACGGTCGTGAAGGTCTCCCCCGGGGACCGGGTGAGCGCCGGTCAGAGCCTGCTCGTGGTCGAGGCGATGAAGATGGAGCACGTCATCTCCGCCCCGCACGCCGGTACGGTCACCGAGCTGGACGTCACCCCGGGCTCGACGGTCGCCATGGACCAACTGCTCGCCGTGGTGACCCCGGCCGACGAGACGACCGAGGAGGGCCGGGCATGACCACCGCGAGCGCACCCGGCGGGCTGCCCATGAGGGTGCCGGGCGAGGGCCTGCCCGCCCGCGTCCGCATCCACGAGGTCGGCGCCCGCGACGGCCTGCAGAACGAGAAGTCGGTGGTCCCCACCGAGATCAAGGCGGAGTTCGTCCACCGCCTGGCCGACGCGGGCCTGACCACCATCGAGGCGACCAGCTTCGTGCACCCCAAGTGGGTGCCCCAACTGGCCGACGCCGAGCGGCTCTTCCCGCTCCTCGGCGACCTGCGGGGCGTGTACCTGCCGGTCCTCGTGCCGAACGAGCGCGGCCTGGACCGCGCCCTGGCGCTCGGCGCCCACCGCGTCGCCGTCTTCGCCAGCGCCACCGAGTCCTTCGCCAAGGCCAACCTCAACCGCACGGTGGACGAGGCCCTCGCCATGTTCGACCCGGTGGTCTCCCGCGCGCGGGAGCAGCGGATGCACGTGCGCGGCTATCTGTCGATGTGCTTCGGGGACCCCTGGGAGGGCCCGGTGCCCGTCGACCAGGTCGTGCGCGTCTGCCGCGCCCTGCTCGACATGGGGTGCGACGAGCTGAGCCTCGGCGACACCATCGGCGTGGCCACACCCGGCCATGTGGGCGCCCTGCTCACCGCGCTGGGCGAGGCGGGCGTGCCGGTCGAGCGCGTCGGCGTGCACTTCCACGACACGTACGGCCAGGCGCTCGCCAACACCCTGGCCGCCCTCCAGCGGGGCGTGACGACGGTGGACGCCTCCGCGGGCGGCCTCGGCGGCTGCCCGTACGCCAGGAGCGCCACCGGGAACCTCGCCACCGAGGACCTCGTGTGGATGCTGCACGGCCTCGGCATCGACACCGGCGTCGACCTCGGCCGCCTCAGCGCCACCAGCGCCTGGATGGCCGGCCGCCTCGGCCGGCCCAGCCCGTCCCGCACCGTCCGCGCCCTGACCCACCAGGAGCAGTGAGAATACGATGGACCACCGTCTGAGCCCCGAGCACGAGGAACTGCGCCGCACCGTCGAGGCGTTCGCGCACGACGTCGTCGCCCCGAAGATCGGCGACTTCTACGAACGCCACGAGTTCCCCTACGAGATCGTCCGCGAGATGGGCCGCATGGGCCTGTTCGGCCTGCCCTTCCCGGAGGAGTACGGCGGGATGGGCGGCGACTACTTCGCGCTCGGCATCGCCCTGGAGGAGCTGGCCCGCGTCGACTCCTCGGTGGCGATCACCCTGGAGGCGGGCGTCTCGCTCGGCGCGATGCCGCTGCACCTGTTCGGCACCGAGGAGCAGAAGCGGCAGTGGCTGCCCCGGCTGTGCGCCGGTGAGGTGCTCGGCGCGTTCGGGCTGACCGAGCCGGACGGCGGTTCGGACGCGGGCGGCACCCGCACCACGGCGGTGCGGGACGGCGACGAGTGGGTGATCAACGGCTCGAAGTGCTTCATCACCAACTCCGGTACGGACATCACCGGTCTGGTCACGGTCACCGCCGTCACCGGTCGCAAGCCGGACGGACGGCCGCTGATCTCCTCGATCATCGTGCCCTCGGGCACCCCGGGCTTCACGGTCGCGGCCCCGTACTCGAAGGTCGGCTGGAACGCCTCGGACACCCGTGAGCTGTCCTTCTCCGACGTCCGCGTGCCGCTCGCCAACCTCCTGGGCGAGGAGGGCCGCGGCTACGCGCAGTTCCTGCGCATCCTGGACGAGGGCCGGGTGGCGATCTCCGCGCTGGCCACCGGGCTCGCCCAGGGCTGCGTGGACGAGTCGGTGAAGTACGCCAAGGAGCGGCACGCGTTCGGCAGGCCGATCGGGGCGAACCAGGCCATCCAGTTCAAGCTCGCCGACATGGAGACGCGGGCGCACATGGCCCGGGTCGGCTGGCGGGACGCGGCCTCGCGCCTTGTGGCCGGGGAGCCGTTCAAGAAGGAGGCGGCCATCGCCAAGCTGTACTCCTCCACGGTCGCCGTGGACAACGCCCGCGAGGCCACCCAGATCCACGGCGGGTACGGCTTCATGAACGAGTACCCGGTGGCCCGCATGTGGCGGGACTCCAAGATCCTGGAGATCGGCGAGGGCACCAGCGAGGTGCAGCGCATGCTCATCGCGCGGGAGCTGGGGTTCGCGGGCTGACCACCGGCGAGGCAAACAGGGCGCCCGGCCTCTTCGGGCGGTGCGGCGGGGAGGGACCCCCGGACTCGAAGTGAGCTTAGGCTAGCCTAAGCTCTACTTCCGGCCAGTGGCCCCGAGCCGCCGCACCGTCACGAAAGCAGAGAACCCACATGTCCCAGCCCCGTCCGACCCAGCTCTCCCGCCGCGGCATCCTCGCCGCCGGCGGCGCCCTCGGCCTCACCGCCGTCCTGGCGGCCTGCGGCAACGACAAAAAGGACGGGGACACCAAGGCCGACGGCGGCGCGGCCAAGTCCGGCCCCTGGAGCTTCAAGGACGACCGCGGCAAGACCGCCGAGCGCGACAAGACGCCGAAGAACATCGTCGCCTTCACCGGCGTCGCCGCCGCCCTCTTCGACTACGGCATCGAGTGCAAGGGCGTCTTCGGCCCGACGAAGACCGGGGACGGCAAGCCCGACGTCCAGGCCGGCGACATGGACATCAGCAAGCTGACGATCATCGGCAACGAATGGGGCCAGTTCAGCGTCGAGAAGTACGCCTCCCTCGCGCCCGATGTGCTGATCTCCACGATGTTCGACGCCAAGGGCACCCTCTGGTACGTGCCGGAGGAGAACGCGGGCAAGGTCGACAAGCTCGCCCCCAGCGTCGGCATCAGCGTCTACGACCGCCAGATGACCCAGCCCCTCCAGCGCATCCTCGCGCTCGCGGAGTCGCTCGGCGCGGACGTGAAGGCGGACAAGGTCGCCAAGGCGAAGAAGCGCTTCGAGGACGCCTCCGAGCGGCTGCGCAAGGTGGCCAAGGCCCACAAGGACATCAAGGTGCTCGTGGGCTCCGCGAGCCAGGAGCTGTTCTACGTCTCCGGTTCGGACCTCTCGGCGGACCTGGAGTACTTCAAGGCGCTCGGCGTGAACCTCGTCGAGCCGCCGGAGAAGGCCAAGAAGGCCTCCGGCGGCTGGTTCGAGAACCTGAGCTGGGAGAACGTCGACCAGTACCACGCGGACATCATCATGATGGACAACCGCACCTCCGCCCTCCAGCCGGACGTCCTGGACAAGTCCAAGCCGACCTGGAAGAAGCTGCCCGCCGTCAAGGCCGGACAGGTCATCCCGCGCGTCACGGAGCCGATCTTCTCGTACGACAAGTGCGCCCCGATCCTGGAGGACCTCGCGGACGCGATCGAGAAGGCGAAGAAGCTCAAGAAGACCGCCTGAGCCGGCCGGGCGCCCGTCCCGACCCCCGCGTCATCAGCCGCCCCTTCCGCCTTCGGAGGGGGCGGCTCCGCTTTTGTGACACATGGGGACCCCTGGGGTTCAAGGGGTAACCAACTTAGGTTAGGCTACCCTTAGTTCCACGCCGGGTCCCCGCTCCCCACGCTCCTGTCCCCGAGGGCCCGGCCAAGTCCCCTCACCTGGAGGACAGTTCATGCGCTCGCACCTGCTCAACGACACCACCGCGGAGCGGTACCGCAGCTCCGTGACCGAAGGGGTCGAGCGGGTGGCGGCCCGACTCGCCACCACCTCCCGTCCGTTCAGCGGCATCTCCGTCGACGAGCTCGCCCCCCGCGTGGCGGCCGTCGACCTGGACGAGCCCCTGCACGACACCATCGCCGCGCTCGACGAACTCGACGAGCTGTACCTGCGCGACGCGGTCTACTTCCACCACCCGCGCTATCTCGCCCACCTCAACTGCCCGGTCGTCATCCCCGCCCTCCTGGGCGAGGCGGTGCTCTCCGCCGTCAACTCCTCGCTCGACACCTGGGACCAGTCCGCGGGCGGCACCCTCATCGAGCGCCGCCTGATCGACTGGACCTGCGAGCGCATCGGCCTCGGCCCGGCCGCCGACGGGGTGTTCACCAGCGGCGGCACCCAGTCCAACCTCCACGCCCTGCTGCTCGCCCGCGAGGAGACCAAGGAGCGGGACCCCGCCCGCGTACGCATCCTCGCCTCCGAGGTCGGCCACTTCAGCGTCCAGAAGGCGGCCCGGCTGCTCGGCCTCGGCGAGGACGCCGTCGTGGTGATCCCCACCGACCGGACCAAGCGCATGCGGACCGTGGCGCTCGCCCGCGAGCTGGAGCGCTGCCGGCGCGAGGGCCTCTCCCCCATGGCCGTCGTCGCCACCGCGGGCACCACCGACTTCGGCTCCATCGACCCGCTGCCCGAGATCGCCGAGCTGTGCGCCCAGTACGGCACCTGGCTGCACGTGGACGCGGCGTACGGCTGCGGACTGCTCGCCTCCCGCAAGAACCGGCACCTCCTCGACGGCATCGAGCACGCCGACTCCGTCACCGTGGACTACCACAAGTCCTTCTTCCAGCCGGTGAGTTCCTCGGCGGTGCTGGTGCGCGACCGGGCGACGCTGTCCCACGCGACGTACCACGCGGAGTACCTCAACCCGCGCCGCATGGTGCAGGAGCGCATCCCCAACCAGGTCGACAAGTCCCTCCAGACGACCCGCCGCTTCGACGCCCTGAAGCTGTGGATGACGCTGCGCGTGATGGGCGCCGACGGCATCGGCGACCTCTTCGACGAGGTCTGCGACCTGGCCACCGAGGGCTGGAAGCTGCTCGCCGCCGACCCCCGCTTCGACGTCGTGGTCGAGCCGCAGCTCTCCACGCTCGTCTTCCGCTACATCCCCGCCGCGATCTGCGACCCCTCCGCGATCGACCGCGCCAACCTCTACGCCCGCAAGGCGCTGTTCGCCTCCGGCGACGCGGTCGTCGCGGGCACCAAGGTGGGCGACCGCCAGTACCTGAAGTTCACCCTGCTCAACCCCGAGACCACCACCGCCGACATCACGGCTGTCCTCGATCTCATCGCCGGCCACGCCGAGCAGTACCTGGGAGAGAACCTTGACCGCGCCTGCTGACCCCCACCAGCCGCCCGCGACGCACGACTTCATCGGCATCGGCCTCGGCCCCTTCAACCTCGGCCTCGCCTGCCTGACCGAACCGCTGGACGAGCTGAACGGCCTGTTCCTGGAGTCCAAGCCGGACTTCGAGTGGCACTCCGGGATGTTCCTGGAGGGCGCCCACCTCCAGACGCCGTTCATGTCGGACCTGGTCACCCTGGCCGACCCGACATCGCCGTACTCCTTCCTCAACTACCTGAAGGAATCGGGGCGGCTGTACTCCTTCTACATCCGCGAGAACTTCTACCCGCTGCGCACCGAGTACAACGACTACTGCCGCTGGGCCGCGGCCCGGCTCTCCTCGATCCGCTTCAGCACGACGGTCGAGGAGGTCACCCACGAGGACGGCCTGTACGTCGTGCAGACCACGGCCGGTGACCTGTTCCGCGCCCGCCGCCTCGTCCTCGGCACCGGCACACCGCCGCACCTGCCCGAGGCCTGCGACGGCCTGGGCGGCGACGCCATCCACAACTCGCGCTACCTCCAGAGCAGGGCGCAGCTCCAGAAGAAGGAGTCGATCACGCTCGTCGGCAGCGGCCAGTCCGCCGCCGAGATCTACTACGACCTGCTGAGCGAGATCGACGTCCACGGCTACCGGCTGAACTGGGTCACCCGCTCGCCCCGCTTCTTCCCCCTCGAATACACCAAGCTGACGCTGGAGATGACCTCTCCGGAGTACATCGACTACTTCCACGCGCTGCCCGAGGCGACCCGCTACCGCCTGGAGACCCAGCACAAGGGCCTGTTCAAGGGCATCGACGGCGAGCTGATCAACGCCATCTTCGACCTGCTCTACCAGAAGAGCCTCACCGGGCCCGTCCCGACCCGGCTGCTGACCAACACCGCGCTGACAGAAGCGAGTTACGACAGCACGGACCGCACGTACACGCTGGGGCTGCGCCAGGAGGAGCAGGGCAAGGAGTTCCGGCTGCGCACCCAGGGCCTGATCCTCGCCACCGGCTACCGCTACCAGGTGCCCGACTTCCTCGCGCCGGTCCACGACCGCATCCGCTGGGACGGCCGAGGCCGCTACGACGTGGCGCGCAACTACAGCATCGACACCACCGGGCACGGCATCTTCGTGCAGAACGCCTCCGTCCACACCCACTCGATCACCAGCCCCGACCTCGGCATGGGCGCGTACCGCAACGCGTCCATCATCCGCGAGCTGACCGGCCGCGAGGTGTACCCGGTCGAGAAGTCCATCGCGTTCCAGGAGTTCGCGGCACCCGAGGGAGTCCTGATATGACCGCCGACCGCCACGCGAGCGGCGACTTCACGTTCCGCCCGCTCGACCCCCTGTCCGACGCCGAGCTGCTGCACGGCTGGGTCACGCACCCCAAGGCCTCGTTCTGGATGATGCAGGACGCGTCCCTGCCCGACGTCGAGCGCGAGTACATGGCCATCGCCGCCGCCGAGCACCACGACGCCTTCCTCGGCCTGCACAAGGGGGTGCCGTCGTTCCTGATGGAGCGTTACGACCCCCGGTACGTCGAACTCGTCGGCCTCTACGAGCCGCTGCCCGGTGACGTCGGCATGCACTTCCTCACCGCGCCCTCCGCCGTCCGCATCCCCGGCTTCACCCGCGGTGTGATCACCGCCGTGATGCGGGAGCTGTTCGCCGACCCGGCGACGCGGCGGGTCGTGGTCGAACCGGACGTGCGCAACACGGCCGTGCACGCCCTCAACGAAACCGTCGGGTTCCGGCCCGAGGCGGTCATCCAAAAGCCGGAGAAGGAAGCCCTGCTGAGCTTCTGCACCCGCGAGCAGTTCGAAGCAGCAGTACGTGAAAGGGAACTGGCGATATGACCCTGTCCGACGCCGTGGCGCACCTGACCCCGGAGCGCTGGGCCACAGCCAACCGTCTGCTCGTGCGCAAGGCGCTCGCCGAGTTCGCCCACGAACGCCTGCTCACCCCCGAGCCGCTGGGCGAGGGCGCGTACGTGGTCCGCTCCGACGACGGCCTGACCCGCTACCGCTTCACCGCCCGGGTGCTGCGCCTGGACCACTGGCAGATCGACGCCGAGTCGATCACCCGCCACCGCGACGGCACCGAACTCCCGCTGGACATGCTGGAGTTCTGCACCGAGCTGCGCGGCGCGCTGGGTCTGAGCGACGCCATCCTGCCGGTGTACCTGGAGGAGATCTCCTCCACCCTCTCCGGCACCTGCTACAAGCTCACCAAGCCCGCCCTGTCCGCCGCCGAGTTGTCCCGCGCCGGCTTCCAGGAGATCGAGACGGGCATGACCGAGGGCCACCCCTGCTTCGTCGCGAACAACGGACGGCTCGGCTTCGGTGTGCACGAGTACCTCTCGTACGCTCCCGAGACCGCGAGCCCCGTACGCCTGATCTGGCTGGCGGCGCGCAAGGACCGGGCGGCGTTCACGGCGGGCGCCGGCCTCGACCACGAGTCGTTCTTCCGCGCCGAGCTGGGCGAGGAGACCCTGGCCCGCTTCGGGCGCGTCCTCACCGACCAGGGGCTCGACCCCGAGGAGTACCTGCTCATCCCCGTCCACCCCTGGCAGTGGTGGAACAAGCTGTCGGTGACCTTCGCCGCCGAGGTCGCCCGGCAGCGCCTCGTCTGCCTCGGCGAGGGCGACGACGAGTACCTCGCACAGCAGTCGATCCGCACCTTCTTCAACCGGACCTCCCCCGAGAAGCACTACGTGAAGACGGCCCTGTCCGTCATCAACATGGGCTTCATGCGCGGCCTCTCGGCGGCGTACATGGAGGCGACCCCGGCGATCAACGACTGGCTGGCGCAGCTCGTCGAGACCGACGAGACGCTGCGCGGGACGGGCCTGACGATCATCCGCGAGCGCGCCGCCGTCGGCTACCGCCACCTGGAGTACGAGGCCGCCACCGACCGCTACTCCCCCTACCGCAAGATGCTCGCCGCGCTGTGGCGCGAGAGCCCGGTGGCGTCCCTCGGCGAGGGCGAGCAGCTGGCCACGATGGCCTCGCTGCTGCACGTCGACCGCGACGGCGCGAGCTTCGCGGGGGCGCTCGTCGCACGCTCGGGCCTTACCCCGACCGAGTGGCTGCGCCGCTATCTGCACGCGTACCTCACGCCGCTGCTGCACAGCTTCTACGCCTACGACCTGGTCTTCATGCCGCACGGCGAGAACGTGATCCTCGTCCTGAAGGACGGCGTCGTCCAGCGCGCGATCTTCAAGGACATCGCCGAGGAGATCGCGGTGATGGACCCGGACGCGGTCCTTCCGCCGGTCGTGGAGCGCATCCGCGTGGAGGTCCCCGAGGACAAGAAGCTCCTGTCGATCTTCACGGACGTCTTCGACTGCTTCTTCCGCTTCCTGTCGGCGAACCTCGTCACCGAGGGCCTCATCGACGAGGACGCGTTCTGGACAGCCGTCGCGGAGTGCGTCACCGCCTACCAGGAGGCGACGCCGCACCTGGCGGACAAGTTCCGGCGGTACGACCTGTTCGCCCCGGAGTTCGCGCTGTCCTGCCTGAACCGCCTCCAGCTGCGCGACAACGAGCAGATGGTGGACCTCGCGGACCCCTCGGGCGCCCTCCAGCTGATCGGGACGCTGAAGAACCCGATCGCCTGACCCGGACGGGGTCGCCGGGACGGTCCCCGGCGACCCCGTCCGCTCTCCTAGCGGGCGGGCCAGGGCACCTGCGGCGACCGGTGGTAGCCGATGCCGAGCGCGTCCCAGCGCGGGGCCTGCGCGGCGAGTCGCGTCCGGTACGCCTCCCAGTCGTGCGTGGCCGCGGGCGACCAGCCGAGTTCGGCGATCCCGGGCAGGCGCGGGAACGCCATGTGCTCCAGGTGCGCGGAGGTCGAGAGGGTCTCCGTCCACAGCGGCGCCTCGACGCCCATGACCGCGTCGGCGGGCACGCCCGGCAGGTAGGTCGCCGGGTCCCAGTCGTAGGAGCGGCGCACCTCCACGAACCCCGCCCAGTCCAGGCCGAGCGGGGTGTCCTTGGTGTACTTCATGTCGAGGTAGGAGCGGTCGGCGGGCGACAGGACCAGCCGGGTGCCGTTCTTCGCGGCGTTCACGACCCGCTCGCGCTCGGCGGCGCCCGTCCGGTCGTAGCCCCAGTACTGCGCGACGGCGCCCTCGGCGGGTTTCGCGCCCGTGAGCTGGTGCCAGCCCAGCACCGTCTTGCCGTACTCGGCGACCAGCGGCTGCACCCTGGCCATGAAGGCCGTGAAGTCCTCGTGGCTGGTGGAGTGCGCCTCGTCGCCGCCGATGTGGAGGTACTCACCGGGCGTCATCGCGGCCAGCTCGCGGATCACGTCGTCCACGAAGTCGTACGTGACGTCCTTCTTCACGCACAGCGAGCTGAAGCCGACGGCGGTGCCGGTGTAGAGCGGCGGGGCGACGCCGTCGCAGTTCAGCTCCGCGTACGAGGCGAGGGCCGCGTTGGTGTGCCCCGGCATGTCGATCTCGGGGACGACCTCCATGTGCCGCGCGGCGGCGTACGCGACGATCTCCTTGTACTGCGCCTTCGTGTAGTGGCCGCCCGCGCCACCGCCGACCTGCGTGGAGCCGCCGTACGTGGCCAGGCGCGGCCAGGAGTCGACGGCGATGCGCCAGCCCTGGTCGTCGCTCAGATGCAGGTGCAGCTTGTTCATCTTGTACAGCGCGGCCTGGTCGATGTAGCGCTTGACCTGGTCGACGGTGAAGAAGTGCCGGGCGACGTCGAGCATCGTGGAGCGGTAGCCGTAGCGCGGCATGTCGGTGATGGTGCCGCCCGCGATCCGCCACGGGCCGCGCTGCCCCGTCCTCTTCTCGACGGCGGCGGGCAGCTGCTGGCGCACCGTCTGCACGCCGTGGAAGAGCCCGGCGCCCGTCCAGGAGGTGATCGTGAGGGAGCCGCGCGTGGACAGGACCCGGTAGCCCTCGGCGCCGAGGGCCTTGTTCCGCGGTTCGGCGCTGATGCGCAGCCGGATGCCGTCGCCGCCCGCCCGGTCGGTGAGCGGCAGCCGGTAGCCGGTGGAGGGGCGCAGCACCTTCGCCAGGTACTCGCCGGCGCGCCGCTCCTCGGGGGTGGCGGCGCGGATGCGGGTCCGGGCGGTGATCTCGTACCCCTCGCCGCCCGCCTCGACCCGCATCGGCGCGGGGACGATCCGGCCGAGCGGGGTGAGAGGCGGCTCCGCCCGGCCCGAGGGGGCGGGGGCCGCGGCGAAGGAGGAGACGCCGGCGGCCGCCACCAGCAGCAGCGAGCCGAGCAGGCGCGAGGTCCGGGTCGTTCCGGGATGCGTTCTCACGAGCGGGTCCCTTCGACGGGGGCGCAGCTGTGGTCCATACCATTCGAACGGTTCCCATTGGTAACCCCGCCCCCACAAGGGGTCAAGGGGAGGGGAGGAGCTGTTCCGGGAGTCCGTGTCCGCCGGGATAGTCCACCCGGACCCCATTCCGGCGCGCCTCTGCCCGATTCCGGGCAGGATTCTTGCGAAAGCGGCGAAGATCCCCCAGGATCATCGAATGCACGACGACCTGGTGGACCACCTCACCCGCAGCACCCCGCTCCAGCGGGGCGAAGCGCTGCGGGTCGTCCAGGACGTGCTCGCCTACTTCGACGAGACGACCGAGCAGTTCGTCCGTCGCCGCCACCGCGAGCTGCAGGGTCAGGGCCTGCTGAACGCGGCGATCTTCGAACAGATCTCGGCGGATCTCGCATACCGCGCGGTCGCGCCACCGGAGCTGAGCCTCCGGCAGCTGCGCCGCATCATCTACGGCTAGGACACCCTCCATGTGCGGAATCGTCGGTTACATCGGCAAGCGTGACGTCGCCCCCCTGCTCCTCGAAGGCCTCCAGCGCCTGGAGTACCGCGGCTACGACTCGGCGGGCATCGCCGTCACCGGCCCCAAGGCCACCGGCCTGAAGACGGTCAAGGCCAAGGGGCGCGTACGCGACCTCGAGGCCAAGGTGCCCGCCCGCTTCAAGGGCACCACCGGCATCGCCCACACCCGCTGGGCCACCCACGGCGCCCCCTCCGACGAGAACGCCCACCCCCACCTCTCGCAGGACGAGAAGGTCGCCGTCGTCCACAACGGCATCATCGACAACGCCTCGGAGCTGCGCGCCAAGCTCACCGCCGACGGCGTCGAGTTCCTCTCCGAGACGGACACCGAGGTCCTCACCCACCTCATCGCCCGCTCCCAGGCGGACACCCTGGAGGAGAAGGTCCGCGAGGCCCTGCGCCACATCGAGGGCACGTACGGCATCGCCGTCCTGCACGCCGACTTCAACGACCGCATCGTCGTCGCCCGCAACGGCTCCCCGGTGGTCCTCGGCATCGGCGAGAAGGAGATGTTCGTCGCCTCGGACGTCGCCGCGCTCGTCTCGCACACCCGCCAGGTCGTCACCCTGGACGACGGCGAGATGGCCACCATCAAGGCCGACGACTACCGCACCTACACCACCGAGGGCTCCCGCACCACCGCCTCGCCGACCACCGTGGAGTGGGAGGCCGAGTCGTACGACATGGGCGGCCACGACACGTACATGCACAAGGAGATCTTCGAGCAGCCCGACGCGGTCGACCGCGTCCTGCGCGGCCGCATCGACGACCGCTTCTCCACCGTGCACCTCGGCGGCCTCAACCTCGACGCGCACGACGCCCGCAAGGTGCGCCGCGTCAAGATCCTCGGCTGCGGCACCTCGTACCACGCGGGCATGATCGGCGCCCAGATGATCGAGGAGCTGGCCCGCATCCCCGCCGACGCGGAGCCGGCGTCCGAGTTCCGCTACCGCAACCCGGTCGTGGACCCCGACACCCTCTACATCGCGGTCTCCCAGTCCGGCGAGACGTACGACGTGCTCGCCGCCGTCCAGGAGCTCAAGCGCAAGGGCGCCCGCGTCCTCGGCGTGGTCAACGTCGTCGGCTCGGCGATCGCCCGGGAGGCCGACGCGGGCGTGTACGTCCACGCGGGCCCCGAGGTCTGCGTCGTCTCCACCAAGTGCTTCACGAACACCACGGTGGCCTTCGCCCTGCTCGCCCTGCACCTGGGCCGCATCCGCGACCTGTCGGTCTCCGACGGCAAGCGGATCATCGAGGGCCTGCGCAAGCTGCCCGGCCAGATCTCGGAGATCCTCAAGCAGGAGGACGAGATCAAGAAGATCGCCAAGAGCTACGCGGACGCCCGCTCGATGCTCTTCATCGGCCGCGTCCGGGGCTACCCCGTCGCCCGCGAGGCCTCCCTCAAGCTCAAGGAGGTCTCCTACATCCACGCCGAGGCCTACCCCGCCTCCGAGCTGAAGCACGGCCCGCTCGCCCTCATCGAGCCCGCGCTCCCCACGGTCGCGATCGTCCCGGACGACGACCTCCTGGAGAAGAACCGCGCCGCCCTGGAGGAGATCAAGGCCCGCAGCGGCAAGATCCTCGCCGTCGCGCACCAGGAGCAGGAGAAGGCCGACCAGACGATCCTCGTCCCGAAGAACGAGAACGAGCTGGACCCGATCCTGATGGGCATCCCGCTGCAACTCCTCGCCTACCACACGGCGTTGGCGCTCGGCCGGGACATCGACAAGCCGCGCAACCTGGCGAAGTCCGTGACCGTCGAATAGCCGGACCGGCGGGTCGAGCGGTCCGCCCCGGCAGGAGAAGTGAAGCGGCTCCCCGCGGGTGCCACCGGCGCCCGGGGAGCCGCTCCCTCAAGGGCCGCGGCCGCCGCCCGGTTGACGAAGCGTCACGGAATGACGATGACGGGCCGCTGCGCCCGGCGCGCCAACCGCCCGGCGACGGAGCCGAAGATGCGCCCGACGATGCCGTGCGTGGAGCCGACGACGATCGCGTCCGCGCTGTACTCGCGACCGACCTCCTCCAGCTCGTGGCAGATGTCGCCGCCGCGCTCGACGAGGATCCAGGGCACCTCGGCGAGATAGTCCGCGCAGGCCAGTTCGAGGCCGAGCACCTCGGTGCGGTGGTCCGGGACGTCGACGAAGACCGGCGGCTCGCACCCCGCCCACACCGTGGTGGGCAGCCGGTTGGCGACATGCACGATGATCAGGCCCGAGCCCGAGCGGTGGGCCATGCCGATGGCATAGGCGAGGGCGCGCTCACTGGAGGTCGAGCCGTCGAAGCCGACGACGACACCGTGCCGGAAGGCCGGATCGCAGGCATGACGTGGTTCTTCCGCCGCTCGGGGGGTCGCTGTCGGATCGGCGACCTGCCGCTTGCGGTCCGCGGGTTCGAAGAATTCGTGACCGGCCATGGGTGTCTCGGCGAAGGAGTCCTCTGTGGGAGGGTCGGCTGTTCGGATGCTGCGGCAGTGCAAGGACGCGGTGCAAGGACCTGGAAGGTAGTCCGGGAATCACCTTCCCAACTCCATACCCCCAAGGGTACGGCGCCACTCCCCTCCTGCCCAGAGCCCGCGTAGAGCCCGCACGGGCTCGCGCCGGACCGCGCACAGGGCCTCCCGGCGTTCACCGGAGCATGCATGAGCCGCGCCCGGATGGCAATGGTTGCTGCCACGTACAGGCGGTTTGCGCACCCGTCCGGAGCCCGGTGCGCGCCGCACCAGTGACCGCCCGCCCGGCCGTGCGTTGAACCCCGTACGCCACCGCCGAGGGAGCACGCCGTGCCTGGAACCTCCACCACGTCCCCGCCCGCCCCCAAGGACCGCCCCGATCCCGCCCCGCGCCCCGGAAAGCCGCGGCGCGGCCCGGGAGCGGACCCGGCGGGCGACGTCGTCCGCTGGGCGGCCTTCAGCTGCGTACTGGTTCCCGTCGTCCTGGTGGGATACGGGATCTCGCTGGCCGGAGCCGGCGGGGCGGCCCTCGGTCTGGCGGCCGTCACCGGGGTCTGCCGGGTGCTGCTGCGGCAGTCCGAGCGGGGCGCCGCGCGGCAGCTGGCGGAGCAGCGCTGCGGGCACCGCGGACGGCACGGCAGAACGGGTACGGGAGGACACCGCGGAACCCGGCACAGCCCGGGCGGTGCGCCGGTCGACTGACCGATTCGCACACACGATCCCGTAGCTTTTCAGCCAACTTCCCCGGACGCCGATCTCCCCGGCCGAACGGGCCCTCCAGCCTCGTCCGGCCTGGGCTGAAAGGGGCCCGGAGGGCAAGCGCACCCTACGGGGACCGGCCACGGAGCGAAGGCGCACTTCCCTGTGCGGCCCACGAGTGCAACGCTTCGTGATCGAATGCTTCACGCCAAGTTGCCATGTCGACAATCTGCCGGGTGCTGAACTGGTCACCCCGGCAGCACGGGACACAGTAGATTCGATCTTGACTGTATTACGGCGGGGGACTGGTGGAGGACCGAGGGGAAACGTGCAGGAGCGACAAGCCAGGCAAGCGCGTCAAGCACGTCGAGCAGGTCAGGAACAGGGAGCCGCTACGACCGAGGGGGGTTTAGCGCCATGACTCACGACTCCATCGCAGCGCCGGAGACCACGGCCCGGAAGCTCTCCGGGCGCCGACGCCGGGAGATCGTATCGGTGCTGCTCTTCAGCGGTGGTCCCATTTTCGAGAGTTCCATACCGCTCTCCGTGTTCGGCATCGACCGGCAGGACGCGGGAGTGCCCCGTTACCGGCTGCTCGTGTGCGCCGGCGAAGAGGGCCCGCTGCGGACCACCGGCGGACTGGAACTCACCGCACCACACGGCCTGGAGGCCATCGGCAGGGCGGGCACGGTCGTCGTACCGGCCTGGCGGTCGATCACGTCTCCGCCGCCGCCGGAGGCACTCGACGCGCTGCGCCGCGCGCACGAGGAGGGTGCCCGCATCGTCGGGCTCTGCACCGGCGCGTTCGTGCTCGCCGCCGCCGGCCTGCTCGACGGCCGGCCCGCGACCACCCACTGGATGTACGCGCCGACGCTCGCGAAGCGCTACCCGTCCGTGCACGTGGACCCGCGCGAGCTGTTCGTCGACGACGGGGACGTCCTGACGAGCGCCGGCACCGCGGCCGGAATCGATCTCTGTCTGCACATCGTGCGCACGGACCACGGCAACGAGGCGGCGGGCGCGCTCGCCCGCAGGCTCGTGGTGCCGCCGCGCCGGGCCGGCGGCCAGGAGCGCTACCTCGACAGGTCTTTACCCGAGGAGATCGGCGCCGACCCGCTCGCCGAGGTCGTCGCCTGGGCCCTGGAGCACCTCCACGAGCAGTTCGACGTGGAGACGCTGGCCGCGCGCGCCTACATGAGCAGGCGGACCTTCGACCGCAGGTTCCGCTCGCTCACCGGGAGCGCTCCCCTGCAGTGGCTGATCACCCAGCGGGTGCTCCAGGCGCAGCGGCTCCTGGAGACCTCCGACTACTCCGTCGACGAGGTCGCGGGCCGCTGCGGCTTCCGCTCGCCGGTCGCCCTGCGAGGCCACTTCCGGCGCCAGCTGGGCTCCTCCCCCGCCGCCTACCGGGCCGCCTACCGCGCCCGCAGGCCGCAGGGCGAGCGCGCGCTGGAGTCCGTCCCCACGGGCTCGCAGGCCATGCCCGCGCTGGTGGAAGCGGGTCCGGTGCCGACCCAGACCCGGCGCACCGCGGCCGCGAGCGCGCTCGGGGCGACGGCCTCGGTGCCCGCCGAGCCCGGCAAACCGCACGCGGACGCGTACGCGTCGGGCCGCACTGCCCTGCCCGGCCAGAGGAGTGCGCCGTAGGGTAAGACGCATGAACGATCGCATGGTGTGGATCGACTGCGAGATGACCGGGCTCTCGTTGACGGATGACGCACTTATCGAGGTGGCCGCACTGGTCACCGACTCGGAACTGAACGTGCTCGGCGAAGGTGTGGACATCGTGATCCGCCCGCCGGACGCGGCGCTGGAGACCATGCCCGAGGTGGTGCGCGCGATGCACACCGCCTCGGGGCTCCTCGACGAGCTGGCCGGCGGCACCACGCTGGCGGACGCCGAGGAGCAGGTCCTGGCGTACGTACGTGAGCACGTCAAGGAGCCGCGGAAGGCTCCGCTGTGCGGAAACTCGGTCGGCACCGACCGCGGTTTCCTGCTGCGGGACATGGCGACGCTGGAGGAGTACCTCCACTACCGGATCGTCGACGTCTCCTCCATCAAGGAGCTGGCCCGGCGCTGGTACCCCCGGGCGTACTTCAACAGCCCGGACAAGAGCGGCAACCACCGGGCGCTCGCCGACATCCGCGAGTCCATCGCCGAGCTGCGCTACTACCGCGAGGCGATCTTCGTCCCGCAGCCCGGCCCGGACTCGGACACCGCGAAGACGATCGCGGCCAAGCACGTCCTGCCCTCGCCCTGACCCCGCGAGGCCCCCCTGTACGGGGTCCGGAAAAAGGCGTGCGCGAGCACCCCTTCGGACCCTGTACACTTTTTCTCGGCCGGTCGGAAGGAAACGAAGACCGGACATGGTGGGTGTAGCTCAGTTGGTAGAGCACCTGGTTGTGGTCCAGGTGGCCGCGGGTTCAAGTCCCGTCACTCACCCTGAAGGATCAAGGGCTGACCTGTGAAAACGGGTCAGCCCTTGATCGCGTTCCAGGCCATGGCCAAACCGTGGCCAACCCGTACCCCCGAAACCGCCCCCTCCGGTCATGGCAACGATCAGGAAGCGCGAGTTCAAGGACGGACCCGCGACGACCTACCAAGTCCGGTGGCTCCAAGGCGGCCGCGGCGAGCCCGGTCAAGCCCGGCGCGAACGGGGAGAACGGCGTGGCCAGGGACGACAGCGCTGCTGGTCATCGGCGCCGCTGTGCGACGGCTTCCGTGTACGTCTCGCGCGTCAAGTCGCCCTCGTTGATGCCCAGGTCCGCCAAGACACCGCGGATACTGTCCAAGGCCGCATCGACTTCGCCCTCGCCGACAAGCGTCTCTACTTCCAAGAACGTCCCGTCGATCTCGGGGACACGCACGAGCGTCGCAAGCATCGTCCGGCCACTCGCCTCGAAGTCGTAGTTTCGGCATCGCTTCTCGAACGCGATGACCTCGGCATACCCGAGCCCTCGCAGAATGGCATGCGTCGCCTCCGCGTCATCGACGGCTGTCTCGTGCTCCGGCTTGGATCCGGACGCGGGATCAACCACAGCCCCCTTGAAGGTGAGCACAGTGCGGGTGCTGCCCTCGCCGTGAATAGTCCGCACGCGCAGCTCTTCGTCTGCTGCGGCAAGGGAGCCCACTGGACGGTCGTAGTACGTGTCCTGGTACACCTCGCTCCGCGCCCGAGCGCGCTCGTCCAGCTGCGCCATCACCTGCTCCGGCTCCTGCACCCGCGCCTTCAGCTCGGCCTCGATCACCTGTCGCTCCCCTCACACCGTCTGCTGCGCCTCTGCCAAGGTCGCCTCGAACATCCGCCGGAAACCGCGAAAGAGCGGACCGTGCGGTGTCGCCATCACTTTGTACGTGGCCGACTCGTGCCCTTCCCAGCCTGCGTCGAATGCCCCCACAAAGAGCGTGTGGTCGGCCCGAATCAAACGCCAGGTCGGGAGCATCCTGTACCGGAAAACAGCCACATCGCACCCTTCCACCCGCAACTCCCGGAGCCGAGCCTCCGTCAGCCGTACTCCGCCGGCCAGAGAGTCAGCGGACTCGCCGATCTCGGCCGCACGCTGCTTCAAGGTTTCGCCGTCAGGGTCGAGCAGTGCAACACGCACGCGAAGCCCTGGACCGCCATGCCCCCTCGGCATGCAAGCGGAACGCAGCAGGCTGTCGTTCAGGCCGATCAGGCCCAGGCCGCGCACGGCGAGGATGTCTAGTTCTTCGGCACAACGCGCGTTTTCCTGGATTTCCTCAGCCGCAGATGCCTGCGCCTCGTACACGCGCACCACTTCGGGGAATGCCGCCAGGTCGAACGCCGCGCCACCGCGGCTCCGCTCACGGCTGGCGGCCAGTCCGAGCAAATGGCGCGCATCGTCTGGCATGAGCAGTCCTTCGGCGATGCGCTCGTACACCGACAGGCGCGTCACTTCGCGGCGGCCGTTGATGACTTCATTGACGCGAGCCTGAGTCATGCCGGTCGCTGTGGCGATACGGGCCTGGCTGGCCCCGGAGTACTGCTGTACGTGCCGGAACACGGCGCCCATATCCCGTGCGCGGAGCGCTTCACGGACCTCTGCCCTCTCCCATGCCCAATCAGGCAGATCGACAGGGCCTCTTGCAGTCGACATAGCGCAGCCCCCGGTATCCAGAACTGGTTGGGAAGTCATCTCACCGTGAGATTACCGTCAGGGGATCGCAGCGACACCGGCTGTTACCGGACGCTGTCCAGGTGACCCCGGCGACCGCGCGAACGGCCCCGGGGCGTGGCCGACCAGCGAGGAATCGACATGAGCGAGAGTACGGACAAAGAGCCCGGCACGGGAAGCGGCACATTCCCCACACCGGTCAGCGCCGCCGTCGAATGGCTGGCGCACGCCCAGCAGGAGCCGCGCCAAGCGCACCGCGAATGGGCGGACACCGGCGTTGCCCTGCTGCCGCTCGGCCGGCACTTCGAGGCCGCGCGCCTGCCCGCGCGGCTCGTCCTCGCAGCGGTGGACACGTACGACCCGCCTGAGATCACCGAACGCCTCACTCGGTTCCTCAACGGTCCCGCCTTCTTCGACGGCCGGGCGATGGGCGGCACCTTCGACATCCTGATGCGGACCCATCGGACCGGGCACGTCTGGAAGTACCAGGACGTCGCCCCCCGACTGGGGGTGGGCAACTATCTCGCCGTACCGAGGATGGACCGCACGAAACCGCCGGGCGCCCACTGGGTGGTGCCCCCACGGTTCCCGGGCGACCTGTGCGAGCCCGCCACCGTCGAGGCCCTCATCGGCTTCGGGCTCAGCATCACCCTGGAGACAGACCAGTGACACCGCAGGCCAGAGTCCCGGAGTTGAGCCCGGTGGAGATCGGCCAGGCAGTGGTCAAGCACACCTACGACTGCCCCACGTGCAAGTCCATCGGCCGCATCTGCGCGAAGGGCCGCCGCCTGCGCCGCACCCTGAAAGCCGGCGGCGAGCCCGCCATGCGACGCGTGAACGGCGGCCCGGGATGAGTGAGGGCATCCGGTACTGCATGCCCGCAGGCGCCCAGCGGTAAGGGCCGTCTGCACTCACTCGCACATCTGCATGGGCGATCTTGGCCGGGGGAGTGTTCCCACGGGAACACTGCGCGGGTTTTGGTGACGCTTGGTGGTTCGCACTGGCATCGAAATTGCCTGGTTCGGCGCGGTTTTCAACATCGCCACAGTTCACAGATGGGTCAAGAATCAGGTTCAAGTCCCGTCACTCACCCTGAAGGATCAAGGGCGGTCAGCCCTTCTCCCCCATGGCGGCACGCAGCCACTCCAAGGGAGACTGTCTGAGCAGTTCATCGGCCAACCGCTGCCCGGACTCCGTAACGATGCGCGCTCGGCTGTTGTCGATCCACCGTTGAGCGCCGGCATACCCCTGGGACCTGTACTCCAGACCCTGAAGCATGCACTCCAGCTTGTCGGCGTCCCGGGCGCAGATGGCCTCGGGCGATTCCTTGGCCTCGTACTCGGCGACCAGGGCACGTACGGCGGTGCGCAGCACCTCGGGCATGCCGGCCGTCTGGTCGGCGGTCACCGCCTCGGGGTCACCGGGCGCGGCGTACTTCTTGCCCAGGTGATTGACGTCGCCCGTGCGCGTCTCCTGGGAGTCGTGCCACACCGCCAGGTGCGCGGCGCGAGCGGCGTCGGCGCCCTCCAGCGTGGCGATGACCGAGGCGATCACCGACGTGCGCCATGCGTGCTCCGCCACGCTCTCCGGGTCTCGGACTCCCGCCATCCACCAACCGGTTCGGCGCGCGGCCTTCAGTGTGCCCGCCTCCCACAGGAAGTGGGCCACCTCTGTGAGTTCCTGATCAGCCACGGTGTCCCCTTTCACGCCTCGGCGAGGCGGATTGCGTACCGAATGCCCTCCAGCTCCCGCCTGGCCTGCGCGGAGAGCTCCACGTCATCCAACATCACGGGGAGCCGGGTGCGTAGGGCCGTACTCGCGGGGGAGGCGGTGTGGAGCAACTTGGGGCGCGCGACCAGCAGGGCCCACAGGGTGTGGACGTTGAGATCGAAGAATCCATGCTGGGGCGTGAGCCCCCGGACGAGGTGGTCCAGCAAGCGGCCGCCGTACCAGGCGCCTGGCACGGGCGAGGCGATGAAGTCGTCCGACAGCTGAATGTGGGGTGTCTCGCCGAGCCAGTACGCCCAGTAGTTGAGGTTGGCGGCCTCGGCCGCGTCGTCGTCACCAAGTGTGCGCGTGATGAAGTGCGCCATCCGGTCCCGGTCACCTTGCCGCGCTGCGACAGCGGCGGCCGAACGGGAGTTGAGCCAGCGAGTGAGCCAGTCATCAGGGCGCACGAGCCTCTGCTGGTGGGCCAGCCAGTCGGACGTGTCGCTCTCCTTGTCGAACCCTGCCAGATACAGGGCTTGACGCCGCAGCAGGAAGTTGCCGTCGCCCCGGGCCTGTTCCGCCGTTTCCCGCATCCGCGTGAAGAACCGCGCGCGGTCGGTGGCGGGAAGATCGGGCGCCGTGGGCACGGGGCCGCGTCGCGGTCGCGGCGGTGGGGAGAGATTCCTGACCGGTGTCGGAGCCATCTTGGTCAGGGGCCAGGTCAGAACTTCGACGAGGTCGCGCCGCAAGACCCAGGCTCCGAGCGGGCTGGTGTCGGCGGGCGCGGCCTCGTCGAGGGCGCTCGCGAGCAGGACATCGGCTTCCACTGCCCGCTCCAAAACAGCCAGGAGTTCGGGGCCGCTTCCCAGGCGCATGAGACGGTGGCGGTGGACGAGCATCTGCCCGGCTGGCACCGATGTGAGTGGTCGACGGCCCGACTCCCAGCCGGAGATGGTGTCCGGCGAGACGCCGAAGGCCTCGGCGAAGCCGTCCTGGGTGTGGCCCAGCTGCTCGCGGATCACACGGAAAACGTACCCCGAGATGATGCCCGCTCGGGTGCGCTCAGTCGTTCCCTGACCGCCGGTCAGGGTTGAACGCGCGCGGTGCTCCATCTCGCCCCCTGGCTCGCACTTTGGGCAGGCTCATACCCGTACCTGCGGTCACTTCTGGCGACGATCACCCCTACCTACTGTCAAGGGGTGATGACCGGCTACACAGCGTAGTAGGAGTGGTGCCGCCGTGGACCCCGTACAACGAACCGTCGCCCCGCAAGAGGGAAGAACGCCGCAAGGCCTGCACGCGCAAAAGGAAGCCCGAGCAGTCGCGGACTGGCTCGCGCGAGCGCAGCAGGCCCCCGAGCAGGCCTGGCGGGAATGGGCGGACAGAGGCGTCGCGCTGCTCCCGCTCGGCGGGCGGTTCGAGGCGGTCCGCATCCCTGAGCGCCTCGTGCTCGCGGCAGTGTGCACGACCGACCCGCAGCAGATCGCCCTCCTGCTCGGCCGCGCCCTCAACGGCCCCGTCATCCACGACAACCGGGCCATGGGCGGCACCTACTACGCCCTTACGCGGCTCCGCGCCGGGCGCGCCTGGGCACACGAGGCCATCGCCCCGTGCCTGGGGGCAGGCACCTACCTCGGCGTACCGCGCCTCGACCGCAGGGAGCCACCCGGCACGCACTGGACGGTCCCGCCGAGGTTCGCGGGCGATCGGTGCGAACTCAGCACGGTGGCGGCCCTCATCACCTACGGACTCAGCGTCAGCCGGAGGCAGAGCTATGACCTCGAAGGCCAGGACGGCCCCGGCGCTGACCCAGTTGGAGATCGGCCAGGCGGTGGTCAAGCACACCTACGACTGCCCCACGTGCAAGTCCATCGGCCGCATCTGCGCGAAGGGCCGCCGCCTGCGCCGAACCCTGAAGGCCGGCGGCGAGCCCGCCATGCGACGCGTGAACGGCGGCCCGGGATGAGCGAGGGCATCCGGTACTGCTGGCGCTGCGACGCGCCGATCACTCAGGAGCATCCCGGCACGTCCGCCGTGAAGGTGTCCATCTCGGCCGGCGGCGCCACCATCTGGCTCCACACCAAGTGCCCGCGACCACCCGCCTTCGTGCGGCGCACGCAGCAGTAGATACCCGGGCCACGACCCCACCCACTACGACCCACCGATCCTCGACCGGACCCGCGAGACCATCGCGGCACTCCACTGGGAAGCGGACCTCGGCGTACCCCGGCTCGGCCGCACGCAGGCACCCGGCACGCACTGGACGGTCCCGCCGAGGTTCGCGGGCGGTCCCGGCGCTGAAGGCGGCTCGGGTGGAGAACCATGGCCTGTCGGCGCCCCTAAACTGACCGAGCCGCCATGAGAGAAATGATCACAAATGTACCCCGCTGCCTTACAGGACTTCGCCGCTGACCTGCTGAAAAATGCCCCCGACGTCCAGCGCGTACAGCCCCTGTCCGAAGCCGGAGACACCAAGCACCCCTACGGCCTGGCCGTCACCGTCGCCGGACGCGAGACCCGGTGGCAGATGATCGGCCAGCTCGCGGAGGGCGCCAAGCACGACACCCCCACGGCCGCTGTCCACGGCGCGCCGGCACCCTTCACGGCAGCCCCGGCCACGGGAGCCCAGGACGCGTGGCTCGCCGCCGTCATCGGCGCGGCCGAGTCGCCTGAGATCGCGTCCCTGGAGGTCTGGTCGGCCCGCGAGGGCGGCGGCGACGACCAGCAGGGCGTGACGATCGTCTGGCACAACGGCGAGAAGACGTTCATCCGCAAGATCTGACTCCTCCTCGCAGGCCTGTCCGCCCCAGCGGCGGAGTGCACCACACCGGTCAGCGCCCTCCCCCGACCACAGGGAGAACTGATCATGTGTGAACACCAGCGGGGAGCGGCACGCCCGCCCAGTAGGGGCACCCCCCGCCCCTCAGGACGACGCCCGCGGGACCAGTTCCGTCGGTAGGACCAGCTGGCGGCGTTCCAGGCGGCGGGATGTGGCGGGGCGGGGGTCCGCGATTTCTGCGAGCAGCAGGTCGATCATCGCGCGGCCCATCTCCTCTATCGGCTGGCGCACGCTGGTGAGCGGGGGATCCATGTGCCGGGCGATAGCCGAGTCGTCGAAACCGACCAGCGCCACGTCGTCCGGTATGCGCCGCCCCGCCTCCCGCAGCGCCTGCCGGGCGCCCGCCGCCATCACGTCGGAGCCCGCGAACACCGCGTCGACCCCGGGGCAGGCCGCCAGCAGCTCCCGCATCGCCCGGTGGCCGCCCTCCTCCGTGAAGTCGCCCTGCGCGATCAGCCGCTCCTCGACCGGCCGGCCCGCGTCCCGCAGCGCGGCGCGGTAGCCGTCCAGGCGGCGCTGGGCCCCGTACACGTCGAGGCGGCCCGTGATGGTGGCTATGGCCGTGCGGCCGCGCGCCAGGAGGTGGTCGACGGCCGAGCAGGCCCCGGCGAAGTTGTCGGAGTCGACCGAGGGCAGCGCCTCGTCGGCGGAGCGGCGGCCGCTGATCACCGCGGGGATCTCCAGCTGGGTCAGCAGGTCGGGCAGCGGGTCGTCGGCGTGCACCGAGACGAGCAGGACGCCGTCGACGCGGTGGGCCGCGAGGTACTGGGCCAGGCGCTGGCGCCGCTGGTCGCTGCCCGCGAAGATCAGCAGCAGCTGCAGCTCGGTCTCGCTCAGCTGGGCGCCCACGCCGCGCAGCACGTCGGAGAAGTACGGCTCGGCGAAGAAGCGGGTCTCGGGCTCGGGCACCACGAGGGCGATCGCGTCGGTGCGGTTGGCGGCCAGGGCGCGGGCCGCCGTGTTGGGGACGTAGCCCAGTTCCGCCACGGCGGCCTCGACGGCGGAGCGGGTCGCCGCGCTCACCCGCGGCGAGCCGTTGATCACGCGGGAGACCGTGCCCCGCCCCACGCCCGCGCGTGCGGCGACCTCCTCCAGGGTGGGTCGTCCGCCGCTGCGGCCGCGTGCCCCGTGAGCTGCCATTGTCCGCCTCCCGTCACACTGCCCCGGCGAGGAATGTAACAGCCGGATCTTCGGCGGGCCGAGGGGTCGAGGGGCGGGTGGCCCGTAACAGCCCGATAACCGAAGCCGTAACTCCCTGTCCGGTCCCTTGACACCCCCGCCGTCAGCAACCAGTCTTCAAGCAATCACCTGTGGGAGCGCTCCCACGCTACCTGAACCGTACACATCCCGCACGTTCCCCGCCCGAGCCGCAGAGTGAACCAACGGGCCCAGTAGAGCAGTTGGCCGGGGGGTCGGCACGTCAGGCAACAGGAGGACGTCATGCACACGAGTTCCCGCCGGACCCGCCGGTTGGTGACCTACGCGGCCGTGACCGCGTTGGCCACGAGCCTGCTGGCCGCTTGTTCGAGCGACGACGACAGCGACTCGGGGGGCGACGGCAAGATCACGCTCAATGTGGGCACCTTCGGTGTGCTGGGCCTCAAGCAGGCAGGTCTCTACGACGAGTACGAGAAGGCCCACCCGAACATCAGGATCAAAGAGAACGTCATCGAGCGCAACGACGCCTATTACCCGAAGCTGCTCACCCAGCTGCAGTCCGGCGCCGGGGTCAACGACGTGGCGGCCATCGAGGTCAGCAACATCACGGAGATCGTGCAGACCCAGGGTGCCAAGTTCGAGGACCTGGGCAAGGCCGAGGGCGTGGACAAGTCGGCCTACCTCGACTGGAAGTGGAAGCAGGCGACCACCGAGGACGGCAAGACGGTCGGCCTCGGCCTCGACATCGGCCCGACCGCCCTGTGCTACCGCAAGGACCTCTTCGAGAAGGCCGGGCTGCCCACCGACCGCGAGAAGCTGGCCGAGGCCTGGGCGGGCGACTGGGACAAGTACGTCGCGCTCGGCGAGAAGTACATGAAGAAGGCGCCCAAGGGCACCAGGTTCGTCGACTCCGCCTCCAGCGTGTACAACGCCGTCTTCGCCGGTGCCACCGAGCGGTACTACGACAAGAGCGGCAAGGAGATCTACGACGAGAGCCAGGGCCGCAAGGACGCCTGGGACACGGCGATGAAGGTCGCGAAGGGCGACATGTCCGCCAAGCTCAAGCAGTTCGACCCGACCTGGGACCAGGGCTTCGCCAACGGCAAGTTCGCCACCGTGGCCTGCCCCGCCTGGATGGCCGGCTACATCCAGGAGAAGACGGGCCCGGACGGCAAGGGCAAGTGGGACATGGCCAAGGCGCCCACGGACGGCAACTGGGGCGGCGCGTTCCTCGGCGTGCCGAGCGCCGGCAAGCACAAGAAGGAGGCCACCGAGCTGGCCGTCTGGCTCTCCAAGCCGGAGCAGCTCGCGAAGATCTTCGCCAAGCAGGCCAGCTTCCCCTCCACCCCGGCGGTCTACGACAAGCTGAAGCCCTCGGCGGCGACCAAGGCCTACTTCAGCGACGCGCCCATCACGCGGATCTACGCCGACATCGCGAAGAACATCCCCACGGCCGTCTACGGCCTCAAGGACGCCCAGATCGGCCAGTCCATCACCGACATCGGGGTGCTCCAGGTGGAGCAGCAGGGCAAGTCTCCCGAGGAGGGCTGGGAGGCGGCCCAGAAGGAGATCAAGGATGTTCTGGGACAGTGACGGACATGTCCGAGACCGCTGAGTACGCCGAGACCGCGTCCCCCGGCAAGGGGGACGCGGCCCCGGCCGCGTCGGAGGGCCGCGCCCCCTCCCCCGTGGCGCCCGCCTGGCGGCGCCGCCTGTACCGCTGGGACACCAAGGCGTCGCCGTACGTCTTCGTCGCGCCGTTCTTCCTCTTCTTCGGCGCCTTCGGCCTCTTCCCGCTGCTCTACACCGGCTGGGCGTCGCTGCACCGCCTGGAGCTGACCAACCTCGACGACAGCACCTGGCTCGGCCTGGAGAACTACACCAACCTGCTGGGCAGCGACTACTTCTGGAACGCCCTCGGCAACACGTTCACCATCGGGGTCATCTCCACCGTCCCCCAGCTCGCCATCGCGCTCGGCATCGCCCATCTGCTCAACTACAAACTGCGCGGGTCCACGCTGTGGCGGGTCGCGATGCTCGCCCCGTACGCCACCTCGGTGGCCAGCGCCTCGCTGGTGTTCACGCTGCTGTTCGCGTGGGACGGCGGCATGGTCAACTGGCTGATCGGGTCGGTCGGCTTCGACCCGGTCAACTGGCGGGAGTCCTCCTGGGGTTCGCAGTTCGCGGTGTCGTCGATCGTGATCTGGCGATGGACCGGCTACAACGCGCTGATCTATCTGGCCGCCATGCAGGCCGTGCCGCACGACCTGTACGAGTCGGCCTCGCTGGACGGCGCCTCGCGCTGGCAGCAGTTCCGGCACGTGACCATCCCGATGCTGCGGCCGACGATCCTGTTCACGGTGGTCGTCTCCACCATCGGGGCGACCCAGCTCTTCGGCGAGCCGCTGCTGTTCGGCGGCACGGCCGGGTCCAAGGGCGGCGCCGACCACCAGTTCCAGACGCTCGGCCTGTACCTGTACGACCAGGGGTGGATCAACGGCCACCTGGGCCGGGCCTCGGCCGTCGCCTGGCTGATGCTGCTGATCCTGCTGCTGATCGCCGCGGTCAACCTGCTGATCGCCCGACGCCTGAGGAGGGACCGATGAAGTCCCCCACCCCGGTCCGGACGTCCCCGGCCCCGGTCCCGACGTCCGGCCCCACCGGCCGGTCCCGGACCCTGGGCCAGAAGGCCGGCCGCACCATGCACGCGGGGCCGCTCACCTACGCCGTCCTCGCCCTGTTCACGGCGGTCTCGCTGGCGCCGCTGATCTGGACGGCGATCGCGGCCTCGCGCACGAGCGGGCGGCTCGCCCAGACGCCGCCGCCGCTGTGGTTCGGCGGGAACCTCTTCAAGAACCTCGAACGGGCCTGGACCGAGGCGAGCCTCGGCGACGCGATGCTCAACACCACCATCGTCGCGGGCAGCATCACCATCGGCACCGTCCTGTTCTCCACCATCGCCGGATTCGCCTTCGCCAAGCTGAGGTTCAGGTTCAGCGGGGCGCTGCTGATGCTGACCATCGGCACGATGATGGTGCCGCCGCAGCTGAGCGTCGTACCGCTGTACCTGTGGATCGCCGACCTCCAGTGGACCAACCAGCTCCAGGCGGTGATCCTGCCGACGTTCGTGAGCGCCTTCGGGGTCTTCTTCATGCGGCAGTACCTGCTCCAGGCCCTGCCGGGCGAGCTGATCGAGGCGGCGCGGATGGACGGGGCGAGCAGTCTGCGCATCATCTGGCACGTGGTGTTCCCGGCGGCGCGGCCCGCGATGGCCGTCCTCGGCCTGCTGACGTTCGTCATGGCCTGGAACGACTTCCTGTGGCCGATCATCGCCCTCAACCAGTCGAACCCCACCGTGCAGGTGGCGCTCAACTCGCTGGGCACGGGATACATCCCGGACCGAGCGGTGATCATGGCGGGCGCGCTGCTCGGCACGTTGCCGCTGCTGCTCGCGTTCGTGCTGTTCGGCAAGCAGATCGTGAGCGGCATCATGCAGGGCGCGGTCAAGGGCTGAGCCTCCGGGGGTCGAGCGCCCCCGGACCTCCCCGCGCCTCCCCGCACACCCGTTCTCCCGTTTCCCCTCTCCTCTCTCCCCTCTCCTCTCCGTACCCTTCCCCCTTCCATGGGAGCGCTTCCATGCCTGAATCCCTGACCTTTCCGGCCGGTTTCCTCTGGGGCGCCGCCACCTCCGCGTACCAGATCGAGGGTGCCGTGCGCGAGGACGGCCGCACCCCCTCCATCTGGGACACCTTCAGTCACACGCCGGGCCGCACGGTCGGCGGCGACACCGGCGACGTCGCCGTCGAGCACTACCACCGCTACCGCGACGACGTGGCGCTCATGGCGGACCTCGGCCTGAACGCCTACCGGTTCTCCGTCTCCTGGTCGCGGGTGCAGCCCACCGGGCGCGGTCCCGCCGTCCAGCGCGGCCTGGACTTCTACCGGCGCCTGGTCGACGAGCTGCTCGCCCGGGGCATCGAGCCCACCCTGACCCTCTACCACTGGGATCTGCCGCAGGAGCTGGAGGACGCGGGCGGCTGGCCGGCGCGCGAGACCGCGTACCGCTTCGCCGAGTACGCGGGGCTCGTCGCCGAGGCGCTGGGCGACCGCGTCCACTCCTGGATCACGCTCAACGAGCCGTGGTGCAGCGCCTTCCTGGGCTACGGCTCCGGCGTGCACGCCCCCGGCCGCACCGATCCGGCGGCCGCCCTGCGGGCCGCGCACCACCTCAACCTCGCGCACGGCCTCGGCACCCAGGCGCTGCGCGCGGCGCTGCCGGCCCGCGCCCGCGTCGCGGTGAGCCTCAACTCCGCGGTGGTGCGCCCGCTCTCGTCCTCCCCCCGGGACATGGACGCCCGGCGGCGCATCGACAACCTCGCCAACGGGATCTTCCACGGGCCGATGCTGGACGGCGCCTACCCGGCGGACCTGTTGACGGACACCGCCGCCGTCACCGACTGGTCCTTCGTCCACGACGGTGACCTGGCCGCCGTCCACCAGCCACTGGACGCGCTCGGCCTCAACTACTACACGCCCACGCTGGTCTCGGCCGCCCCGCGGGGCACCGAGGCGGCGCGCGCGGACGGGCACGGCGCCAGTGAGCACTCCCCCTGGCCCGGCTCCGAGGACGTCGCCTTCCACCAGACGCCGGGCGAGCGCACGGAGATGGGCTGGACCATCGACCCGACGGGGCTGCACGAGCTGATCATGCGGTACTCCCGCCAGGCCCCGGGGCTGGCGCTGTACATCACGGAGAACGGCGCGGCCTGCGACGACAAGCCCGACGCGGAGGGCCGCGTCCACGACCCGCAGCGCATCGCCTACCTCCAGGGCCATCTGGCCGCCGTCCGCCGCGCCCTCGCCGAGGGTGCCGACGTCCGCGGCTACTACCTCTGGTCGCTCCTGGACAACTTCGAATGGGCGTACGGCTACAGCAAGCGCTTCGGCGCGGTGTACGTGGACTACGAGACGCAGGCCCGCATCCCGAAGTCCAGTGCGCACTGGTACGCGGCCGTCGCCAGGGCGGGGGAGCTGGTCGTCGACTGACCCCGCGGGCGGCGGGGGCCGGCGGCGCGCGAGGTCAGCGGAACACCGAGGGCGGTGGCGGCGGCGAGGCGACCGCCCGGGCGTCCGTGACGGCACTCGCGCCGCCGCTGAAGTCCCGCAGCCCGCGCCCGTGTTCGACGCGGGCGGGGTGGGGGTCGCTCGCGCTGCGCCGGGTCAGCTCGGCGACGGGCAGGGCGTGGTGGCCGGCGAGCAGGACGGCGTTGCCGAAGCGCTTGCCGCGCAGCACGGCGGGGTCGGCGACGAGCGCCAGTTCGGGGAAGAGGGCGGCGGCGGTGGCGAGCTGGCCGCGCAGATGTGCGAGCGGCGGCCCGTCGGCGAGGTTGGCGGCGTAGCACCCGCCGGGCGCCAGGACCCTGGCCACGTCGGTCAGGAATTCCGTGCTGGTGAGGTGGGCGGGCGTGCGGGCCCCGCTGAAGACGTCGGCGATGACGAGGTCCGCCCAGCCGTCGGCGATCTTCGCGAGGCCCTCGCGGGCGTCGGCGGCGCGCACCCGGACGCGGGCCTGCGGGTCCAGTGGCAGCGCGCGGCGGACGAGTCGGATGAGCGCGCTGTCGCGCTCCACTATCTGCTGGGTGGAGCGGGGGCGGGTCGCCGCTATGTAGCGGGCGAGGGTGAAGGCGCCGCCGCCGAGGTGCACGGCGCGTATCGGCTTCCCGGCGGGCGCGAGGAGGTCGGCGATGTGACCGATCCTGCGCTGGTACTCGAAGTCGAGGTACGTGGGGTCGTCGAGGTCCACATGGGACTGCGGGGCGCCGTCCAGGAGCAGCGTCCAGGCGCGCGGCCGGTCCCGGTCCGGCAGCAGCTCGGCGAGCCCGCCGTCCACCTGCTCGACGACGGCTTCGGACGCCGCTTCCCGGGATCGCCTGTTCCTTGCCATCGGACCATTATCGGCGTCCGTGGCGGGCGCGGCCCGGCGGCGGTGCCCGGAGCGGTCAGCGGCAGTTGTCGGCGGCCTCGATGGTGCGGGCCGCCTGGCCGAGCGCGGCCCGCAGCACGTCGGGGTCCGTGACGGGGTCGGTCTCACGGCCGGGCGGCAGCAGCCAGCCGGTGCCCTCGACCGGCGGCTCGGGGACGCGGGGGTGCGGGGCCGGCTCCCCGGACAGGCGCAGGCCGCGCCCGGAGGTCTGCGTACAGGCGCTGCCCGGCAGGTCCCAGCCGTCGGCGGTGCCGGGCGGCACGAGGAAGCCGAGGGTGTCGCAGCTCCCGTCGTGCAGGACGGGCCCGATGGTGTCGCCCGCGCCGCGCCGCAGGATGTCGACGGCCTCGAAGCCCTGCCGCGCCGGGACGGTGACCAGATCGCAGGACTCGTCGTCGCAAGGTGCCGCGCCGCCGGGTGGAGCGCTGCCGTTCGGACCGGAGTCGCTGTTCTGCATGCCGAGCTCCAACAAGGGACCCTCCTCGCGAGTGCGGGAGCTGTTTCCGGGCTCCCGCTCCGCATGGTTCAACGCGAACCGGCGTCAACAGGCACTGCGGCACGCCGCCGCAAAGGATGGCAGTTCATGGCAGATCGTGGGTGAGATATCCGGTTTGTAGCCAAACACCGTGTGTCGGACCCGTCACAGCGGGTACGTTCGTGCTCCGCCGGAACAGGGGCCGCCCCGCGAGATCCCGTGCGCGGGCGCGGCGTCCAGTGCGCCAGCGTGTGCGCGCTCCGGCACGCTCCGCACGAGAGGGTCCGGCCATGGCGTCCTCACCGATGACATCGTCCACTCAGTCCCCGCGACCGAACCTCGCCTTCCGGCAGTTGCGCGGGCAGCGCTCGCCGGGCGAGTTCGCCGCCGCCGTCCGCCGGGCCGCCCGCGAGATCGGCGAGCGGGTCAGCTGCGACGCCCGCTACGTCGGGCGCGTGGAGGCCGGGGAGATCCGCTGCCCCAACTACGCCTACGAGCGGGTGTTCCTGCACATGTTCCCCGGCCGGACGCTGGCCGACCTGGGATTCGCACCGCGCGCGCAGGTGCGGGGCAGGGCGGCCCGCCCGGAGCCCGAGGCACCCTCCGCCCCCGCCGTGATCCGCCCCCGCGGAACCCGGCGGGCCGCCACCACGAACCACCCGCACACCACGATCCAGCTGTACGAGTCCCATCCGTCCGGGTCCGACCCCCGCGCCTGCGATCCGTACGCGATCCAGACTCCCGAGGAGAGCGACGTGCAACGTCGCGCATTCATGACCGGCTCCACCGCCACCGTGGTCACCGCGTCCCTGGCACCCATCGGGCTCGCCCCGGCCGCCCGCGCCGAGGCGCCGGCCCGGCCCGGGCACCGGGCGGGCGAGGCCGAGGCCTGCGCGGTCGAGGAGGCCGTGCGCCGGATCAGACTGCTCGACGACCGGCACGGCGCCGACGGCCTCTACCGGCGCGCGGCCGCTCCCCTGCGCACCGCCTACGCCCTGCTCGACGCGGGCACCACCCGGCAGTCCGTCTCGGACCGGTTGTACGCGGGCGCCGGGGAGCTCGCCATCTCGGTCGGCTGGCTCGCGCACGACTCGGGCCGCTTCGACGACGCCCGCTCCTACTACGCCGAGGCCCTCGCGACGGCCCGGGTCGCCGACGACCCGGACCTGGAGGCGCACGCCTTCTGCAACACCGCCTTCCTCGCGCGCGACGCCGGGCGCCCCCGGGAAGCGGTGCGGGCCGCGCAGGCGGCCGGCCGGGCGGCCCGGCACCGCGGCTCCCACCGGCTGCTCTCCCTCATCGCGCTGCGCGAGGCCGGGGGCTGGGCGGGGCTCGGCGACCGCGCCGGCTGCGAGCAGTCCCTCACCCGGGCGCACGCCCTCTTCGAGCGCGGCGGCTCCGAGGCCGACCCGGAGTGGATGAGCTTCTACGGCCGGGCCGAACTGGAGGGCCTGGAGGCGCAGTGCTGGTCCGCCCTCGGCGACTGGGCGCGGGCGGCCCGGCACGCGCGGCACGCGGCGGCCACCGCCACCGCGCAGACCCCGCACTTCACCCGGAACATCGCGCTCTACACCGCCGAGCTGGCCGACGACCTGGCCCGCGCCGGACGCCCCGACGAGGCGGCGACGGCGGGCCTGCGCGTGCTCGGCCTCCTGGACGAGGTGCAGTCCTCCCGCATCCAGTCGATGCTCGCCACGACGGCCCGGGTGCTGCTGCCGCACCGCGGGGCCCACGGGGTGGGCGGCTTCCTGGAGCGCCACGCCGCGCTGCCCCGGGCCGTGTAGACGTACGTACGTACGTACGGGCGAGGGGGCCGGGGGGTCAGGCCAGGTGGCCCGTCTCGTTCCACGACTCGATGGCGGGCTCCCCGTAGGCCCAGCCGAGGACCGAGAGGGACGTCGGGTTGAGGCGGATGCGGGACGCGAAGGCGATGTCCAGGCCCAGCCAGCGGGCGCCGATGACCCGCAGGATGTGGCCGTGCGCGAAGATCAGCACATCGCGCTCGGCGCCGCGCGCCCACGCCACGACCTCGTCCGCGCGGGCGGAGACCTCCGCGAGCGTCTCACCGCCCGGGACGCCGTCCCGCCAGATGAGCCAGCCCGGGCGGGCCGCCTGGATGTCGGCCGGGGTCAGACCGTCGTAGTCGCCGTAGTCGAACTCCATGAGCGCGTCCCACGGACGGGCGCGCTCCCCGAACCCGGCGATCTCACAGGTCTCCCTCGCGCGGGAGAGCGGGCTGGTGCGCACCTCGACGTCCGGCAGACCGTCGTAGGGCGCGCGGTGCAGCCGCTCCCCCAGGAGCTTCGCGCCGCGGCGGCCCTCGTCCAGGAGCGGGACGTCCGTCCTGCCGGTGTGCTTCCCGGACAGTGACCATGCGGTCTGTCCATGCCGGGCCAGCAGGATGCGGGGTGCCATGCGGGGACCTCTCCACGTGCTTTTCGCTGCTCATTCACTGCTTCGCGCGGGCAGCGCGTGCCCGCCCCTCCATCATCACCCACCCCGGATCGGACGCTCACCCGGCATCGCAACCCCCCGGCCGATCTCTGCGTCCCCTACCACCGGGAGCGTCCGGGGGCGCCACGGCGGTGTGCGCGCACGCCGTAAAGTGACCCGGCGGCCTGCACCGCGTGAACACAGATGATGGGGGACCGACCGGATGCCGAAGACCTACGCACCGGGCACCGGCCGCATACCCGAGCACCGGCTCCGCTGGTGGACGGAGCTGCCGTTGCTCGTGCTCGTGTACGCCGCGTACTCGGCGGGACGGCTGCTCGCCCGGGGCGATGTCGCCGGCGCCGTCGACCACGGCATCGGGATCCTCAGAGCGGAGCAGTTCCTGCGGCTGGACGCGGAGAGCCCCTTGAACCGGCTGTTCACCGCGCACGCCTGGATCGGCGTGCCCGCGGACTTCTGGTACGCCTCGCTGCACTACCTGGTGACGCCCGCCGTCCTGATCTGGCTCTTCCGCAGCCACGCCGTGCGCTACCGCGCGGCACGCGCGTGGCTGATGCTCTCCACCATGATCGGCCTGATCGGCTTCACGCTCCTGCCGACCTGCCCGCCGCGGCTGCTCAGCGCGGGCCACGGCTTCGTCGACACCATGGCGCAGTACAGCGACTACGGCTGGTGGGGCGCCCAGGCGAGCGCGCCGCGCGGGCTGGGCGGCATGACCAACCAGTACGCGGCGATGCCCAGCCTGCACGTGGGCTGGGCGCTGTGGTGCGGCGTGATGCTGTGGCGGCACGGGCGCTCCCCGCTGACGCGGGTCGCCGCGGTCGCCTACCCGCTCATCACCACCCTCGTCGTGATGGGCACCGCCAACCACTACTTCTTCGACGCGCTCGCGGGCGCCGGCGTGATGGGCGTCGGGCTGCTGCTCGTACGCCCCTTCCAGCGGCTCACGGACCCCGTGACGGCCCGGCTGCGGGAGCGTTTCACGCGGGGCCCGGGCGTCTCGTCCGCCACGGAGTCCTCGATTGTCGGTGGCGAGTGCCAGACTTCGACGCGTGAGCGACTTCCCCGACAGCGCACGCACAGTGCCCTCCCAGGCGTCGAGCCGAGCGTCCAGCCCGCCGAAGCGGGGGACGGCGCTGCGGCAGCGGCTCGCTGAGCTGCGCGGCACCGACGTCCCCGCGCAACCGCTGGACGCCCGGGCGCTGGCCGCCCTGGCGGCCAACCCCGGTTGCAGACGGCGTGCGCTGCTCGACGGCGCGGGCGTCGACAAGACGGCGCTCGCCCACTCCCTCGGCTCGCCGTCCGGTTTCGGGCAGTCGCAGTTCGCCTTCATGCGGGGCAACGCGTTCGAGGCGCGGGTCAAGGCCGACGGCGGCGCGGAGCTGCTGCGGCTGACCCACGGCCGGCTGGGCGGCGGGGCCGAGCCCGTCCCCGGTGAGGCCGCCGTGCCCGACCTGGCGGCGGCCGGCCCCGAGGGCCGCGCCGCCCGCACGGCGCTGGCGCTGCGCGAGGCGACGGCCTCGGGCGGCTGGACGCTCCTCGACCACCCCATGCTGGCGCTGGAGGTCGCCGGGACGCTCGCCTTCCTGGAGCCGGACGCGGTGGTCGTCCATCCGGACGGCGGCTGGACGGTCGTGGAGATCAAGTCCTTCCCGATGATCGACGGCTCGGCGGACGCCGCCAAGGTGGGCGCGGCGGCGCGGCAGGCCGCGGTGTACGCGCTGGCGCTGGAGCGGGTGGCCGGGCGCCTGGAGCCCGCCCCGCCGGTCCGCCACCACGTCGTGCTGGTCTGCCCCAAGGACTTCTCGAACCTCCCGACGGCCTCGGCGATCGACGTCCGCAAGCAGCTGTCGGTGACCCGGCGGCAGTTGGCCCGCCTCACCCGCGTCGAGGACATCGCGGCGGAGCTGCCCGAGGGCACGACCTTCGACGTACGCCGCCCCGCCGCCGAACTGACGGCCGCCGTCGAGGCGGTCCCCGCGACGTACGCCCCCGAGTGCCTGTCCGCCTGCGAACTGGCCTTCCACTGCCGCACCCGGGCCCGCGCGCGGGGCGAGGTGACGACCCTGGGCCGCGCCGTCCGGGGCGAGCTGGGCGGCCTGACGACCATCGCCGAGGTCCTCGCGGCGGCGAGGGGCACGGCGGGCGACGCGGCCGACCCCGCGGTGGCGATGTTGCGCCGGGCGGCGGCCCTACGGGGGGCTGGCGTGGGTGCCTCGGGGGGTTCGTGAGGGTGCCCGGTGTTCCCTACGCGTCCGGCCGTGCCTGCCCCGGCCCGGGGTCCTTGGGTACGCGGTGGACGCGGGGCAAACGGGTGGGTGGGAGGGAGACATCCGCCGCGAAGCGGCGGGCAGGGCATCGCGAGCCGTACCGGAAGAAGGAGCGTCCGTGTCACTGATCGACAGTCTCGCCCGGCTGGAGGCCGCCGAGACCGGCCGCGCCCGGCCGAGGGCGACGGCCCGGCACCGGCACATCTCCGAGCGCCCGCTGGTGCTCGTCCCGCTCACCACCGCCGGCGAGGCAGGCGCCCCCCTCGGCGCCCTCGTGGGGACGGAGCGCACCTCGCCCCGCCTCCTGATCGTGCCCCAGCCCCGCGACCGCGACCTCCGCTTCGCGTTCCTCGCGCAGCTCGCCGAGATCGTCCTGCCGTACATCGAGGCGTACGCGGACGACGTCGAGGCGGCCGAGCGCAGCGAGACCGACCCGGAGACCGGCAAGCGCGTCAAGGTCGAGGTCGAACTGTGCGCGGAAGCCCCGCAGTTGATCGTCCCGAGCCGCGCCGGCATCGAGTTCGTACGCCTCCTCGGCCGCTCCATGCGATTCCGCCGTACCGCCGAGCAGGACCCCGACACGCCCTATCCCGCCCCGCCCCGCGTCCCCCTGCTCGGCCGGTGGCTGACGCACTTCGGGGAGCGCGCCCGCGTCCCCGGCTCGTCCCTGCTCGTCGCCATGACGGAGCTGCTCTCCCGGCACTGGGCCACCGGCCAGTCCAGCCCGGAGGACCAGCACCTGGGCGCCCTGCTCGCCTGGATCGAGGCCCCGGAGGGCGCCTCGGGCGCCGAGGCCGCGCTCCGCGCCGAGCTGGCGCGCGACAAGGACGGACAGTTGCTGTGCCCGCCCGCGGGCCCGGCCACGGACCCGGCGTTCGACAACGACCTGCTCGCCCCGGCCATCGAGCGCTACGACCGCGCCCGCACCGCCCTGGCCGCCGCCGAGGACGGCGTCGAGGCGGACCGGCGGCTGGCCGCGCTGACGGCCGCCGAGCGGGAGATCCGCGCCCTGGTCGAGAGCCGGACCCGCCCCACCTGGGACGCGGTCTGGCGCGGCCTGGACGCCCTGTGCACCCTGCCCGCGGCCGCGCACGACGCCGACCGGTGGACCCGCGACCGCTGGTCGTTCACCGCCCACCGCGACCGGGTGGCGGCGGGCGAGCCCCCGCAGCCCCGCGTCGACGACGCGATCACCGCGGCGAACAAACTGGCCACGCGCGAGCGCGAGCAGGCGCGCCTGGACGCCCAGGAGGCCCTCGACGACCCCCTGGTGATGGCGGGCCGCCGCCTCGCGGGCGAGGCCTTCGCCGGAGAGGTGACGGAGGTCGTGATGGCGTACAGCGAGGCCAAGAGCCCCCGGCCGCGCCCCCTGGTCACCGTCCGCACGGACGACCGCCCGCACCTCGGCGAGCGCGCGAAGGTGTACCGCTCCCTCCAGGGCAGGCCGCAGACGGCCGAGTTCGTGGCGTACGAGGACGCGGGCACCGTCGTGCTGCGCCTGACCGACAAGATGGGCCGGGGCAAGGAGCCGGAGCCCGGGTCGGTCCCCGAGAAGGGCGACCTGGTCTGCTGGACGCTCTTCGAGCACGAGCAGCGCGGCGGCCCGAAGCTGCCGGACCCGGAGGCCACCCCGTGGACCCATGGCGGCCCGCCCTCGGACACCCCGGAGAGCCCTGATCCCGTGACCGTGGAGGACATCCTGTGATGCAGCTCGCCCCGCCCGCGGGCGGCACCTTCGACCCCGGCGCGGAGGCCGCGCGCGCCACGGACGCGATCCTGCACGACACGCTGCACGGCGCCCACCGCGGTGTCGTCGTCGACTCCCCGCCCGGCGCCGGCAAGTCGACGCTGGTGGTCCGCGCGGCCCGGGAACTGGCCGCGGCCGGCCACAGGCTGATGGTGATCGCGCAGACGAACGCGCAGGTGGACGATCTCGTCCTCCGCCTCGCCGAGAAGGACCCGGAGCTTCCGGTCGGCCGGCTGCACAGCAGCGACCCCGATCCGTACGACAAGGCGCTCGACGACCTGCCGAACGTACGCAAGTCGACCAAGGTGGGTGACCTCGCCGGCCTGGACGTCGTCATCTCGACGGCCGCGAAGTGGGCGCACGTCGACGTCGACAAGCTGGACGCGCCGTGGGGACACGCCATCGTCGACGAGGCGTACCAGATGCGCTCGGACGCGCTGCTCGCCGTGGCGGGGCTCTTCGAGCGGGCGCTGTTCGTGGGCGACCCGGGCCAGCTCGACCCCTTCTCCATCGTCGGCGCCGAGCAGTGGGCGGGCCTGTCCTACGACCCCTCGGCGTCCGCCGTCATGACCCTGCTCGCCCACAACCCCGAGTTGCCCCAGCACCGGCTCCCGGTGTCCTGGCGGCTGCCGGCGTCGGCCGCGCCGCTGGTCTCCGGCGCCTTCTACCCGTACACGCCCTTCCGCAGCGGGACGGACCACGGGGACCGCGCGCTGAACTTCGCGGTGGCGTCGGACGGTTCGGCGCCGGACCGGGTGATCGACGAGGCGGCCCGGGCGGGTTGGGGACTCCTCGAGCTGCCCGCGCGGAACACGCCGCGCACGGATCCGGAGGCGGTGCGGGCGCTGGCGCGCGTGGTGCGGCGGCTGCTGGACCGGGGCGGCGCCGCCACCTCGGAGCGCGGCCCGGTGCCGGTGCCGCTCACGGCCGACCGCGTCGCCGTCGGCACGGCCCACCGCGACCAGGCGGCGGCGGTGCGGGCGGCCCTCGCGGAGCTGGGCGTCCCGGACGTCACGGTGGACACGGCGAACCGGCTCCAGGGCCGCGAGTTCGACGTGACGGTCGTCCTGCACCCGCTGTCCGGGCGCCCGGATGCCACGGCCTTCCACCTGGAGACGGGCCGCCTCTGCGTGCTGACGTCCCGGCACCGGCACGCCTGCATCGTGGTCTGCCGCGCCGGCGTCGACACCCTGCTGGACGACCACCCCTCCACCGAGCCGGTGCAGCTGGGCGTCACGGTGAAGTTCCCCGACGGCTGGGAGGCGAACCACGCGGTCCTCTCACGCCTCGCGGAACACCGGGTGCCGTGGCAGACCCCGTAGGGGCCGTGTCCCGGCAGGATCGCGCCCCTTACGGGGCCCACTTGTGCCACCGGGGAGAATGGAAGACGGCCGAACGCCGCATGGGCGGCACCGCGTCGTACGAGGAGGAACCATGGCGGAGCCCGAGCGGCCCCGGACCGAACAGCGCATGCGCCCCGCGCCCCTGCTCTTCGAGCCCGCCGAGGCGGCGGCCGACCCCGAGCACTTCTTCGACCTGGAGTCGATCGAGGACCCCCGCGAGCTGCTGGACCGGGCGACGGAGCTGACCCACGCGTTCCGTGCCGCGACGGACCGGTCCGTCGAGTTCCAGGCCATCGCGGCCGCCCAGCTCGCCGACCCCCGCCGCTTCGACCGGCTGACGCCCGCGCTGATCGCGGAGCGCGCGGAGTGGACCGAGGACTACGCGAAGAAGATGGTCGAGTTCGGCCGGAGCCTGCTGCGCGGGGGCGGCGAGACGCGGGGCTGAGGGCGGGACAGCGCCGGGCCCGCGACGCTCTCGCGCCTCTTGCGGCATATGCCCGGGGGCACGGTACTCCTCCTCGCCCCCGGCCGTCCCGGCTTCCGGCAACTCTCCGAAAGGGTGCGTTCACCCAGGGTAGATCTGCCTGTCATGGATAACGGCACCCGACTCCGCGCCCGGACAGCCCCCGCGACCCCGCCCCCCGCCGCGTCCGGCGCCTCCACGACTTCCGCCGCCTCCACGGCTTCCGGCGTCCCCGCCGCTTCCAGCGCCCCGGGCGCTTCCGTTCGCGACGCCCGCGAGGTCACCGCCGAGGGAGCCGCCTGGCTCGCCTCGGCCGAGACGTATCCGCGCAGCGCCCTCGCCCACTGGCGGGCCCGGCCCACCGCGCCCGCCGTCCTCCCCTGCGGCACCGCCTTCGACGTGGTCAGCGTCCCCTCGGTCTTCGGACGGCGCATGCTCGACCGGTTATGGGAGGACGGGCCCGGCTCGGGCCCCGTCGCCGACCACCGCGGCCGTACGCTGTTCTTCGCCGCCCCCGGCACCGCCTCGCGCCTGCCCTCGCTCCTGGAGTGGGAGGAGTGGGGCCCAGCCGTCCCCTGCGCGCTCTGCCACGGGCCGGGCGACGCCATCACCGTGCCGCCGCTCAGGGCCGGCGCCGACGGGACCCCGGACGCCCCGGAGGACCCCGGAGTCGAGGCCGCGCCCCGCCCCACGCCCCGCTGGCTGGTGGCGCCGGACACCCGCCACCCCTGGCTGCCGGGGCCCGAGGTGATGCTCTGGGCCTGCGTCCGGGCGGCCCGCGCGGCGGCCTCCTCCGCGGTCCGTATATCGATTTTTCCTGGCGGCGATCAGGGTGCTAAGGTCTACGACGTCAGCAGGCGCCGCTAGCTCAGTTGGTTAGAGCAGCTGACTCTTAATCAGCGGGTCCGGGGTTCGAGTCCCTGGCGGCGCACAGACAGCAAGAAGCCCCTCGCGCGAGCGAGGGGCTTCTTGCGTGTCCGGCCTCCCGCCGTCTCGGCGGCCCGGCCCCTCAGCCGACCGCGACCCGCACCGTCCAGGCACCCGCCGCCGTCCGCGCCTCCACGTCGATCTCGACGCGCAGGTCCTCGCCGGGCACCCGGAAGCTCTCCCCCACCCGCACCGGGGCGTCCGCCAGCTGCGGGTAGACCGAGTCGCCCCAGCAGGACTCCGTCTCCGGGTGGGCGTCGACGACCTCGATGGGGCCGCCGCCCGACGCCGTGCCGTTGCGGACCTCGTAGACGAGCACGCCCTCCGTGCACGCCGCGTGGTCGTTGCCCACGGCGCCCCGCCCCTCCAGGGCGATCGCCGTGTCCGGGCCCGTACGGACCACCGCGAGCCTGGTGCCGCCGACCGCGCCGCCCGTGGCCGGCGCCGACAGCGGCTCCAGGGTCAGTCGCTGGGCGCCCGCCGCCACGCAGCGCACCTGAGGGGACTCCAGCCAGCCCAGCTTCCACTTGTGCCAGCCGAAGAGGTCGGGCGCGAGGCCGAACTGGCTGCCCATGACGTCCCAGTCACCCACATGGGTGTCCCAGTCGCCCTTGCCGTCGGTCGGCCGGTGATAGAGGTCCGGCAGGTCGAAGACATGGCCCGTCTCGTGCGCCAGGACGTTGCGGTCCGGCGGATGCCGCTCGAAGACGGTCACGACGCGCCGGATGTCGGTGCCGTCGGCCCGCATCGGCCGGTCGAGGTTCACCACCTTCGTGGCGTCCGAGTCGACGCCGGGCGCGTCCGGGTCGGCGACGAAGTAGACGATGTCGTACCGCGAGAAGTCCACGTGCGGATCGGCCGCGGCCAGCGCGTCGCGCAGATAGGCGGCGCGGCGCTTGGCGTTCCAGTCGCGCTGTATCGCGTACGCCATGGAGGCCCGCGGCATCTCGACCCACTCGCGCCGCGGATGCGGGCTGAGCCGGAACTTCCCGTAGGAGGCCTGCTCGAAGAAGCGGCTGGTGGCGGGGAAGTGGTCGGCGGCCAGCTCCTCGGGCGTGGTCAGCGGCGGGGAGTCCGGAAAGGACAGGAAGACCATGACCGCGTCCAGGGTCCTGGCCGGGCGCGGATAGGCGGTGTTCCAGGTGTCCAGGCCCTCCGAGTGGTGGGCGGCGGTCCGGCGCAGCTCACACGGGCCCGCGGCGGCCTCGGCGGTGGTCGGGCCCGCGACGAGCGAGGTGGCGGCCAGGGCGGTCAGCGAGGTGAGCAGCGCCCCGGTGCTGCGCAACCGGGGGTCCCGCCATGGCCTGGGGTTCCTCCCTCCACGGGTGAGTCCCCTGGGGGGGAGCTGACGCGGCACGTCGACCTCCGGGTGCGGAATGCGGGACACCCCACCCACCTTGTGGTGACTCGCTGCACTTTGCCCTGTTTGCCTGGCCCTTCCGGGTGAGAGGCGGGCGCGGGCGCGACACCCCGAACGCTCACGGAACGTCACAAGCGGTCGAGTCCCGAAGAAACCAGTTCAGCGCCGGGCAGAAACGATCTGTCAGCGGCGGTGGGCCCTGGCCGGTACGGCCACATGGCTGGATAGGGCATCTGGCGGGCCTCTATGATCGGCACACTTTCCTGCGCGGGCCCGGTCCCCACACCGCCGCCCGCCACCTGCCCGCCGCCCGACGAGACCTGTTCGAGAACAACTGCACTGCGGGAGCAAGCGGTGAACGGAACGTCCCAAGGGCCCACCCCCACGGCGGCCACGCATTCCGGCCGAGCCCGCCCTGTCGTCACGGACCGTCGCGACCGGGAGCGCGAGCCGGTGTGCGAGCCGCCGCGTGACCCGATGTGCGACCCGGTGTCTGACCCCGGGCGCGGCCCGGATCGGCGCCGCCCCGGGTGCGGCCCGGAGTGCGGCCACGGGGGCGGTCCCGGGTGCGGCCCGGAGTGCGGCCACGGGGGCGGTCCCGGGTGCGGCCCGGAGTACGACCACGTATGCGGTCCGGAGCGTGCGCCGGTGCGCGGTGCGGTGCGTGCACCGGAGCGGGGCCCTCAGCGCGAGGGCGAGCGGTGTCCCCGGTGCGAGGCGGACCAGGGCCGCGAGAGTGGGGTCGGCCCCTATCCCGAGCGTGCGTCGGAGCGGGGCCCCCGGCGGGAGTCGGAGCGAGGGTCCGGGCGTGAGACGGAGCGGGGCCCCGGGCGGGAACCGGAGCGGGGTTCCGAGCGCGTGTTGGAGCGGGGTTCCGGGCGGGAGTCGGAACGGGGCCCCGGGCGGGAGTCGGAGCGAGGGTCCGGGCAGGAGTCGGAGCGAGGGTCCGGGCGTGAGACGGAGCGGGGCCCCGGGCGGGAACCGGAGCGGGGTTCCGAGCGCGTGTTGGAGCGGGGTTCCGGGCGGGAGTCGGAGCGAGGGTCCGGGCGGGAGTCGGAGCGAGGGTCCGGGCGGGAGTCGTGGTGGGAGCCGGGGGGTGAGGTGGGGCCGGTCGATTACCACGGGGCCTTTGCCCATGCCCCGCTCGCCCTTGCCGTCGTCGACGGCGACGGCCAGGTGGTCAGTGCCAACGACGCCCTCGCCACCCTCCTCGGCACCACCCCGGAGGCGCTGTGCGGAGGCATCGCCGCCGATCTGGTCGACCTCACCTCCGACGCCCGCACCTGGCACGCCTACCGCGAGGTGCTCCGCGGCCGGCAGGCCAGGCTGCGCTGCGCCCGGCGCCTGAAACACCCCGACGGGCACTCGCTGTGGGTGCAGGTCACGGTCTCGCCGATGCCGGGGTCCGCCGAGCGGGGCGGGGGCCGGACCGTCCTGCTCTCCGCCGCCGACATCAGCGCGCGCCGCGAGCTCCAGGCCCGGCTGCGCCACGTGCAGATGCACGATCCGGTGACCCGGCTGCCCAACCGCAACCTCTTCTTCGAACGCCTCGCCGCCGCGCTCGAGGCGGGCGCCTACGACGACACGAGCACCGGCCGGGTGGGCCTGTGCTACCTGGACCTGGACGGGTTCAAGGCGGTCAACGACACGCTCGGCCACCGGATCGGCGACCGGCTGCTCGCGGCCGTCGCGGAGCGGCTCACGCGCTGCGCCGACCGGGCCGGATACGGCACGGTGACGGCGCCGCTCGTGGCGCGGCTCGGCGGGGACGAGTTCGCGCTGCTGGTGGAGGACTCGACCGGGACGCAGCAGCTGACCGATCTCGCCGACGCGGCGCTGAAGGCCCTCCAGGAACCGTTCGACCTGGCCGGGCAGCGGCTGTCCGTGTCCGCGTCGATCGGCGTCGTGGAGCGGCGTGCGGCGGGCACCACCACGACGGGGCTCATGCAGGCCGCCGACACCACGCTGTACTGGGCGAAGACGGACGGCAAGGCGCGCTGGACGCTCTTCGACCCCGAGCGCAACGCCCACCGCATGACCCGGCAGACGCTCTCCAGCTCCCTGCGGCCGGCCGTGGAGCGCGGCGAGTTCGTCCTGGACTACCAGCCGCTGGTGGGCCTCGACCACGAGGACGTGCAGGGCGTCGAGGCGCTGGTGCGCTGGCGGCACCCCCAGTTCGGGCTCCTGACGCCGAATCGGTTCATCGGACTGGCCGAGGAGGACGGGTCCATCGTGCAGCTCGGCCGCTGGGTGCTGCGCACCGCCTGCCGGCAGGCGCGCCGGTGGCAACTGGCGCATCCCGAGCGGGAGCCGGTGTTCGTCAGCGTGAACGTGGCGGTGCGGCAGGTGTGGGACTCCGACCTGGTCGTGGACGTGGCGGAGATCCTCGCCGAGACCGGCCTGCCCGCCCGGCTGCTCCAGCTGGAGCTGACCGAGTCCGCCGTCATGGGGTCGGCGGGGCGGCCGCTTCAGGCCTTGCAGGCGCTCAGCGACATGGGGGTGCGGATCGCCATCGACGACTTCGGTACGGGGTATTCGAACCTCGCGTACCTGAGCCGGCTGCCGGTGTCCGTCCTGAAGCTGGACGGGTCCTTCGTACGGGGGTTCCAGTACGGGGAGGGGGAGGAGCACGTCAATCCCGCCGACGAGGTCATCGTCGAGGCGCTGGTGCGGTTGGCCCATCGGCTGGGCATCACGGTCACCGCGGAGTGCGTGGAGACGGCGGAGCAGGCTGGGCGGTTGCGGCGCATCGGGTGTGACACCGGTCAGGGCTGGCTCTACTCCCGCCCCGTTCCGGCGGATCGCATCTCCGCGTTGCTGCGGTCCGCGTAGGCCCCGAAGGGGCGTATTGGACGCCGCGCCCAGCCGTCCGGCGGCCCGCGCGAGTGCGTCCGGCCGCAGCGGTTCGTCCACACCTGCGGGCCGCGGTTGGTTGCTCGCGCAGTTCCCCGCGCCCCTGGGGGTTTCCCGTGCCGGCACAGAACACACCCCCTCAGGGGCGCGGGGAACTGCGCGCTCAGCCAGCGGCGATCCGCACAGACGCATCCGACCGCAACGGCTCGGCCGCACCTGCGGGCCGAGGGTGGTTGCTCGCGCCGTTCCCCGCGCCCCTGGGCAGGTTCCACGCGCCGGCACGCGAAAGATTCCGGCACAGCACACCCCCTCAGGGGCGCGGGGAACTGCGCGCCCAGCCGTCGGCGGCCCGCACAGACGCATCCGACCGCAACGGCTCGTCCACACCCGCGGGCCGCAGATGGGTTGCTCGCGCCGTTCCCCGCGCCCCTAACGGGGTCTCACGCACCGGCAAGCGAAAGACCCCCGCACAGCACACCCCCTCAGGGGCGCGGGGAACTGCGCGCTCAGCCAGTGGCGGCCCGCACGGGCGTATCCGGCCGCAGCGGCTCGGCCGCACCTGCGGGCCGAGGGTGGTTGCTCGCGCCGTTCCCCGCGCCCCTGGGGGGGGTTTCACGCGCCGGCATGCGAGAGGTGCTCCCCCCTATGCCCCCGGCAAGCGATACGCGTTGGCGATGAGTTCGTACGAGCGCAGGCGGACCTCGCCGCTGTGGGCGTTTCCGGTGAGCATCAGTTCGTCGGCGCCGGTGCGCTTGGCGAGGTCGTCCAGGCCGGTGCGGACCTGGTCGGCGGTGCCGTGGATGACGTTGGCGTTCCAGCCGGTGACGAACTCGCGTTCCATCTCGTTGAACTCGTACGCCTCCGCCTCCTCCGGCGTGGGGACCAGGCCGGGGCGGCCGGTGCGCAGGCGGACCATGTTCAGGGCCGCGGCCAGGACCTGGCGGCGGGCCTCGTTCTCGTCGTCGGTGGCGAGCGCCGAGACGCCGATCAGGGCGTAGGGGGCGTCCAGGACGGCGGACGGCTTGAACGACTCGCGGTAGAGGTCCAGCGCCGGGATCGTGTTCTGCGCGGAGAAGTGGTGCGCGAAGGCGAACGGCAGGCCGAGGACGCCGGCGAGGCGGGCGCTGAAGCCGGAGGAGCCCAGCAGCCAGATCGGTGGGCGGTGGGTGGACTGGACGCCGCCGGGCGAGGTCGCCTGGACGGGCCCGGGGACCGCGTGGATACGCCGGTAGGGGTGGCCGTCGGGGAAGTCGTCGTCCAGGAAGCGGGTCAGCTCGGCGAGCTGCTGCGGGAAGTCGTCGGCGCCCTCGTTCAGCCGGTCGGTGCGGCGCAGGGCGGCGGCGGTGGCCCCGTCGGTGCCGGGGGCGCGGCCGAGGCCCAGGTCGACGCGGCCGGGGGCCATCGCCTCCAGCGTGCCGAACTGTTCGGCGATGACGAGCGGGGCGTGGTTGGGCAGCATGACGCCGCCGGAGCCGAGCCGGATGCGGCCGGTGTGGGCGGCCAGGTGGGCGAGGATCACGGCCGGCGAGGACGAGGCGACGCCCGGCATGGAGTGGTGCTCGGCCACCCAGTAGCGGTGGTAGCCGCGGGCCTCGGCGAGCTTCGCGATCCGGACGCTGGTGCGCAGCGCGTCGGTGGCGGTGCGCCCGGCGCCGACCGTGACGAGGTCGAGCACGGACAGCGGCACGGGCGCGTCACCGTGCCGCTCACCGCGGATGCCGTCGCCGGCCGCCCGCGCCCCCTCTTCGGCCCCCCGAGCGGCATCCGGGCGTAGGTTCCCGTCGGCGTCCCGAGCCCCCGAGCCCGCTCCCCTCTCGCCCGCCGCGTCCGGACGCACCCCCCGGATGCCGTCGTCGCGGTTGCCGTCGCCGGTCGGGTCCACTGTCACTGGGGTGCCTCCTGCACTGCGTACGTACGTCACATGGGTACGGGAGAGCCAACAGGAGGCACACTCCGTTTTATTCCCCGGGGCAGGGCTCCGCCCCGGTGGGCCGGCCGGGCCAGTACCGTGCCGGCATGGCTGATCCCCTGAAGACCCTCGTCGACGGAGTCGAGGTCGAGGTGCCCAACACCCTTCCGGACATCCGCGCCGCCCTGCCCGAGGAGCGGCGTGCGGACTTCGACCGGGCCATCAACGCCGCCGGGGTCGACGAGATCCACGCCGTGATGCGGCACTGGATGCTGGAGGCCGTGCCCGATCCGGACGCCGAGGCCCGGCTCGCCCGGCTCGCCTCCGACGAGGCGGAGAGGCGGGGTACGGCGTGAGCCCCCGCCACCGCCGCGGCCACCGCGTCACCTACGCGCCGCCCGCCGACGACACCCTCGCCAAGATGGGCGACGCCGACGCCTTCCGCGCCGCCCTCGCCCGCACCATCGGCCGGGACCCCTACGGCCACGGCTCGACACCCGTACGGGAGGACCCCGACCGCAGGGAGGCCACGGTCGACGGCGCCATCGTCCTGTACTACGTCTCCGGGTCGGTCCAGACGTTAACGGTGGTGCGCCTGATCCTCAGCCCCTGACCTGGACCACCGGCTCCTTCGTGAACAGCGAGCCCAGCTCCGGGGCGTTCAGCCGGCGCTCGGCCAGCCGCAGGGCCTCCCAGACCGTGACCTGGTTGGCCGTCAGGACCGGCTTGCCCAGCTCGGCCTCCAGCTCGCGGAGGTGGGCCGCCGTGTGCAGCGCCGTGTCCGGCAGGAGCACCGCCTGCGCGTCCGGGTGGTCGCCCGCGCGGGCCAGCGCGAGGACCTCCGCGCGCCCCCAGGTGCCGACCTCCGCCGCCGTGCCGATGCCGCCGGCCCGCTCCGCGACGACCTCCAGGCCCGCCGCCCGCAGGAACGCCGCGAAGTGCGAGGTCACGTCCTGCGGATAGGTCGCGGCGACGGCGACCCGGACCGCCCCCACCTCCCGTACGGCGTGGGCGAAGGCGAACGACGTCGAGGAGGCGGGCAGACCCGCCGCCCGGGCCAGCTCGCGGACCTGGTCGTGCGCGCCCTCCCAGCCGAGGACGAAGCTGCCGCTGGTGCACGCCCACACCACCGCCTCCGCGCCGGAGAGCCGCAGTTCCTCGACGCCGGCGGCGAGCCGCGCGGGCGAGCCCATCTCCACGAGCGCGTCGAGGCGGTGCGCGTCCTCGCCGATGTCCGTGTGGACGACCTGCAGCCGCACACCGCCGGCGAGCATCTGCTCCATGCGGGGGTAGTCGTCCTCGGCCGAGTGCCCCGGGTAGAGAAATCCGAGTGCCGTCACGTCCAGCCTCCTCCTTCTGCGGGTGGCCCCGCGGGTGGTCCTTCGGGCAGTCCCCTCGGGGGCGGCGGGTCCAGCGGGCTCGCGCCCGGCCGCGCCCCGGGGTCGATCAGCGCCTGGTAAGGCCCTACCGCACGCGTACCCAGCCGACGCAGGGCCGACCACATCGTCACCTGGTTCGCCGAGATCACCGGCATGCGCAGCTCCGCCTCCAGTTGCGGGATCACGTCGTACGTGGGGAGGTTCGTGCAGCTGATGAAGAGGGCGTCCACCCCGGCCCGCACCGCGCGGCGCGCCATGTCGGCCACGTCGCGGTAGGGCACCTTCCAGATGTGCCGGGTCAGGCCCAGGTGGGCGCGGGCGGTGACCGCCACGCCGGCCTCGGCCAGATACTCCTCCAGGGCCCGCGTCACCGACCACGTGTAGGGCGTGACGAGCGCGACACGCCGGGCACCCAGCGCGTCCAGGGCCTCCAGGAGCGCGCCGGAGGTCGTCACGGCGGCGACCGCGCCCTCGCGGGTCATGGCCGCGCACATCGCCCGCTCCCCCGCGACGCCCCGGACGAAACTGCCCGACGTACAGGCGTACGCGAGGACCTCGGGCTCGACGACGGACAGCGCGCGGACCGCGTCGGCGAGGGTCTCGTGCTCGCTGACCAGCCGCGCCAGGTCCAGGCTGACCTCGACGGGCACATACGGCGTGCGGGTCAGATGGAGCGAGACCTCGTCCGGGACCCACCGCCACAGTTCGCGGTCGAGGGCGAAGTCGAAGGGGGCGACGACCCCGACACCCCGCTGCGGGCAGGGGTAGCGCCCGCCCCCCTCGGGCCGTGGGGGAGGTCCGCCGAGAAAGGAGACGTCCATGCGCGGGCCCCCACGTTCACGCCTACTGGGTTGTCGCCATGCCGGTACGGGAGTTGCTCTGTTGACGAAGGTAGGTTCGGGTGCGAGCGTGGTCAATCCGCCCATCTCAGACGGGACGGTTTTCCTCAGATGTCCGAACCGACGCCCGGCCGGCCTCCCAAAACCACCGTTCTCGTCCTGGACGCCGGGCCCCCGGCGCCGCCGCCGCGCCTCGGCGCTCTGACCGGCCGCGCCCGGGTCCTGCACACGGATGAGGCCGCGCTCGCCGCCCGACTGCCGCTCGCCGACGTGCTGTTGGTGTGGGACTTCGCCTCGGACGCGGTGCGCCGCGCCTGGCCGGGCGAGGGGCGCAGGCCGCGCTGGGTGCACACCGCGAGCGCGGGCGTCGACCATCTGCTGTGTCCCGAACTCACCGCCTGCGACACGGTGGTGACCAACGCCCGCGGCGTCTTCGACCAGCCGATCGCGGAGTACGTCGCCGCGCTCGTGCTGGCCCTGGCCAAGGAGCTGCCGCGCACCCTGGAGTCGCAGCGCGAGCGTTCCTGGCGGCACCGCGAGACCCGGCGGGTCGCCGGCACGCGCGCGTGCGTGGTGGGTTCGGGGCCCATCGGCCGGGCCGTCGCGCGCATGCTGGAGGGCCTCGGCGTCACGGCCGCCCTGGTGGGCCGCGCCCGCCGGCCGGGCGTGCACGGCGCGCAGGACCTCGACCGGCTGCTGGCCCGCGCCGACTGGGTGGTGTGCGCGGCGCCGCTCACCGACGCCACCCGCGGCATGTTCGACGCGCGGCGCTTCGGCGTGATGCAGCCCGGCGCGCACTTCATCAACGTGGGGCGCGGTGCCCTGGTGGACGAGGACGACCTGGTGGCCGCGCTGACGAAGCGGTGGATCGCGGGCGCGGCGCTCGACGTCTTCGCGCACGAGCCGCTGCCCGCGGACAGCCCGCTGTGGACGGTGCCGGGGCTGCTCGTCTCCCCGCACATGAGCGGCGACACGGTCGGCTGGCGCGACGAACTGGGCGCCCAGTTCGTGGAGTTGTACGAGGCGTGGGCGGCGGGCCGACCGCTGCGGAACGTGGTCGACAAGGAACGTGGATACGTCCCGGGGCACTGATCACCACCAGGAGGCCGCATGTCCGAGCTGACGGAGCTGACCGCCGTACGACTCCTCGACGGCTACCGCGCGGGCGAGTTCAGCCCGGTCGACGCGGTGCGTGCCGTGCTGCGGCGGGCCGAACAGACGCAGCCCGCCGTGAACGCCTTCGTGCGGATCGAGGCGCGCGGCGCCCTGGAGCAGGCCGAGGCCAGCGCCGGGCGCTGGCGGCGGGGCGAGCCCCGGGGCCTGCTGGACGGGGTGCCGGTGGCGGTCAAGGACCTGCTGCTGCTGCGCGGCGGGCCGACCCTGCGCGGCTCCCGGACCATCCGCCCGGAGGGGACGTGGGACCAGGACGCCCCCGCGGTGGCGCGGCTGCGGGAGCACGGGGCGGTGTTCACCGGCCGCACGACGACCCCGGAGTTCGGCTGGAAGGGCGTCACGGACAGCCCGCTGAGCGGCATCACCCGCAATCCGTACGACGTCTCGCGCACCGCGGGCGGCTCCAGCGGCGGCAGCGCGGTGGCCGTGGCGAGTGGCGCGGGCCCGCTGGCGCTGGGCACGGACGGCGGCGGCTCCGTGCGGATCCCGGCGGCGTTCTGCGGGATCTTCGGGCTGAAGCCGACGTACGGCCGGGTGCCGCTGTATCCCGCGAGCCCCTTCGGCACGCTGTCCCATGTGGGGCCGATGACGCGGGACGCGGCGGACGCGGCGCTCATGATGGACGTCATCAGCGGCCCCGACCCGCGGGACTGGTCCCAGCTGGCCCCGGTGGCGGGCGGCTTCCGCGCGGCCCTGGACGAGGGTGTGCGCGGGTTGCGCGTCGCCTACTCCCCCTCGCTGGGCGGGCAGGTCGCGGTGCGGCCCGCCGTCGCGGCGGCGGTGCGGCGGGCCGTGGAGTGCCTGGCCGCGCGGGGGGCGTACGTCGAGGAGAGCGACCCGGACTTCTCGGGGCCGGTGGACGCCTTCCACACCCTGTGGTTCTGCGGGGCGGCGCGGGTCGTGCAGCACCTGACGCCCGCGCAACGGCAGTCGCTCGACCCGGGGCTGCGGGAGATCTGCGGGCAGGGCGCCCGCCGCAGCGCGCTGGACTACCTCGCGGCGGTCGACGTGCGCACGGACCTCGGGCGTCGCATGGGCCGCTTCCACACGGCGTACGACCTGCTGGTCACGCCGACGCTGCCGATCACCGCGTTCGAGGCGGGCGCGGAGGTGCCGAAGGGGTCCGGGCATCGGCGGTGGACGGGCTGGACGCCGTTCACCTACCCCTTCAACCTCACGCAGCAGCCCGCCGCGACGGTGCCGTGCGGGGTGGACGGGGACGGGCTGCCCATCGGGGTGCAGATCGTGGGCGCGCGCCACGCCGACACGGTGGTGCTGCGCGCGGCGCACGCGCTGTACGAGGCCGGGGCGGGCGGCGTGGCGCCGCCGCCCGCGCCCGGGCCGAGGCCCGACGCGGAGGGCGTCAGGCGCGCCTGAAGCCCAGCGTCTCGCCCTGCGCGCCCGCGCGCCACAGGTCGTTGCAGGCCTCGGCCATCTCGTCGAGGCCCTCGACGACCTGCCCCCAGACGATGCCGGGCACCCAGCCGACGTCGCCGTTCAGGAGGAGGTTGTTGCGTTCGTAGAAGAGGGCGAGGTCGACGACAGTGGGGTTCGCCTGCACCCCGGCCTCCGGTTCGTAGCCGTAGGCCCGCGTCCCCAATTCCGTACCGGAAAAGGAGAAATAGCAGAGATCTCCTGGAATAGGGGTGACTGTCGGGTTCTCCAGGGGCGGTTCGCGGTCCGCGAAGGCCGGGAAAAGGGCGTAGATCTCATTGCGCGCGTATTTCGCGTGATAGACGTCCGACACGAGCGGAAGCGCCTCCCACACCGCCGCGCAGGTCACCGGGGCCCGGTCGGCGAGCAGCCGCGCCGTGCACTGAACTCCCCGCCGGGCGAGGGAGACTTCGATGAATCGGTCTGCCATGCCTCCCATGCTCCTCCGGGGGTCAAGACCACAACGATTGGATCAGGGGCCGGAATTCACCGGCATATCCCGCGTCCGGTCGGGTAGCCGCGCGCCCATGGCTCCACCACTGAGGAAAGACCCAGAGAGCAACGGAACGAATACGTCCGAAAGAGCCCCCGCCGGCGGCGGGCGGGCCGGCCCGCGCCGGCGGTCCCTGCTGGTCGGCGCCGCGTTCGGCGCCGTCGGCACGCTCGGCGCGGCGGGGTGCAGCAAGGTGCCGACGGGCGACACCCTGGCGCGGCTGAAGTCGCAGGGCACGGTGCGGCTGGGCATCGCGGGCGAGGCACCGTACGGATACATCGACGAGGACGGGCAGTTCACGGGCGAGGCGGTGGAACTGGCCAAGGTGATCTTCAAGCGCCTCGGCGTCGACCGCGTGCAGCCGGTCGCCACCGACTTCAGCTCGCTCATCCCGGGCCTGACGACCCAGCAGTTCGACGTGGTCTCGGCCGGGATGTACATCAACAAGGAGAGATGCCAGAAGGTCATCTTCTCCGACCCCGAGTACCAGATGCTGGACTCCTTCATCGTCCGCAAGGGCAACCCGAAGAACCTCCACACCTACGAGGACGCCTTCCGGGCGAAGGCGAGGATAGCCACCGGCCCGGCCTACGCGGAGATCGACTACGCCATCGCGGCGGGCTACGAACGCGACGACATCGCGATCCTCCAGGACCCGGTCGCCGGCATGAACGCCGTCGAGTCCGGCCGGGTCGACCTCTTCGCGGGCACGGCGCTCACCAGTCGGTCGGTGGTCCGCAAGAGCAGCAGGGCGGAGGCCACCAAGGCGTTCGCGCCCGTCGTCGACGGCGAGAAGCAGATCGACGGCGGCGGCTTCACCTTCCGGCCCACCGACACCGGACTGCGCGACGCCTTCAACGTGGAGATCCACAAGATGAAGAAGAGCGGCGAGCTGTTCCGGATCCTGAAGCCGTTCGGCTTCACCGAGGCCGAGATGACCACGCTGACCGCCAAGGAGCTGTGCGCATGACAGCGGGACTGTGGCAACACTGGGTCCTTCCCGGCATCTGGATCACCGTCCAGCTGACCCTCTACAGCGCGGCCCTCGCGACCGCCGTCGCCTTCGGCGTCGGCATGGCCCGCACGCACGGCTCGCGCCTCGTGCGCTTCCTGGCCGGTTTCTACACCGAGGTCTTCCGCGGCACCTCTTCCCTGGTGCTGATGTTCTGGATCTTCTTCGTCCTGCCGCAGCTCGCCGGCTGGGCGCTCGTCCCGATGTGGGCGGCCGTGCTCGCCCTCGGGCTCTCCTACGGCGCGTACGGCGCCGAGATCGTGCGGGGCGCCCTCAACTCGGTGGCATCGGCGCAGCGCGAGGCGGGGGTCGCGCTGAGCTTCACCCCCTGGCAGCGGATGCGGCTGATCCTGCTGCCGCAGGCCGTGCCCGAGATGATCCCGCCGTTCTCGAACCTGCTGGTCGAGCTGCTCAAGGGCACCGCCCTGGTGTCGCTGCTCGGCATCGGCGACGTGTCCTTCGCCGCCTATCTGGTGCGGCTCGCGACCACCGAGAGCGCGCAGATCTACTCGATCACCCTGGTCGTCTACTTCGTGCTCGCCTTCCTGTTCACCCGGGGCATGCGCGCGCTCGAACGCAGGGCGAAGGCGGGCATCGGGCAGCGGCCCGAGCCGCGTACGGGCCTGACGGCCCGGCTCGGCCTCCGCCGGCAGGCGGCGACGGCACCGGTCACCAAGAGCGCGGGAGGCGGCGCATGAACAACGGCACCGACAAGTGGGACTGGGGCGCCGTCGCGGACTTCATGCCGCACTTCTGGGACGGGGTGCTCGTCACCCTCCAGGTCCTGGCCCTCGGCTCGCTGATCTCCTTCTCCCTCGGCCTGGTGTGGGCGCTCGCCCTGCGCGCGCCGACCCGGTTCGTGCGGTGGCCCGTGGGGATCGTCACCGAGTTCATCCGCAACACCCCGCTCGTGGTCCAGCTGTTCTTCCTCTTCTTCGTGCTGCCCGACTGGGGCGTGCAGTTCTCCGCGCTGACCACCGGCACCGTCGCGATCGGCCTGCACTACTCCACGTACACCGCGCAGGTCTACCGCGCGGGCATCGAGGCGGTGCCCGCCGGCCAGTGGGAGGCGGCCACCGCGCTGAACCTGCCCCGCCGGCACACCTGGACCGCGGTGATCCTGCCGCAGGCGATCCGCCGCGTGGTCCCGGCGCTCGGCAACTACGTCATCGCGATGCTGAAGGACACCCCGCTGCTCTCGGCCATCAGCGTCCTCGAACTGCTCCAGCGCGCCCGCCTCCAGGCGGGTGAGACCTTCCAGTACACCGAGGCCCTGACCGTGGTCGGCGTCGCCTTCATCGTCATCGCCTATCCGTCCTCCCTCCTCCTGCGATCCCTGGAGCGCCGCCTTGTCCACTGACACCTCCCTCTCCAAGGACCGGCCGAACCCCGCGGTGGACGGCAGCGAGCTGATCCGCTTCGACAAGGTCGTCAAGCGCTTCGGTTCGAACACCGTCCTCGACCAGCTCGACTTCTCGGTGGCCTCGGGCAAGCACGTCACCCTGATCGGCCCCTCGGGCTCGGGCAAGACGACGATCCTGCGCCTGCTGATGACCCTGCTCAAGCCGGACGAGGGCACGATCAAGGTGGGCGGCCAGTACCTCACCCACCAGGAGCGGAACGGCCGCCTGGTCCCGGCGGGCGAGAAGCACGTCCGCGAGGTCCGCAAGAACATCGGGATGGTCTTCCAGCAGTTCAACCTCTTCCCGAACATGAAGGTCCTGCGCAACATCATGGAGGCGCCGGTCACCGTCCTCGGCCTGTCCAAGGACGAGGCCGAGCAGCGCGCCCGCGAACTGCTCGACCTGGTCGGCCTCGGCGACCGCCACGACGCCTACCCCTCCCAGCTCTCCGGCGGCCAGCAGCAGCGGGTCGCCATCGCGCGGGCCCTCGCGATGCGCCCGCAGGTCCTGCTCCTGGACGAGGTGACCTCCGCGCTCGACCCGGAGCTGGTGGCGGGCGTCCTGGACGTGCTCCGCGACATCGCGCACACCACGGACATCACGATGCTGTGCGTGACCCACGAGATGAGCTTCGCCCGGGACATCTCCGACCAGGTGCTCATGTTCGACGCGGGCCGGGTCATCGAGTCCGGCACCCCGGAGAAGATCTTCACCGAACCGGAGCACGAGCGGACCCGCGAATTCCTGGGCGCGGTGCTGTAGCGAGGCTGCGTGACTGTGGCATATGCAAAATGGCGCGTTCCTGTCGATCGGGCCGGAGCGCGCCATGAATGCGCCCAACATCCGTACGCTATGGGCGACTTGGCGGCTATCGTGGGACCAGCCCGACTGTCCGGAACCTTTCCACGCAGGGGGAAGCCGTGGCGTTGCAGCACCAGGCGAGAGCGCCGCACGACTCCGTCCAGAGCGCCCTGCGGGTGCTGGAGATCGTCGCCCGGCACGATTCAGGCGTCACCACCGTCGAGCTGGCCCGCGAGACCCGCCTGCCCGCCACCCGCCTGGCACCTCTGCTGCGCATGCTGCGCCGCGAGGAGTACGTGACCCGGACGGCCGAGGGGACCTACGTCGCCGGGGCGGCCCTCCACCGCCTCGGCTCGGCCCGCCACCACGACCGGGCGCTGCGCGAGCAGCTCCGGCGCACCCTGGACGGCCTGCGGGACTCCATCGGCGCCGCCGTCTACCTCAGCCGCTACGCCGACGGCGAGGTCCGCGTCACCGACTTCGCCGCCGGCCCCGGCACCCCGGCGGTCAACGAATGGGTGGACTTCCGCTCCTCCGCCCACGCCAGCGCCATCGGCAAGAGCCTGCTCACCCAGCTCGACGTCGACGCCCGCCGCGACCACCTCTCCCGGCACAAGATGGCCCGGCTCACCGCGCGGACGATCACCGACGAGCGGGTGCTGCTCCACCGCCTCGCCGCCCAGCCCGCGACGGCCCCCGTGCTCGACCTCCAGGAGTACGCCGTGGGCACGGTGTGCGCGGCCGTGCCGATCACCGCGGGCTCCTCGGTGGGCTGCCTCGCGCTGTCCCTGCCGGTGCGGCACGCGCACCGCCTGCGCGAGGCGGCGGACACGCTGAGCCGGCGGGCGGCGCCCGTCCTGCTCTCGCTGGCCATCTGACACCCGCCCGGCCGGGAGCACCGTCTCCGGTCAGGAGCACCCTCGCGGACCAGGTACTATTTATGAGTCAGCAGGCGCCGCTAGCTCAGTTGGTTAGAGCAGCTGACTCTTAATCAGCGGGTCCGGGGTTCGAGTCCCTGGCGGCGCACAGACGATGAGAAGCCCTTCGTGAGAGCGAGGGGCTTCTCGCGTATGCCCGCTCCTCGGGCTCAGGGCGCCGTGATCAGGTCCCAGGCCGCCGCGTCGGGCTGGAAGACCTGGTCCTTGACCTCCGGCGGACGCATCCCGGCGGCCACCCTGCGGTGCCAGTGCGCCACGAACGCCGACGGCGGGACGCGCAGCACCCGCGCGGGGGCCAGCCTCCCGTCCTCCCGCGCCCGCCGGTAGTCCGGGCTCCTCCGGCACAGCTCCGCGTCGAGCGCGCCCGCGAAGGACACCGCGTCGAAGGGGCCGGCGCCGTGCGGCGCCACGGCCACCGCGTACCGGTGGGTCCCGGCCCCCCGCTCCGGGCGGGCGGTCAGGTTGACCACGTCGACGCCGGCGTGTCCGGCCGCCGAGGCCACCGCCCGCACCAGCTGCGCCTCGCGCAGCCGCTCCCCCGCCACGTCCGAGAGGCCCGCGCGGCCCGCGTAGGCGACCCGGGGCAGGGTTTTGACGCGGTCCACGACGTGGGTCACGTCACCGAGGACGTAGCGGTACAGGCCGCCCAGGTGGGAGAAGACGACGTGGTAGTCGCGGCCGGGCTCCAGCTCCTCGTGGAGCAGGGTCGGGCTGTCGGGCCGTACGTCCTTTGCCGCGTCGACGAACTCGTACAGCGCGCAGGACACCGCCAGGTGCCCCGCGTGCGGATGCCGGTCGAGCGGCACGCCCACCGGGCCCTCCGACGCGGCCTGGGGAGTGGGCAGGACCGTGACGTCCTCGCCGTACAGCTCCCGCAGGCGCGGGAGGTAGAGCGAGGCGACGCCGCTGGTCCAGCAGTAGAGCAGCCGGATGCGCGGCCAGACGGCGCGCGGTAGGGGGCCGCGGCGCTCCAGCTCGCCGGCCCGTACCGGGTCGGGGGCCGCGCCCGGACGGCCGCCCAGGGTGCCCTCGCGCACGTCCCGCAGGATCCGCGGCCACCACTGGACGAGCAGCTCGGGCACCATCGCGAGCAGGGCCGGGTTGTGGCCGATCACGCAGCGCACGTCGTGCTCCACGGCCATCCGCAGCCGCAGGTAGAGCTTCTCCGGGTAGTCCCCCTCGTCCACCGCGACGGGCAGCTCGGCCCACGGCGCCTCGCTGCCCGGCTCCCGCAGCGTGACGCCGAAGCCGCCGCGCAGGTCGGCCTGGCTCGGCCCGAGGCTGGGCCGGCCCGAGCCGGTGGTGCGGGGCCGGGCGAGGCGGTCGTGGCGGAGGTTCAAGGTCGCCGCGCCCAGGGAGAGCGCGTCGGGGACGTACTCGGCGGGGGCGCCCATCGCCGCCCGGAAGTAGGGCAGGTAGACCCGCTCCAGGAACGTTCGGGTCACCGGGATCCGCTTGCGCGAGCCGGTGCTGCCGCTCGTGGTGAAGAACAGCCGGGGCTCCTCGCGGGTGAGGACGCCGGGCTCGCCGTCGGCGGAGCGGGCCAGCCACGGGTCGTACTCCGCGTAGGAGCGCAGGGGCACCGCCTCGCGGTAGTCGTCGATCGTCCGGACGCGGGCGAGGCCGTGCTCCGCGGCGAACACGGTGCCCCGGCTGTGGGCGAGCAGGTCCTCGAACACCCGGCGCCGCGCCTCGGCGGGTTCGGCCACGGACGCGGCGAGGTCGCGCTTGGCGGCCGTCAGTTCCGCGCGGAACGCGGGGTCGTCGGGATGGTGCTCCAGGGGGCGCATGGTCACTCCTTCATGGCGCGCAGGACGTGGTCGGCGGTGGCGGCGATGCCCTGGCCCGCCGGGACGTGCTCGACGCGCAGCCCCCGCACCTCGTCGAGGAGCCCGGTGCGCAGGTCCCGCTGGAAGCGGGTGAAGGACTCCTCGCCGGCCGTCGGCCCGTAGTGCTCCATGGCATTGAGCAAGGCGCCGCCGCCGCTGCGCAGCCAGGCGGTGCCGGGCGGCACGTCCAGGAAGATCACGCCGACCGGGCGGGGCAGGGACCGCCAGTGACCCTGCCAGGGGCCGCCCGGCAGGCCGAGCAGACGGCACTTGACGAGGATCTTGTAGTAGTAGGAGTCCAGGAGCGGGGTGCGGCCGGGTGGTGCGGTGGCGACGCGGTCCCACAGGTAGGCGACGGCCACGTTGAGCAGCGCCATGACGTACTCCGGTGAGTGGCGTCCCGCGCGTGCCGCGCCGAGGGCGTTCGGCAGCGCGGCGAGGGCCCCGTAGTCACCGGGGAGCAGGGCGGGGTCGTACGACATGGGCTGGACCGGTCCGGTGCGGGCGGCGAGTTCCGCGAGGACGGAGGACTTGCCGCAGTAGTCCGTGCCGAGCAGGACCCAGAAGTCCGGGGCACTCACCCGGTGACCTCCTCGACGCAGGCGAAGGCCCGCAGCCGCTCGGGGGACCGCGGGTCCTGATGGACCCGCACATAGGCGGGCTCGCCCCGCGGTTCGGGCAGCTGGGGGGTGTGCCGGACGGTCAGGCGGTCGCCGGGGGCGAGGACGCCGGTCAGCAGGGACTCGGCCAGCGTGTGGTTGACGTGGACGAGGTAGCGCGGCAGACAGACGTCCGCGGTGGCGACCGTCATCCGCCGGTGCCGTGCGCGGCTCTCGCGGGCGCCCGGCACGGTGAGGGTGAAGTCGCCGGGCGGGTCCGGCGGCAGGTCGCCCTCCACGGCCCGCAGCAGCAGGCGCAGTTCGCGGTGGGCGGTGCGGGCCCCGGGGGCGTACCAGGCGCTCTGCCCGCCGGGGGCGGTCAGGTCGGGCGGCAGCCGGCGCGCGAGGTTGCGGGGGTTGCCCGCGAGGAAGACGGTCCGGGTGAAGTCGGCTCGCCAGCGCTCCCGCTCCTCGGGGGAGAGCCGGGCCGCGAAGGCCAGGGCGGAGCGGGCGAATCCGCAGGGGTCGAACGCGCGCAGGACGGCTACGGCGGGTGCCCGCGCGGGGCGCCCGCCCGCCGCGCGCACGCGGCTGTCGACGATCCGGCGGAGCTGTTCTTGCGTGAGCATTCAGACGTACACCTTCTCCAGCAAGGTCCGGTGCGCGGGCGTCCGGTCCCGGGTGAGCAGGGCGGTGGTGAGCCGGTAGGGATCGACGTACGGGTGGGGGCGGGCGTGGCGGCGCAGCAGCGGTGCCAGCGCCTCCGGGGCCGTCGGGGCGCCAGGGCCCCCGTCCTCCTCGGCGAGCAGCCGGGCGGCGCGGGCCATGCAGCGGCCGAGCAGGTCGGGGCGGTAGGGCTCGCGGTCGCCGCGACCGAGCATCGCTATGAAGTACAGGCGCGTCCCGAGCCGGTGGACGCGCGGGCCCACCCGGTCCAGGAACCGCTCGGCCAGGGCGGCCGCCGTGCGGCCCTGCCAGCCGCCGTGCCTGCTGGAGCGGGGCGGGCCCGTGGCGGTGCCCCCGGTGCGCACCCGGCCCACTCCGAGCACGGTGACGCGGACGCCGAGCACGCGCAGGACGTGGCGCACGAGGACGTAGTCGGGCAGGGAACCGGTGTCGCAAGGCAGCACGAAGTCGTCGTAGGCGCCGATCAGCGGGACGAGTTCGCGCAGCACCCCGGCGAGGTAGTTGCCCCGGCCGTCGGCTCCCACGAGGCGGCGCAGCGGCAGACCGCGCGCGGTGCCGTCCAGGTAGGCCGGGCCGTTCCAGGGGCGGTGGTCGAGGCACAGGCCGTGGCGGGACAGCAGCTCCACGAGCGCGTCCACCGTCATCGGCGGGACCGTGGGCACGCGCAGCCCGGGGTCGGCGATGCCCAGTTCGCGGTAGCGGTCCGTCCACAGGTCGAGGACGCGCGCGCTCGCGGGGTGCAGGGTGCCGGTCGCGTCGACGGGGCCGGGCCGAGCGGGGTCCGAGGCGCGTCCTCGCTGGTAGTCGACGTACAGCTCGCCGATCTTCTCCTCGTCGAAGGCGGTGAAGTCCTGGCCGGGGCGGGTGGCTTCGAGGTGGGCCCAGAAGCCGTGCGTCTGGGCGTTGTCGACGCCGACCGTCCAGCTGTACAGGTGGTCGGTGGGGTACAGCAGTGCGGTCGCCCGGTGCAGCACGTCGCTCCAGAGCAGTCCCTTGACGTGGCTCAGGGTGAGCGGCTTGGTCGGGGCGATGGGGACGGGGGCGATGAGGACGCGCCGCCGTGCGGGGTCGCTGGCGCTCGGCATGCGGGGACTCTATGGCGGTCCGAGCCGTATGCCGGGGGCACGGGCGGATGACTGCAGGAACATGCCAGCCGGCCGTCGGTTCGGCGCGGGCCCGCGCGGGCACCGCCGGGGGCGCTCCTCGCGGAGCACCCGGCATCCTGCGGAAAACCCCACCCCGGTCGACGGCAACCCGCATACCGGGGGCGGGACGCGGTTCGTAGCGTGGACAGCGCATCGCGGCGGCTGTGCCGCAGTCGCCCCTTCAGCTTGGAGAAACCGCATGGACCTCGTGACCCTCGCACTTCCGCAGGAACCCGCGGGCGGCATCGCGGGCTGGGCGGCCGACCTCGTGGACACGATGGGTGGTCCCGGCGCCGGCCTCGCCATCGCCCTGGAGAACCTCTTTCCGCCGCTGCCCAGCGAGGTGATCCTCCCGCTGACCGGGTTCGCCGCCGGGCAGGGCGTGATCAGCCTGGCGTCGGCGCTGTTCTGGACGACGCTCGGCTCGGTGGTCGGCGCCGCCGTCCTGTACTGGATCGGCGTGCTCTTCGGCCGGGAGCGAATGCACGCGATCTGGGCGAAGCTGCCGCTGGTCAAGAGCTCCGACCTGGAGCGCACCGAGGAGTGGTTCGCCAAGCACGGCACCAAGGCGGTCTTCCTCGGCCGGATGGTGCCGATCTTCCGCAGCCTGATCTCGGTGCCCGCGGGCGTGGAGCGCATGCCGCTGCCGATCTTCCTGGGGCTGACCACGCTCGGCAGCCTGATCTGGAACTCGGTGCTCGTGATGGCGGGCTACTGGCTGGGCGACCAGTGGGACGTGGTGGAGACCTACGTCGGATTCCTCTCCAAGGCCGTCCTCGTCGCGGTGCTCGTCGCCATCGCCGTCTACGTGGTGGTCCGCATCCGCTCCAGGAAGCAGCCCCAGTCGCCCTCCCAGCACCGCCGCACCTCCTGACCCGCGACGATGACGAGCGAGACGGCCACCACCCGGCCCCTGTCCGCCCCGACCGGTGGATCTTGCCCCGGCAGTGCCGCGCCAGTAGTGTCGGCAGGCGTGAAGCGGGACCTGGCAGGCTCACCGATCCACCACCTGACGTCGCCGTCCGACCCGCTGCTCGCGGCCGCCGACGCCCTCGTCTCCCCCGCCCCGCGACAGGCCCCGCTCCCGCTGCGGGTGGCGGGCGTCCTGCTCGGCTGCCTCACCGCGCTGCTCGGCCTGGTGTACTTCGTCGTGTGCGGCGTGCTGCTCGGCGGTTTCCTGCTGTGGCCGCGCACCCGCGGCCGGGCCCACGGGCTGTTCGTCGCCGGCGCCCGCAGGCTCACCGCCCTGGAACGCTCCCGGCGGTCGGTCTTCTTCCGCGACACGTTCCCCGAGCACCACGCCTGTGACCAGCAGGTCCTGCGCTACCTCGCGGCCCGCACCTACACCGGGCTGCTGTGCAGCGTCGTCGTCGGGCTGCTCGTCTTCGGCGTCCTGCTGGCCGGGCTGCTCGTCGCCGGCATCGCCCGCTCCACCCTGACCTGGCAGGAACTGCTCACCCAGGCCGGCCTCGGCAGCGTGCTCCTCTTCCTCGACGTGCAGGGCCTGCTCTCGCTGGCCGCGCTGGACACCCGGCTCGCCCGCGAGTGCTTCGGCCCCTCCGAGCGCGAGCTGCTGGAGCGCCGCATCACCGAACTGGCCGCGAGCCGCGCCGCGGTGGTGCGGGCGGTGGACGTCGAGCGGCGCCGGGTCGAGCGCGATCTGCACGACGGGGTCCAGCAGCGTCTGGTGGCGCTCGCGATGCTGCTCGGCCGGGCCCGCCGCAGCAAGGCGCCGGAGCAGGCGGACGCCCTGCTCGCGCAGGCCCACAAGGAGTCCCAGGAAGTCCTGACCGAGCTGCGCGAAGTGGCCTGGCGGGTCTATCCCTCGGCGCTCGACAACCTCGGTCTGCAAGAGGCGCTCGGCGGGGTCGCGGAGCGGTGCAGCATCCCGATAAGGATCGAGTACGACGTGCCCGAGCCGCTGCCTCCCTCGCTGGAGACGGCCGCGTACTTCGTCGTCTCCGAGGCGGTGACCAACGCGGCCAAGCACTCCGGCGCGCAGGACATCTTCGTACGGGTGCGGCGGTACGAGAGCACCGTCGCCGTCCTGGTCCGCGACAGCGGCATCGGCGGCGCCGACCCCTCCGGCAGCGGCCTGACCGGGCTGCACAGCCGGGTCGCCGCGGTCGACGGCAGACTGGACGTCCACAGCCCCTCCGGGGGCCCCACCACCATCATCGCGGAGCTGCCGTGCGCGTAATCCTGGCCGAGGACTCGACCCTGCTGCGAGAGGGTCTGGTCCGCCTGCTCACCGAGGAGGGCCACGAGGTCCTGGCCGCGGTGGGCGACGCCGAGTCGCTGCTGCGGGAGGTGGAGACGCGGACGCCGGACATCGTGGTCACCGACATCCGGATGCCGCCGGGCCACACCGACGAGGGGCTGCGGGCCGCGGTGGAGATCCGCAAGCGCTGGCCGGGGATCGGGGTCCTGGTGCTCTCCCAGCACGTGGAGCGCAACTACGCGGCGCAGTTGCTCACCTCGAACGCCGAGCGGGTCGGCTATCTCCTCAAGGACCGGGTGGCGCAGGTCGAGGAGTTCCTGGACTCGCTGGAGCGGATCCACGCGGGGGGCGCGGCCATCGACCCGGAAGTCGTACGGCAGTTGGTCATCCGCACCACCCACAGCGATCCGCTCGCCCGGCTCACCCCGCGCGAGCGCAGCGTCCTGGAGGCACTGGCCCAGGGGCACACCAACGCGGCCATCGCGCAGAAGCTGCACATCTCGCTCAGCTCGGTCGAGAAGAACCTCAACATGATCTTCGACAGGCTGGAACTGTCGCACACCACCGGTTACAGCCGCCGGGTGCTCGCGGTGCTGCGCTACCTGGAGTCCTGAGGCGCCGGGAGTCCCGCGGCACCTGGAGTCGCGCCGGCCTCGCGCGCCGAGAACCGGCCCCGGATCCGCTCGGCGGATCGGGGGCCGGTCCGGGCCGGGGCGTGCGGACTACTCGAAGGAGTAGGGGTTGAGGGCGTCCGCCGGCAGGTGCTCCAGCTCGACGCGGTCGCCGATGCCCGCCTCGTCGGCGAGTTCGAGGAGGACGTCGAAGGCGACGTGGTCCTCCAGCGCGAAGCCGGTCGAGTCGAAGACGGTCGTACGCTCCCGCAGCGGCTCGGCCAGCGCCGGGTCGGCGCACAGCGCGAGCAGGTCGGGGCCGAGGTCGCTCTCGGCCAGCTGCTGGCACTCGCCCTCGCGCAGCGCCTGACCGACGTGGTCGGCGGTGACGAAGGCCGAGGTGAGCACGGACTTCGGCACCTCGAACTTGCCGATGAGGTCCGCGCCGATGGCGTTGATGTGGACGTGCGGGCGCAGGTTCTCGCCCGGCAGGACGGGGCCCTCGCCGACGCCGACGGACGTGACGGTGCAGATGATGTCCGACTCGGCCTCGATCTCGGCGAGCGTGGCGACGCGGACGTCGAGGTCCAGGAAGTCCACCCGGCTCGCGTACGAGGCGGCGTGCGCGGCGTCGATGTCGTACACGAGGACCTGCTCCAGCGGGAAGACCCGGCTGAGGGCGTGGGCCTGGGTGACGGACTGCGCGCCCGCGCCGACCAGGCCGAGCACCTTGCTGTCGGGGCGGGCCAGCAGCTTGCTGGCGACGGCGGCGGCGGCGCCGGTGCGGATCGCGGTGGGCAGGATGCCGTCGCAGACCGCGAGGAGATGACCCGTCACGTCGTCGTAGCGGGTCAGGGATCCGATGATGGTGGGGAGCTGGAACTTCTCCGGGTTCGTCGGTGTGTAGCCCACCGTTTTGATCGTTATGGAACTCCCCGGCTGATGATGCGGCATCCATTCCAGGATCGCCGTGTCGTCGGGGCCGCGCAGGAATCCTTCGCGGGCGGGCGTCACGCCCGCGCGGCCGGGGGTCGTGAACGCCTCTTCCAGGCGGGCGATCATCCGGTCCATGAAATAGTCGCGGCCGTTCTCCTGGACGAGTTTGGCAACATGCTGCCGGGTGAGGATCAGAGTTTCCACTTTTCTCCCTCGAATACCTTCGCACCGTGGCAATTAACTGCCATTAAATTCTTTCTGCCTGGAACCGCCTTTAGAAAGTAACGGCCGCTTTTTGTTCGGGTCAAGATTATTCGGTCCCCTTACGGTTTCCCGCAGGGTCGACCCTGCGGGAAACCGCAGGGTCGGATGTGCGGAAAGCTCTGGTCAGTGCGGCGGTTTACCTCGTATCCCCGTCCGCCGCGCGTCACTAGCGTTGCTCACGTCGTCACCGGACAGCCGCTCCCCGCGGACCGTGCAGCAACGGAAGGAACAACGGTGCGAAAGAAACCGGCAACGGTACGGATCGCGCGATGGAGCGCGACACATTCGTGGACGGCCATCGGAGCGTGGACCGCCTTCGTCGTCCTGTGCCTGTTCTTGGGCGGGGCCGCCGGCACGAACAAGATCAGCGACGACGAGTCGGGGGTCCGGGAGTCCGGCCGGGCGGGCAAGATCATCGCCTCGGGCGACTTCACCGAGAAGCCCGAGGAGAACGTCCTGATCACCGCCGAGTCCGGCGGCACCCTGAACGAGAAGGCCGCGCGCAAGGCCGTCGCGGACGTACAGCGCCGGATGAAGGCGCTGGACGGCGTGGAGAGTGTGGGGCAGCCCGTCCCCGCGCCGAACCGCAAGGCCGTCCTCGTGCCGGTGGTCATGAAGGGCGACACCGAGAACGCCGACACGCGGGTCCAGCCGCTGCTCGACGCCAGCGCGGCGGCCGAGGAGGACAACGCGGGCCTGCGCATCGAGCAGGTGGGTACGGGCTCGACGGCGAAGGGGCTCTCGGAGACCCTCGGTGAGGACTTCAAGAAGGCCGAGCTGATCAGCCTGCCGCTGACGCTGCTGATCCTGCTCGTGGTGTTCGGCGCGATCATCGCCGCCGGCGTGCCCGTGGTGCTCGCACTGTCCTGCGTGGGCGCCGCGATCGGGCTCTCCACGCTGGCCTCGCACGTGATGCCGGAGACCAGCGCGGTCACCAACGTCATCCTGCTCATGGGCATGGCCGTCGGGGTCGACTACTCCCTCTTCTACCTCAAGCGGGAGCGTGAGGAGCGCAAGCGCGGCAGGGGTCACATCGACGCGATCGAGATCGCCGCCGAGACCTCGGGCCACACCGTCGTGGTGTCCGGCACCACCGTCATCGTCGCGATGGCCGGGCTCTACCTGGCCGACGAACCGACGTTCGCCTCGCTCGCCACCGGTTCGATCATCGTGGTCGCGGTCGCCGTGCTCGCCTCGCTGACCGTGCTGCCCGCCCTGCTCGGCAAGCTCGGCAACTGGGTGGACCGCCCCAAGGTGCCGCTCCTGTGGCGGCTGACCATGCGCTCGGGCGACTCCCGGGTGTGGCCGGTCCTGCTGAGGCCCGCGCTGTCCAAGCCGTGGCTGACGCTCGTCGTCTCCATCGGCGCCATGGCACTGCTCGCCCTGCCGGCCATGGACATGAAGCTCAAGCAGCCCGGCTCGGACGACCTGTCCAGGGACATCGCCGTCGTCCAGGCCATGGACCGGCTGACGGACGCCTTCCCCAGCGAGGGCACCGTGCACAAGGTCGCCGTACGGGTTCCGGCCGGTGAGACCAAGGAAGCCAAGGCCGCCCTGGACAAGCTGCTCGAACGGACCGCGAAGGACGAGCTCTTCGCGCACGACCAGAAGCCGACGATCGAGGAGTCCGACAACCACCGGGTCCTGACCGTGAGCGTGGGCACTCCGCACCCGCCCAAGAGCGACGGCGCCAAGGAGTCCCTGGACGTGCTGCGCGAGTGGGTGCCCGAGGCGATGGCCGACGTGCCGGACGCCGAGTACGGCGTGGGCGGCAAGGTGGCCCAGGGCGTCGACTTCACGGACCACCTCAAGGAGCGCATGCCGTGGGTGGTGGGCTTCGTCCTGCTCCTCACCTTCGCCACCATGATCTTCATCTTTCGCTCTCTGGCCGTGGCGGTCTCGGCGATCTTCCTGAACCTGCTCTCCGCGGCGGCCTCCTTCGGTGTCCTCTCGGCGGTCTTCCAGAACACCTGGGCCGAGACGATCCTGGACTTCCACAGCACGGGGGCGGTCGTCTCCTGGCTGCCCCTCTTCCTGTTCGTGGTGCTCTTCGGCCTCTCGATGGACTACCACGTGTTCGTCGTCAGCCGGATCCGCGAGGCGGCGCTGCGCGGGGTGTCGGTCAAGGAAGCGGTCCGTGAGGGCATCACGAAGTCCGCGGGCGTGGTGACCAGTGCGGCGATCGTCATGGTCGGTGTCTTCGCGATCTTCGGGACGCTGAGCATGGTCGAGTTCAAGCAGCTCGGCGTGGGTCTCGCGGCGGCGATCCTGCTGGACGCGGTCGTGATCCGGATCTTCGTCCTGCCGGCGCTGATGACCGTGATCGGCAAGTGGAACTGGTGGCCGGGCGGCACCGGATCCGGCGGCCGCCACGGGCAGTCCGCGCCGGGCTCCGGCGACGGCCTGCCGGAGCAGCCGCGCGAGCCGCAGCAGCCGCAGTACGCGGAGTTCGGGGCCCCGCAGGGATACCCGCAGCAGTCGCGGACCTCGCAGGGATACGACCGGCAGTCGCCTCCGGCACAGGAGTACGACCAGCAGGGGTATCACCAGCAGGGGTATCAGCGGCAGCAGTCGTACCAGCCGCCCCAGGGGCACCAGGGGCACCAGGGGCACCAGGGGCACCAGGGGCACCAGGGGCACCAGCAGTACGGCCGGCCCTACGGGCAGGCACCGCAGGCGCCCCACCCCCAGCAGCCCCCGAACGCGTCCCGCGATACCACGTGGCCTGACTCCCACCAGTAGGAGAACAGGCCCCTCCTACGGAGGGAGGGCGTCCCGGCACCCCCGGCCGGACGTCCTCCCTCCTCTTTTGGCAGCTTCCTGCGTGCAGGAAGCTGCCGACGGCGTCCCGCAGGCACCGGCCCGCTGCCAGGGTGACGGTCATGCCCAAAACAACCGGCAGAGCCGGGATACGCGCCCTGATTCCGAAGGCGAAGGTACTGCTCCTGACAGCGGCCTTCGCCTTGACGGCCACCACGACGGCCGCGGCGGCACCCGCCGCGGCACCTCCCGCACCCCCCGCTCCCGCCGCCTCCGGGTGGCAGCCCGTGGCGGCGCCCGACGCCCAGGGCTTCAGCTCCTACCTCCCGTTCGGCGGCGGTTCCGCCTTCGCCCGCAGCAGCAGGCAGACCACCGTGACCTGCCTGCCCTGCGAGTACGTCCACACGCTGTGGAGCAAGACGTCCACCACCGCCTGGCGCAAGGTGCCGCTGCCCACCGGTGGCTCCACCGACGTCCTCGCGGGCACCGCCCCCGACGACGCGTGGGGCTTCGGCCGCAACGACCGCGGCTACTTCAGCGGGCACCACTGGAACGGCACGGCCTGGACGAACCGGACCGTGCCCGACATGGAGACGCTGGCCGCCAGGGCGACCTCGCGCGGCACCGTGTGGGCGGTGGGCAACCTCCGCGCGGCCGACGACACGAGCCCCGGCGTCGTCGCCCGCTGGGACGGCGCCAAGTGGTCCCTCGCCAAGTTCGCCGTCCCGGGCCACGCGACCTCGCTGCGGGCCCTGCACGTCGTCTCCGACAACGACATCTGGGCCGTCGGCTCCACCAGCCCGCGGGTGCTGAAAGCCGTCTCACGGCCGTACGCGGTGCACTGGGACGGCACGTCCTGGAGCGAGGTCGAGCTGCCGGCCGTCTCCACGCTGTCCGCCCGAGCCACCGCGGTCACCGTCGGCAGGAACGGCGAGGTGTGGATCGGCGGCATGGACCGCAACCCCTGGGCGGACGCCGGCACGGGCCCGCCGAAGGCCTTCGCGCTGCGCCGGGACGCCGCCGGCTGGAAGCTGACGTTCGTGCCCGTCACCCAGCCGACCGGTGAGGAGAGCCGGGACAGCCTGGAGGTGAGCGCCCTCGCCTTCCACGACGGGCAGCTGCTGGCGGGCCTGACCGCCCACGACAGCAAGAACCAGAGCCTCGCCCGCTGGACCGGCACGGCGTGGGAGCCGCTCCCCGGCCCCGGCACCGGCTCGTACTCCCAGGTCGCCGCCTTCACCACCACGGCGGACGGCACGCTGTGGGCCTCCGGTCTGTACTCGCCGCGCTACAAGTACGAGGGCTTCGCGGCCTCGCTCGCACCGGGGGCGAGCGCGGGCTGACGTGACCCGGGGCGTCGCACGGGAACGCCCAGGGGGGAGGCGCCGGCCGGCGCCTCCCCCCTTCCGCCCGCTGTGCCGGGCCCGTCGCCCGCTTCCCGGGCGACGGCTCAGGCCCCCGCGAGGAACTCCACCAGGGCCTTGTTCACGGTCGCCGGGTCCTCCAGGTAGCCGTAGTGGCCGCAGTCGGGGATCACCGTGTACCGCGCGTCCGGGATGGCGTCGGCGACCTCGCGGCCCAGGTGCGGCGGTGTCACCAGATCGTCGGCGAAGGACATCACGAGGCTCGGGACGCGTATCCCCCGGTAGGCGGCGAGCCGGTCGTCGAGGCGGCTCAGCTGCATCTGGGCCCGCTGGCCGGGGCCGGGCGGGGCCGCGAGCTCGAACAGGTCGAGCCAGTCGGCCAGCTCCCGGTCGTCGTTCAGGGTGCGGGGGGACAGGGACTTCAGGGCCCGGAGCACGGCCGCGTACGAGGCGGGCAGCCGCACCCCGGAGTCGTGCAGGTCGATCTCGGCGCCGGTGAGGCGCGCGCGCAGCGCGTCGGTGCGTCCGCGGGTGGCCATCAGGACGAGCCGGCGGACCAGGTCGGGGCGGGCGAGGGCCAGTTCCTGGGCGACGAACGCGCCGAGCGAGGTGCCCACCACGCGGCACGGGCCGAGGCCGAGGCGCTCGATGAGCCCGGCGACGTCGCCCACCATGTCCTGGAGGGTGAAGCCCTCGGGACACTCGGAGGTGGGCGGGATGCCCCGGTTGTCGAAGGTGATCACCCGGTATCCGGCCTCGGTCAGCGCGGGCACCTGGTGGAGCTGCCAGACGGTGCGGCCGCCGCCGGTGCCCTGGATCAGCACCACCGGCTCGCCCTGTCCGGTCGCCTCGTAGTTGAGTCGGATTCCGTTCACCGGGATGACCGGCATGTCGTCTCCCCTCCCCTGGAGCGAGCGGCCCGCCGACCGGGTGTGCCGGTGGCGGGCCGCATGGCTGCGCGGTGGCGTCAGGCGGTGGCGCCGGAGCCCTCCATGGACGCGATCAGGCTCTTGGGACGCAGATCGGTCCAGTGGGTGTTGACGTATTCGAGGGCCGCGTCGCGCGTGCTCTCGCCGAGGGCGGTCCGCCACCCGGACGGAATCTCGACGAAGGCCGGCCACAGCGAGTGCTGTCCCTCGTCGTTGACGAGAACGAGGTAGGTTCCCTCGGCATCCTCGAAGGGGTTGCTGCTCATTCGATTGCTCCTTGTCGAGAAATGGTGAATTACAGGCGGTCCGCGAGGAGATTGCCGATGCGGGCGACATGCCGCGCATCCGTCATCAGATTTCCGTGCGTCGAGTCTATCGGCCGCACCTCGACCCGTCCGCCGACATAGGGTTGCCACAAGTTGACATTCAGGCGGTTCTCCCGGTCGGCGTCGGACTTCTGGTCGGCGGAGATGAGGAGGATGTCCCCGTCGAAGAAATCCGGCTCGAATTTGCGCATGATCCGGACATTGTTCACGTACACGTCCTTGAGTGCGATCATGTCGTGCGCCTCCAGGTGGGCGAGAGCCTGATTCCCGCCCTGCAGGAACTCCCGGAAACGCAGCAGAACCGCTTCCTGGTCTGCTAGGAGATCGGCCATCTCGAACTCGAACCCCATGGCCTGCATGTTGTGCGCGACGACCTCGTGCTCCACCGGGTCGGAGGTGTCGGCGTCCGCCCCCTGGGGATAGGCGTCGAGCACCGCGAGCAGGCCCACCTCCTCGCCCTCGGCGCGCAGCCGGGTGGCGAGGGCGTACGCGGACAGGCCGCCGAAGGACCAGCCGGCGAGCCGGTAGGGGCCGTGCGGTTGCACCGAGCGGATCTCGGCGAGGTAGTCCTCGACCATCTCCTCCATGGTGGCGGGCAGTTGCCGCCGTCCGTCCAGGCCACGCGCCTGGATGCCGTAGAGCGGCACGTCCGGGCCGAGGTGGCGGACCAGGCCCGAGTAGCACCAGCTGAAGCCGCCTCCCGGGTGCAGGCAGAAGAGCGGGGCGGCGGTGCCGCCCGCCCGCAGCGGCAGCAGCACGGCCGCCGAGTCGCGGGCCGGGCCGGTCTCCCCCGCCAGCGCCGCGGCGAGCGCGGCCGGGGTGGGCGCCTCGAAGACCGCGCGCACCGGCAGTTCGGTGCCCGTCACCTCACGGACGCGGCCCACCAGGCGGGCGGCGAGGAAGGAGTGGCCGCCCAGCTCGAAGAAGTCGTCGTCCGCGCCGGCCCGCTCCACGCCGAGCACCTCGGCGAACAGGCCGCACAGGGTGTGCTCCTCGGGCGTCAGCGGCTCGCGTCCGCCGCCCGCCGCGTACTCGGGCGCCGGGAGCGCGGCCCGGTCCAGCTTGCCGTTGGGCGTCAGGGGCAGCGCGTCCAGGACGACGAACGCGGCGGGCACCATGTGGTCGGGCAGCCGGCGGGCCGCGCGGGCCCGCAGCTCGCCCTCGGCGAGAGCCGCGGACGCCGCCACGTAGCCGACGAGCCTGCGGTCGCCGGGCCGGTCCTCGCGCACCACCACGGCGGCCTGCGCGACGTCGTCCTCCGCGGTGAGAGCGGCCTCGATCTCGCCCGGCTCGACGCGGAAGCCCCGGATCTTCACCTGGGAGTCGGCGCGGCCCAGGTAGACCAGGCGCCCCTCGGCGGTGAAGCGGGCCAGGTCGCCCGTGCGGTACATGCGGGTGCCCGGCGGGCCGTAGGGATCGGCGACGAACCGCTCGGCGGTGAGCCCGGGGCGGCCGTGGTAGCCGCGGGCCAGTGCGGTGCCCGCGATGTACAGCTCCCCCGCGACGCCGGGCGGTACCGGCGCCAGCCACGGGTCGAGCAGGCGCACGGCCGTGTTGGCGATGGGGCGGCCGATGGGCGGCGCGCCCTCGTCCCACTCCTCGGGTCGCTCGGGCAGCTGATGGGACGTCACCACGTGCGTCTCGGCGGGCCCGTAGTGGTTGTGCAGCCGCCGCCCCGGCCCGGCGGCGCAGAAGGCACGGATGGCCCCGTGCGGGGTGAGTGCCTCACCGGCCTGCACCAGGTCGGTGAGGTCGGGCAGGGCCAGGTTCTGGGCGGTGGCGGCCTCGCAGACGGCGTCGATGACGAGGTTCGGCGCGTACAGCTCCTGGACGCGGGTGTCCTGGAGCCAGCGGGCGAGCCGGGCCGGGTCGCGGCGCACGTCCTCGGAGCAGACCACGAGGGTCTTGCCGCCCAGCAGCGCGGACAGGATCTCCTGCACGGACACGTCGAAGCTCACGGCGGTGAACTGCGCGACGCGGGTGCCGGGGCCGCCGGGCAGCGCCTCCTCGTGCCAGTCGAGCAGGTTGCCGAGAGCGCCCGCCGGCATGGTCACGCCCTTGGGGCGGCCGGTCGAACCCGAGGTGTAGATGAGGTAGGCGGGATGGGCGGCCTCCTGGCGGGCACCCGGCCGCTCGACGCCGAGCGCCACCGGTTCCTGCGCCGACTCCTGCGTCCGTTCCTGCGCCAATGCGGGGTCGTCGACCACGAGGACACGCTCGTCCACGGCGGCGGGCAGCACGGGGCGCACCTCGCGGGTGGTGAGGACCACCGAGGGACGGGCGTCGTCGAGCATGTAGGCGATGCGGTCGGCCGGGTACTCGGGGTCGACCGGCAGGTAGCAGGCGCCCGCCTTGCAGGTCGCGAGCAGGGCCACGACCAGGTCGGCGGAGCGGTGCATGGCCACCGCGACCCGGCTCTCGGGGGCCACGCCCCGCGCGGTGAGCAGCCGGGCGAGGCGGCTCGCGCGCAGGTCGAGTTCGGCGTACGTGAGGGAGCCGTCCGGGGCCTGGACCGCCACCGCGTCGGGGGTGGTCGCGGCCGCCGCCTCGAAGCGCTCGGCCGGCGAGCGGTAGGGGTAGGGGCGCCGGGTGTCGTTCCACTCGGTGAGCACCAGGCGCCGCTCCTCCTCGGCGAGGACGGGGATCTCCCCGATGCGGCGCCTGGGGTCGGCGGTGACCTCTTCGAGGAAGCGCAGCAGCCGGGCGACGAGTGCCTCGGCCGTGGCGCGGTCGAACAGGTCGGTGCTGAACTCCAGGCCCGCGCCGAGTCCGTCGGGCGTGCCGTCCTGGGCTCGGCGCTCGGCGAAGGAGAAGAGCAGGTCGAACTTGGCCGACGCGGTGTCCGACACCACCGGTGCGGTGCTCAGGCCCGGCAGGCCGTCTCCGCCCGCCGTCGTCCGGTCGGTGTTGTTGAAGGTCAGCATGGTCTGGAAGAGGGGGTGCCGGACCAGCGAGCGGCTCGGGTTCACTTCCTCGACCAGCCGTTCGAAGGGCAGGTCCTGGTGGGCGTAGGCCGCGAGGTCCGCCTCCCGCACGCGGGCGAGCAGGTCGCGGAAGGCGGGGTTGCCCGAGGTGTCGGTGCGCAGGACCAGCGTGTTGACGAAGAAGCCCACGACCTCGTCGAGCGCGTCGTCGGTGCGGCCCGCGACGGGGGTGCCGAGGGGGATGTCGTCGCCCGCGCCGAGCCGTGTCAAGAGCGCGGCGAGCGCCGCCTGGAGCACCATGAAGGGGCTGGCCTGCGCGGCCCGGGACAGGTCGGTGATCTTCTGGTGCAGCGGTGCCGGCACCTCGTACAGGACGCGGTCGCCTCGGTGGGAGGCGACGGCGGGCCGCTGGCGGTCGACGGGCAGCGCCAGTTCGTCGGGCAGGCCCGCGAGCGTCTCCTTCCAGTGGGCGAGCTGGCGGGAGATGGGGCTGGTCTCGTCGTCCTCGGAGCCGAGGACCTGCCGCTGCCACAGGCTGTAGTCGGCGTACTGGACGGGCAGCGGCGTCCAGGCGGGCGCGGCGCCGGTCAGGCGGGCCGCGTAGGCGGCGGTGAGGTCGCGGGCGAGCAGCGGCACGGACCAGCCGTCGCCCGCGATGTGGTGGACCAGGAGCAGCAGGACGTGTTCGCGCTCCCCGGTGCCGAACAGCCAGGCGCGCAGCGGTACTTCGGTGGCGAGGTCGAAGGCGTGGCCCGCGGTGGCGGCGAGGCGGCCGGGCAGGTCGGCGGCGCTCACCGAGGGCTCGACCGTCAGTTCGGGGCGGGCCCGCTCGCCGTCCAGGACGATCTGGTACGGGCCCTCGGCGTCCTCGGCGAAGACGGTGCGCAGCGCCTCGTGGCGGTCGGCGACGTCGCGGAGGGCGGCGCGCAGCGCCGCCTGGTCGAGGTCCCCGGTGAGGCGCAGCGCGAAGGGGATGTTGTAGGTGGGGCTCGGCCCCTCGAAGCGGTGCAGGAACCAGAGTCTGCGCTGGGCGAAGGAGGCGGGCACTCGTTCGGGGCGCGGGTCGGCGGCTCTCAGCGCGGCGCGCGCGCCGCCGGCCGCGGCGAGGGCGCGGCCGAGGGCGGCGACGGTGGGTGCCTCGAAGAGGCCGCGCACGGCCAGTTCGACGCCGAGGACCGAGCGGATGCGGCTGACCAGGCGGGTGGCGAGCAGCGAATGGCCGCCGAGTTCGAAGAAGTCGTCGTCGATGCCGACGGACGGCACGCCGAGGAGTTCCGCGAACAGGCCGCACAGGATCTCCTCCTGCGGGGTGCGCGGAGCCCGTCCGGCGAGGGCGGCGCCGAGGTCGGGGGCGGGCAGGGCCGCGCGGTCGACCTTGCCGTTGCCGGTCAGCGGCAGCGCGTCCAGGACGACGTACGCCGAGGGGACCATGTAGTCGGGCAGTTCGCCGGCGGCGTGGGAGCGCAGTTCGGCGGGGGTGGGGGCGGGGTCCCGCGCCGGGACGAGGTGGGCGACGACGCGTTTGTCGCCGGGCCGGGCCTCGCGGACGGTGACGACGGCCTGGGCGACGGCCGGGTGGGCGGCGAGGACGGCTTCGATCTCGCCGAGTTCGATGCGGAAGCCGCGGATCTTCACCTGGTCGTCGGCGCGTCCGAGGTAGTCCAGGGCGCCCTCGGCGTTCCACCGCACCAGGTCGCCGGTGCGGTACATGCGGGTGCCCGCGGGGCCGTAGGGGTCGGCGACGAAGCGTTCGGCGGTCAGGGCCGCGCGCCGCCAGTAGCCGCGGGCGAGTCCGGCGCCCGCGATGTACAGCTCACCCGTGCTCCCGGCCGGCACCGGGCGCAGCCAGCCGTCCAGGACGTGCAGCTCGGTGTTGTCCAGGGGGGTGCCGATGGGCAGGGCGGCCGGTGTGTCCGAGCCGGCGGGCAGGGCGTGCCGCGCGGCGAACGTGGTGGTCTCGGTGGGGCCGTAGCCGTCGACGACCGTGATGCGGGGGCAGGCGTCCATGACGCGGCGCACGGACGCGGCGGGCACGACGTCACCGCCGGTCCACACCTCTCGTACGCCCGCCAGGTGTCCGGGGGCCTCGTCGGCGACGAGCTGGAAGAGGCCCGAGGTGAGCCAGAGTCCGCTCACGCCGTGTTCGGCGAGGAGTTTGCCGAGGGTGTCGGCGTCGAGGTCGCCGGGCGGGGCGACGACGGCGGTGCCGCCGGACAGCAGCGGCACCCACAGCTCGTAGGTGGAGGCGTCGAAGGCGTGCGGCGAGTGGACCAGGACGCGGGTGTGCGCGCCGCCGGTGAAGGACCGGTCGTGGGCGAGTGCGACGACGTCCCGGTGGGTGACGGCGACGCCCTTGGGGACGCCGGTGGAGCCCGAGGTGTGCATCACGTACGCGAGCTGGTCGGGGTGGGTCCGCACTTGGGGCGCGGGGCCTGCCGGGGGCTCCTCGTCGCCGGCCGGCAGCACGGTCGCGCCGGTCCGCTCGGCGTGCGCGCGGTGCGTCTCGTCGGCGAGGACGAGGGTGACACCGGCCCGGCCAAGGGTCTGGCGGAGGCGCTCGACGGGGTCGGTGTCGCGCAGCGGGACGTAGGCGCCGCCCGCCTTGAGGATGCCGAGCACGGCGACGACGAGGTCGGCGGAGCGCTCCATGAGCAGCGCGACCGGTGTCTCGGCGCGCACGCCGGCCGCGGCCAGGCGGTGGGCGAGGCGGTCGGAGCGGGCGTCGAGCTCGGCGTAGTCGAGGGCGGTCGTGCCGCAGCGCACGGCCTCGGCGTGCGGGGTGCGGGCCGCCTGGGCGCGGAACGCCTCGGGCAGGCCGCTTGCGGGGACGTCGACGGCGGCGCCCCGGCCCAGGGCGAGTGCGGTCCGCCGCTCCTCGTCCCCGAGCGCGTCGAGCCGTCCGAGGGGCAGTTCGGGCGTGTGGGCGACGGACTCGAGGACGCGTACGAGGCGGTCCATGACGGCTCGGGCCAGAGCGGGCGCGATCAGGTCGGGCTGGTGGTCGACGCGCAGCCGCAGACCGCCGCGGCCGACGGCGACGAACGCCAGCGGGTAGTGGGTGGCGTCGCGGTTGCGGGCGGCGGTGACGGTCAGGCCGCGGAAGCCGCCGGGCTCGTCGTCCTCGGCGCCGATGTCGGTCGGGTAGTTCTCGAACACCATGGTGGTGTCGAAGAGTTCACCGGCCCCGGCCAGGCGCTGCACCTCGGCGAGGCCCAGCTGCTGGTGGGCCTGGAGGCGGGTCTGCTCGTCCTGCACCCGGCGCACGGTGGCGAGCAGCGGCTCCTCGGGCCGCAGCCGTACGCGCACCGGCAGGGTGTTGATGAACAGGCCGACCATGGTCTCGATCCCGGCGATCTCCGGGGGGCGCCCGGAGACGGTCGTGCCGAACACCACGTCGTCGCGGCCGGTGAGCCCGCCGACGACGACCGCCCAGGCGCCCTGCACCAGGGAGTTGAGGGTCAGGGCCCGGTCGCGGGCGAGCGCGGCGAGCTTCTCGTAGGTGGCCTGGTCGATCTCCCGCTCCAGGCGGCCGGGTACGCGCGGGGCGCGCTCGCCGGGGTGGGGGGCGACCAGCGTGGGCCCGTCGAGTCCGGCCAGGGTCTCGCGCCAGGCGGTGAGCGAGGCCTCGCGGTCCTGGCGGGCCAGCCACTGGAGGTAGTCGCGGAAGGGCCGCACCTTGGGCAGGGCGCTGTCGTCGCCCTTGGTGGCGTACAGCTTGAGCAGTTCCCGCACGAGCATCGGCTTGGACCAGCCGTCGAGCAGGATGTGGTGGTTGGTGAGCACGAACCGGAAGCGGCGCTCGCCGAGCCGCATCAGGGTGAACCGCATCAGCGGCGGCTTGGCCAGGTCGAAGCGGCGCAGGCGGTCCCCTTCCAGGGCCCGGTCCGCGGCGGCCCCGCGCTCCTGCTCGGGGTGCCCGGTGAGGTCCAGCTCCTCCCACGGCAGCGCCACTTGGTGGGGGATCATCTGCACGGGCCGCTTGAGTCCCGCGTAGCGGAAGGCCGCGCGCAGGTTCGCGTGCCGGGCCAGGAGGGTGCGGCACGCGGCGCGCAGCGCCGCCGTGTCGAGGTCTCCTTCCAGGTCGATGGCCTGCTGCACCAGGTAGACGTCCGTGGCCGTCTCGTCGTACACGCTGTGGAAGAGCAAGCCCTCCTGCAGCGGTGCCAGCGGCAGTATGTCCTGCAGACCGGACTGGGTCGCCATTACGACGTCCTCCACTCGTCTTCGAGCAATTCGATTTCGTTCTGGTCGAGCAGGGCCAAAGACACGTCGGAGACGGTCAGGCCGCCCGCGTCGGGCCGCTCGGCGTGTTCCGCGAGGGCCTCCAGGGCCTGGAACCACAGGTCGGCGAGTTCGCGTACGCCGCTCTCGGCGAGGATGTCCTTCGCCCAGGTCCAGGTGGCGGTCAGTTCGGGGCCGCGCGGCCCGTCGTTGGTGCGGGCGTTGAGCTCCAGGGCGTGGGCGAGCGGGACCCGGGGGTCCGTGCCGCCGAGGCCGGCCGCGGTGGCGAGCACCGTCCAGTCGGGGATGGCGGCGCCGCCCGCGCCCTCGGTGCCCGCGGTGGTGAAGCGGCCCAGGTAGTTGAAGGCGACCTGGGGGGCGGGGAGATCGGCGAAACCGGCCTCGGTGGCGGGGTTGAGGTAGCGGGCGAGGCCGTAGCCCATGCCCTTGTCGGGCACCGCCCGCAGCTGCTCCTTGATCTCCTTGACGGCGGCCCCGGCGGCGGGTCCGCCCGCGAACGCGTCGGCGAGGTCGCCGACGGCGGCGTCCAGACGTACGGGGTACAGGTTGGTGAACCAGCCCACCGTCCGGGACAGGTCGGCTCCTTCGACCAGGTGCTCCTCGCGGCCGTGGCCCTCCAGGTCGAGGAGCAGACCGTCGCCGCTCCCGGCCCGCCAGCGGGTCCAGGCGAGCGTGAAGGCGGCCAGCAGCACGTCGTTGACCTCGGCGTTGAAGGCGGCGGGGACCCGGGTGAGGACCGCCTCCGTCACGGACACCGGCAGTGTCATGGCCAGGTGCCGCGCGGTGGCGTACGTGTCCTTGGCGGGGTCCAGCGCCCGGGTGCCGAGGACGGGGTCGGCGCGCCGCAGGACGCCCTGCCACCAGGCGGCCTCGGTGGCCCTGGCCGGCCGGGCCGCCTCCTCGGTGAGCCGCTGCGACCAGCGGCGCAGTGAGGTGCCGACCGGCTGCAGCTCGGGGGTGCGGCCCGCGGCCACGGCGCGGTGCGCCTCGGCGAGGTCCGGGACGAGGATGCGCCACGACACCCCGTCGACCACCAGGTGGTGGACGAGGATCAGCAGGACGCCCGGCGCCTCGGTGCCGCGGTCGAACCACACCAGTTGTGCCATCCGGCCGGCGGCCGGGTCCAGGCGCTCGCGGGCGGCCTCGGTCTCGGCGCGGACCAGGTCCTGGCGTGCGCTCTCGTCGAGTCCGGCGGCGGGCACCCGCCGTACGACGGACCCGGCGTCGACCGTGCCCGGCTCGCGGATCTCCAGGCGCCACTCGGGCGCGGCGCCCAGCCTGGCCCGCAGCGCGTCGTGGTGGTCCAGGAGTGCCTGGACGGCGCTCACCAGGTGCTCGTGCCGCAGGGACACGGGCACCTGCACGAGGCGGGACTGGTTGAACTGGCCGGCGGGACCGCCCCGTTCGAGGAACCACCGCTTGATCGGCGTGAGCGGGACCTCGCCGACGCCCGCGCCCGCCTCCTCGACGGGGGCACCGGTCGCCTCCTGGACGACACCGGCGAGCGCGGCGACCGTGCGGTGTTCGAAGACGTCCCGTACGGACAGTTCGAGTCCGGCCCGGCGCGCGCGGCTGACCAGCTGGATCGACATGATGCTGTCGCCGCCGAGGTCGAAGAACCCGTCGTCGATGCCGACTTCGGCGAGGCCCAGCACGTCCGCGAACAGGCCGCACAGGGTCTTCTCGCGTTCGGTGCGCGGCCCGCGGCGGCTCGTGTCGTCCCGCGCCCCGTACTCGGGCGCGGGCAGGGCGCGGCGGTCCAGTTTGCCGTTGAGGGTGAGCGGCAGCTCGTCGAGAACGACCACGGCCGAGGGCACCATGTACTCGGGCAGGGACGCGGCGACGTGGGCGCGCAGCTCGTCCGGCTCGGGCGTGCTCGCGCCGGCGACGACGTAGCCGACGAGCCGCTTGTCGCCGGGACGGTCCTCGCGCAGCACCACGGCGGCCTGCGCGACGTCGGCACGGGCCGCGAGGGCGGCCTCGACCTCGCCCGGTTCGATGCGGAAGCCGCGCAGCTTGACCTGGTCGTCGACGCGTCCGGCGAACCGCAGGCGGCCGTCCGGCTGCCAGGACACGACGTCCCCGGTGCGGTACATCCGCTCGCCGCCGCCCGCGAAGGGGTCGGCGACGAAGCGCTGTGCCGTCAGATCGCCCCGGCCGAGGTAGCCGCGGGCCACACCGGCGCCCGCGATGTACAGCTCGCCCTGCACGCCGGGGGCGACGGGCCGCAGCAGCGCGTCCAGGACGTACAGGCGGGTGTTCCACAGGGGCCGGCCGATGGGCACGACGGCATCGGGCACCTCGGCCGGGTCGCGCAGGGGGTTGACGGCGGAGAACACGGTGGTCTCCGTGGGCCCGTACTCGTTGGCGACGACCGTGCCGGGGCAGGCCTCGAGGACGCGGCGGACCGCGACCGGGGAGACCACGTCACCGCCCGCCCAGATCTCGCGGACCCCCCGGAAGCACTCGGGGTGCTCCTCGGCGAGGACCCGGAAGAGACCGGCGCTGACGAACAGGCCCGTGACGTCCTGCCCGGCGATGGCCGCGGCGAGGTCGGCGGCATCCAGGCGCCCGGCGGGGGCGACCACGACCTGGCCGCCGCCCAGCAGCGGGGCCCAGATCTCGAAGGTCGACGCGTCGAAGGCGTACGGCGAGTGCATCAGGACGCGTGCGTGGTGGCCGCGCCGCCAGTACGCGTCGGCCGCCAGGTGGACGACGTTGTGGTGGGTGTTGGCGACGCCCTTGGGGGTGCCGGTGGAGCCGGAGGTGTACATGACGTAGACGAGCTGTTCGGCCTCGGTGGCGATGCCGGGGTCGTGCGCGGGGCCGTCGGTGACGTCGTGGCCCGCGCCGACGCGCAGCACCGGGGCCTGGACGTCGAAGCCCAGGTCGGCGGGGTCACGGTCGGTGAGCAGCGCGACGGCCGCGGTGTCCCGGAGGATGAACTCCGAGCGCGACGCGGGCTGCTGCGGGTCGATCGGCACATAGGCGCCGCCCGCCTTGAGCACGGCGAGCGTGGAGACGACGAGTTCGGCGGTGCGCTCCTGGAGGACGGCGACACGGCTCTCCTTGCCGACGCCCATGCCGATGAGCCGGTGCGCGAGCCGGTTGGCGCGGGCGTTCAGCTCGCCGTAGGTGAGGCTCAGCGCGCCGGCGACGACGGCCACCGCGTCCGGCGCGGTGGCGGCCCGCTGTTCGAACAGTGCGTGCACGGAGGTGTGGGCGGGGTGCTCGACGGCCGTGTCGTTCCAGTCGACGAGCATGCGGTGCCGCTCGTCCTCGGCCAGGATCTCCGCCTCGCCGATGGCCAGGTGGGGGTCGTCGGTGAGGGCTTCCAGGACGCGTACGAACCGGTCGGCGAGGGCTTGCGCGGTCGCCCGGTCGAACAGTTCGGTGCTGAAGTCGAGCGCGCAGCCGAGTCCGGCGGGGCGGCCCGGGGCCGCTGTGTGCTCCGCGATCTCGAAGGACAGGTCGAACTTGGCGGAGGGCGCCCCGAGCGGCCGCCCGGAGACGGCGAGCCCGCCGAGGTCCACGCGCTCCCCGGTGAGGCGCCCGGCGTTGTCGAAGCTGAGCATGGTCTGGAAGAGCGGGTGGCGGGCCAGCGAGCGCTCGGGGTTGACGATCTCGACCAGCCGCTCGAAGGGCAGGTCCTGGTGGGCGTACGCGGCGAGGTTCTGGGCGCGCACCCGCTCCAGCAGCTCCGCGAACGTCGGGTCGCCCGACACGTCCGTCCTGAGCACCAGCGTGTTGACGAAGAAGCCGACCAGGTCGTCCAGGGCGTCGTCCGTGCGGCCCGCGATGGGCGTGCCGATCGGGATGTCCGTGCCCGCCCCCAACCGCGTCAGAAGTGCGGCCAGAGCCGTCTGGAGGACCATGAACAGGCTCGCGCCGTGCTCACGGGCCACCGCCGTCAGCCGCTCGTACGTCTGCGGGGCCACGTCGAAGACGACCCGGTCCCCCTCGTACGACGCCGCCGCGGGGCGCGGCCGGTCGAAGGGCAGCGCCAGCTCTTCGGGGAGGGCCGTCAAGGCCTGCTGCCAGTAGGCGAGTTGGCGGGAGACCTCGCTGTCCGGGTCGCTCTCGGAGCCGAGGACGTCGCGCTGCCACAGGCTGTAGTCCGCGTACTGGACGGGCAGCGGGGCCCAGGTGGGCGCCCGGCCCTCGCGGCGGGCCGCGTAGGCCGCCGTCAGGTCGCGCACCAGGGCGCCGCGCGACCAGGCGTCGCCGGCGATGTGGTGCGTCAGCAGGAGCAGCGCGTGCCGGTCGGCGTCCAGTTCGAACACCGTGGCGCGCAGCGGGATCTCGTTCTCCAGGTCGAAGACGTATCCGGCGGCGCGGCGCAGCAGCCGGTCCACGGTGTCCTCGTCGGCCGGCTCGACGGTCAGCGGCACCCGCAGGCGCGCGGCGTCCAGGACCACCTGGTGGGCCTCGCCGTCCGCGCCCTCGGCGAAGACGGTGCGCAGGCTCTCGTGCCGCGCGGCGACGTCGGTGAGCGCGGCGCGCAGGGCGTCCGTGTCCAGGGGGCCGGTCAGGTCGAGGGAGACGGGCATGTTGTAGGCGTCGCTCGGGCCCTCCAGGTGCTGGAGGAACCAGAGCCGCTGCTGGGCGTACGACAGCGGCACCCGGGCGGGGCGCGGGACGGGCACGATCCTGCCGCGCGCGCCGGCCACCTCGTCCAGCGTGCCGGCGAGGCGGGCGACGGTGGGTGCCTCGAAGAGGCGGCGGACGGGGAGTTCGGCGTCCAGGGTGGTGCGGATGCGGCTCACCAGCCTGGTGGCGAGCAGCGAGTGCCCGCCGAGCCGGAAGAAGTCGTCGTCGATGCCCACCGCGTCCACTCCGAGGACCTCGGCGAACAGGCCGCAGAGAATCTCCTCGCGCGGCGAGCGCGGGGCACGGCCCGTCTGCTGGGCCTCGTACTCGGGGGCGGGCAGGGCGCGGCGGTCCAGCTTGCCGTTCGGGGTGAGCGGGAAGGCGTCGAGGGTGACGAAGGCGGACGGGACCATGTAGTCGGGCAGCGCGGACGCGGTGTGCTCGCGAAGGTCCTGCGGTGCCGGGGCGGTCGGTCCGGCGGGGATGACGTAGGCGGCGATGCGCTTGTCGCCGGGCCGGTCCTCGCGGACCATCACGGCGGCCTGCGCGACCTGGGAGTGCCCGGCCAGGACCGTCTCGATCTCCCCCAGCTCGATGCGGAACCCACGCAGCTTGACCTGGTCGTCCACCCGGGACAGATACTCCAGCTCGCCCTCGGCACTCCAGCGCACGAGGTCACCCGTGCGGTACATACGGGAGCCGGCCGGTCCGTACGGGTCGGCCACGAAACGCTCGGCGGTCAACGCCGGACGCCCGTGATAGCCGCGTACGACACCCTCACCGGCGATGTACAGCTCGCCCGGGACGCCGGAGGGCACCGGACGCAGGGCCGCATCCAGCACATACACCTGCGTGTTGGCGATCGGGCGGCCGATACGGGGCGCGGGGGCCTTGAGGGCGGGAACGTCCCAGGTGGTGGACCAGATGGTCGTCTCCGTGGGCCCGTACATGTTGGTGACGGACGCGGCGGAAGCCGTCAAAGCCTGCGCGAGGTCTGCGGGAAGAGCCTCACCGCCCACCAGGACCCGTACGCCGGACAGCACCGCCGCGTCCTCGGCGAGCAGCGCCCGCCACAGGCTCGGGGTGGCCTGCATGACGTTCACGCCCCTCGCGGTGACCAGCCGGGCCAGCGCGGCCGGGTCACGGACCGTCTCCCGGTCCGCGACGACCACGGCCGCACCGCTCAACAGCGGCACGAACAACTCCAGGCCCGCGATGTCGAACCCGACCGTGGTCACCGCACCGAGCCGGTCACCCGACCCGAGGCCGAACCGGTCACGCATCGCCACCAGGAAGTTCACCAACGGCGCCTGCGGCACCACCACACCCTTCGGCCGCCCCGTCGAACCCGACGTATAGATGACGTACGCGGAATGGTGGAGGTCGGTGGCAGGGCGGGCGAGGCCGGGGGCCGACGGGTCGGCGAGGGCGGACCGCACCTCCGGGTCGTCCAGCAGCAGTCTCGGCACGCCGGAGTCGGGCAGGCGGTCCGCGGTCCTGGTGGCGGTGAGGATGAGGGCCGGGTCGGCGTCGTCGAGCATGTACGCGAGCCGGTCGGCCGGGTACTCCGTGTCCAGCGGCAGATACGCCGCACCCGCACGCCACACCGCGAGCAGCGCCACCACCAGATCCGCGGACCTCGGCAACGCCACCGCCACGAACCGCTCCGGACCCGCACCACGAGCGGCCAGCAGTGCGGCCAGCCGCTCCACCCGATCGGCCAACTCCCCATACGACAGGGACTCATCGCCCGCGACCACGGCCACCGCGTCACGGTCCACCGCCACCCGCTCCCGGAACAGCTCGACCACCGGCCGCGCCGGCATCTCGCACGCGGTGTCGTTCCAGTCGGTGAGCAGCGTGCGGGTCTCGGCGCCGTCGAGGAGACCGAGGGTGGTGAGCGGCGCGTCGGGGTGGGCGACCATGCCGCCGAGCAGGCGCAGGAAGCGTGCTCCCAGCGTCTCGACCGTGGAGCGGTCGAACAGGTCGGTGCTGTACTCCAGGACGCCTTCCAGGGCCCGCTCGCCCGCCGCGTCCCCGCTCTCCGCGAAGGCGAAGGACAGGTCGAACTTGGCGACCGCCGTGTCCGCGACGGCCCGCGTCACGGAGAGCCCCGGCAGGCCGTCCGCGGCGCCCTCCACGGCGGCGGTGTCCGTGTTGTTGAAGGCCAGGAGCACCTGGAAGAGGGGGTGGCGGGCCAGGGACCGCTCCGGGTTGACGGCCTCCACGAGCCGCTCGAAGGGCAGGTCCTGATGCGCGTACGCCCCGAGGTTGGTCTCCCGCACCCGGGCGATCAGGTCGCGGGCGGTCGGGCTGCCGGAGGTGTCCGTGCGCAGGACGAGGGTGTTGATGAACACGCCGACGAGCTGCTCGACCGCGCTGTCCGTGCGGCCCGCGACCGGCGTGCCGATCGGGATGTCCTCGCCCGCGCCGAGCCGCGTCAGGAGCGCGGCGAGAGCGGCCTGGAGCACCATGAACGGGCTGGCGCCGGCCTCCCGGGCGAGCGCCACCACGTCCGCGTACAGCGCCGCCGGTACCGCGAAGGGCAGCCGGTCGCCGCGGTAGGAGGCGACGGCGGGGCGCGGCCGGTCGTACGGCAGCTCCAGCTGGTCCGGCAGCCCGCCCAGCGCCTGCTCCCAGTAGGCGAGTTGGCGGGATATCTCACTGGCTGGGTCGTCCTCGGCGCCGAGGACGTCGCGCTGCCAGAGGCTGTAGTCCGCGTACTGCACCGGCAGCGGCGCCCAGGCGGGGGCCTGCCCCTCGACACGGGCCGCGTAGGCGGTGGCGAGGTCACGGGCGAGCGGGGCACGCGACCACGCGTCGCTCACGATGTGGTGCAGCAGGAGAAGGAGTACGTGCTCGTCCTCGCCGACGGCGAAGAGGGTGACCCGCAACGGCAGTTCGGCGGCCAGGTCGAACCCGGCGCGTGCCGCATCCCGCAGCCGACCGTCGACCTCGCCGGGTGCCGCCTCCACCACGGCGAGCCGCGGGAGGGCCTGCTCGGCGTCGGCCGGCAGCACGATCTGCCGGGAGCCCTCGTCGTCCTCGGCGAAGACGGTGCGCAGGCTCTCGTGGCGTGCGACGACGTCCGCGAGGGCGAGGCGCAGGGCGTCCCGGTCGAGGTGTCCGGTCAGGCGCAGGGCGACGGGGATGTTGTAGGTGGCGTTGGCGGGCTCGAACTGGTTGAGGAACCAAAGGCGTTGCTGGGCGTAGGACAGTGGGATGCGCTCGGGGCGCGGCCCGGCGACGACGCCGCGACGGGCGCCGAGGGGGCCGCCGTCGAGGGTGGCGGAGATCCCGGCGACGGTCGGCGTCTCGAAGAGCTGCCGGATGGGCAGCTCGACGTCCAGCGTGCCGCGGATACGGCTGACCAGCTTCGTCGCCAGCAGCGAGTGCCCGCCGAGCCGGAAGAAGTCGTCGTCGATGCCGACGGTCTCCTTGCCGAGTACGTCGGCGAAGAGCCCGCACAGGATCTCCTCGCGCGGCGAACGCGCGGCACGGCCTTCTTCCGTCGCCTCGTACGCGGGGGCGGGCAGCGCGCGGCGGTCCAGCTTGCCGTTGACGGTCAAGGGCAGGGCGCCCAGGATGACGAAGGTCGAGGGGACCATGTAGTCGGGGAGCTGGGCGGCCACGTGTGCGTGCAGTTCGTCGGCGGCCGGGGCGTACTCCTCCTGCGGTACGAGGTAGGCGACGAGGCGCTGGTCGCCGGGCTGGTCCTCGCGGATGATGACGGCGGCCTGGGAGATGCCGGGGTGCGTGGTCAGCACGGCCTGGATCTCACCGAGTTCGATGCGGAAGCCGCGCAGCTTGACCTGGTCATCGACGCGACCGGCGTACACGAGCTGACCGTCGGCGTTCCAGCGGGCCAGGTCGCCCGTGCGGTACATCCGCGCACCGGGCGGACCGAAGGGGTCGGCGGTGAACCGCTCAGCGGTCAGATCCGGACGCTTCCAATAACCCCGGGCGAGTACCGCACCGGCGACATACAGCTCACCCGCGACACCGACGGGAAGAGGCCTGAGCTGGGCGTCCAGGACGTAGGCGCGGGTGTTCCAGAACGGGCGGCCGATCGGCACCGGTCCTGAGGCGACCTCCTGCCCTGGCTCGATACGGAAGTCCGTGCAGTTGACCGTCGCCTCGGTCGGACCGTAGGCGTTGACCACCGTGACGTCGGGGTTCGCCTCCCGCCAGGCGGCCAGCGCCTCGCCGGACAGCGCCTCACCACCCGTGATCAACGTGCCCGAAGGCGACACCTGCGACGGCAGAGCCTCCAGCATCGCAAGATGCGACGGCGTCACCTTCATGAACGACGGACGCCCATACCCGGCTGCCTGCTCATCCAGCTCGGCCAGCACCACACGGCCACCAGACACCAACGGCGAATACAAGGCGGTCACCGTCAAATCGAAGGCGACCGAGGAGTGCAGCAGCGCCGAACCGGAAGCGTCCGCGTACACCTCACGGGCCCGCTCCAAGTAGTGACCCACGGACGCGTGTTCAACGACCACGCCCTTCGGCCGGCCCGTCGAACCGGACGTATAGATCACGTACACCGGGTGGTGCGGCTCAAGCGGCGACAACCGATCCCCGTCCGTCACGGGCCCGGCGGCAAAAGCGTCAGCCTCCTCCAGCACCGCCACGTCATCGATGACCAGCACCGGCTCCGCATCCGCCACGATGTGCGCGATCCGCTCCTGCGGATACTCCGGATCGATCGGCACATACGCACCACCGGCCTTGGCGATGCCCAGCAGGGCCACGACCAGTTCCACCGACCGACCCAGCTTCACCCCCACGAACCTCTCGGCACCCACGCCCCGCGAGATCAGCCACCGCGCAACCCGGTTCGACCACGCCTCCAACTCCCCATAAGTGAAAGAGTTCTGACCGGCGACAACCGCCACCGCACCCGGAGACAAAGCCGCCTGCTCCGAGAACAGCACCGGCAGCGAAACCCCCCGTACATCCCGCGCGACACCGTTCCACTCCCCCAGCAGCCGCTCCCGCTCCTCCGGAGCGAGGATCTCCAGCTCACCGAGGGGCCGCTGCGGGTCGGACGCCACCGCCTCCAGGACCCGCACGAAGCGGTCCGCGATGCTCTGGGCCGTCCGCCGGTCGAACAGGTCGGTGCTGAAGTCCAGGGCCCCGCTCAGCGTGACCGGCTCCCCGGTCCCGGCGCTGCGTTCCCCGAGGCGGAACGACAGGTCGAACTTGGCGGTGCCCGCCTCGGCGGACTGGGCGCCGACCGTGAGGCCGGGCAGCGAGGCGACGGCGTCACCGGCGCCCTGGTCCGTGTTGTTCAGGACCAGCATGGTCTGGAAGAGGGGGTGCCGGGCCAGCGAGCGCTCCGGATTGACGACCTCCACCAGCCGCTCAAAGGGCAGGTCCTGATGGGCGTACGCCGCCAGGTTCTGGGAACGGACCCGGTCGAGCAATTCCGCGAACGTCGGGTCGCCCGACACGTCCGTCCTGAGCACCAGCGTGTTGACGAAGAAGCCGACCAGGTCGTCCAGGGCATCGTCCGTGCGGCCCGCGATCGGCGTGCCGATCGGGATGTCCGTGCCCGCGCCGAGCCGCGACAGGAGTGCCGCCAGAGCCGTCTGCACGACCATGAACAGGCTCGCGCTGCTGTCGCGGGCGACCGCCGTCAGCCGCTCGTACGTCTGCGGGGCCAGCTCGAAGACGACCCGGTCGCCCTGGTACGAGGAGACGGCGGGGCGCGGCCGGTCCGTCGGGAGCGTCAGCTCCTCGGGCAGGCCGGCCAGTGTGTCGGCCCAGTAGGCGAGCTGGCGGGAGACCTCGCTGTCCGGGTCGCTCTCGGAGCCGAGGACGTCGCGCTGCCAGATGCCGTAGTCCGCGTACTGCACGGGCAGCGGGGCCCAGGCGGGCGCCCGGCCCTCGCGGCGGGCCGCGTAGGCGGCCGCCAGGTCGCGGGCCAGGGGGCCCATGGACCAGGCGTCGCCCGCTATGTGGTGGACGACGAGGAGCAGCACGTGCTCGTCGGCGCCGAGTTCGAACAGCGTCACACGCAGCGGCAGGTCCCGCGCGACGTCGAAGGGGGCGCGCGTGGCGCCGTTCACCTCGTCGTCGACGCGGGTCTCGTCGGTGGCGACGACGGTGAGTGCCGGGGTGGCATCCGCCGTGTCGCGCACCACCTGGTGGGCGCCCTCGGCGTCCTCGGCGAAGACGGTGCGCAGGCTCTCGTGCCGGTCCACGAGGTCGGCGAGAGCGGCCTCCATCGCCGTACGGTCCAGGGTGCCCGAGAGCCTGAGGGCCACCGGGATGTTGTACGTGGCGTTGGCGCCCTCGAACTGGTTCAGGAACCACAGGCGCTGCTGGGCCAGGGACAGCGGCAGCCGCTCGGGGCGCGGCGCGGCGGCCCGCAGCGGGGTGCGGGCCCGTGCGGCGCCGTCGATCACGTCGGCGAGGCGGGCGACGGTGGGTGCCTCGAAGAGGCGGCGGACGGGGAGTTCGGCGTCCAGGGTGGTGCGGATGCGGCTGACCAGCTTCGTCGCCAGCAGCGAGTGGCCGCCGAGCCGGAAGAAGTCGTCGTCGATGCCCACCGCGTCCACCCCGAGGACCTCGGCGAACAGGCCGCACAGGATCTCCTCGCGCGGCGAGCGCGGGGCACGGCCCGTCTGCTGGGCCTCGTACTCGGGGGCGGGCAGGGCGCGGCGGTTCAGCTTGCCGTTGGCCGTCAGCGGGAGGGCGTCGAGGGTGGCGAAGGCGGACGGGACCATGTAGTCCGGGAGCTGTGCAGCCGTGTGGTCGCGGAGGTCTTGCGGTGCCGGGGCGGTCGGTCCGGCGGGGATGACGTAGGCGGCGATGCGCTTGTCGCCGGGCCGGTCCTCGCGGACCATGACGGCGGCCTGCGCGACCTGGGGGTGCCCGGCCAGGACCGTCTCGATCTCCCCCAGCTCGATGCGGAAACCACGCAGCTTGACCTGGTCGTCCACCCGGGACAGATACTCCAGCTCACCCTCCGCACTCCAGCGCACGAGGTCACCCGTGCGGTACATGCGCGAGCCGGCCGGCCCGTACGGGTCGGCCACGAAACGCTCGGCGGTCAACGCCGCACGACCGTGATAGCCGCGTACGACACCCTCACCGGCGATGTACAGCTCACCCGGGACGCCGGAGGGCACCGGACGCAGGGCAGCGTCCAACACGTACACCTGCGTGTTGGCGATCGGGCGGCCGATACGGGGCGAGCGGGAACCCACCTCCCAGGCCGTGGACCAGATCGTGGTCTCGGTCGGCCCGTACATGTTGGTGACGGACGCGGCGGAAGCCGTCAAAGCCTGCGCGAGGTCTGCGGGAAGAGCCTCACCGCCCACCAGGACCCGTACGCCGGACAGCACACCCGCGTCCTCGGCGAGCAGCGCCCGCCACAGACTCGGGGTGGCCTGCATGACGTTCACGCCCCTCGCGGTGACCAGCCGGGCCAGCGCGGCCGGGTCACGGACCGTCTCCCGGTCCGCGACGACCACGGCCGCACCGCTCAACAGCGGCACGAACAACTCCAGGCCCGCGATGTCGAACCCGACCGTGGTCACCGCACCGAGCCGGTCACCCGATCCGAGGCCGAACCGGTCACGCATCGCCACCAGGAAGTTCACCAACGGCGCCTGCGGCACCACCACCCCCTTCGGCCGCCCCGTCGAACCCGACGTATAGATCACGTACGCGGAGTTCATGAGGGCGGGGGCGTCTGGGAGGCCGGCCGTCGGGATCCCGGCGAGGGCGGCGGTGGTCCCGGGGTCGTCCAGGAGGACCGTCGGGACGTCGCCGGCGGGGAGCACGGCCGTAAGTTCCCGCGTGGTCAGGATGAGGGCCGGGGCGGCGTCGTCGAGCATGTACGCGAGCCGGTCGGCCGGGTACTCCGTGTCCAGCGGCAGATACGCCGCACCCGCCCGCCACACCGCCAGCAGCGCCACCACCAGGTCAGCGGACCTCGGCAACGCCACCGCCACGAACCGCTCCGGATCCGCACCACGAGCGGCCAGCAGTGCGGCCAGCCGCTCCACACGCTCACCCAACTCCCCGTACGTCAGGGCCTCATCGCCCGCGACCACGGCCACCGCGTCACGGTCCACCGCCACCCGCTCCCGGAACAGCTCCACCACCGACAGCGCCGGCATCTCGCACGCGGTGTCGTTCCAGAGTTCGAGGATGCGGCCCCGCTCGGCCGGGCCGAGCAGGTCGATGGCGCCGACGGGCGCCTCGGGCGCGGCGACGGCGGCCTCCAGGAGGCGCAGCAGCCGGTCGACGAAGGTGCGGGCCGTGTTCCGGTCGAACAGGTCGGTGCTGTACTCCAGGGTGCCGCCGAGCGCATGCACCCGGCCGTTCTCGTCGTGGCGCTCCATGAAGCCGAAGGCCAGGTCGAACTTGGCGACGGACGACTCGACCGACTCCCGCTCGACCGTCAGGCCGGGGAGCGTGTCGAGCGAGCCCAACGCACCCTGGTGGTCGGTGTTGTTGAGGGTGAGCAGCACCTGGAAGAGGGGGTGGCGGGCCAGGGACCGCTCCGGGTTGACGGCCTCCACCAGCCGCTCGAACGGCAGGTCCTGATGCGCGTACGCCGCGAGGTTCTGGGTGCGTACGCGGTCGACCAGCTCGGTGAACGTCGGGTCGCCGGAGGTGTCCGTGCGCAGCACGAGGGTGTTGAGGAAGACGCCGATCAGGTGGTCGACGGCCTCGTCGGTGCGGCCCGCGACGGGCGTGCCGATCGGGATGTCCTCGCCCGCACCGAGCCGCGTCAGGAGCGCGGCGAGAGCGGCCTGGAGCACCATGAACGGGCTGGCCTGCGTGGCCCGCGCGACCTCGCTGATCCGCTGGTACAGCCGCGCCGGCACCCCGAACGGCACGCGGTCGCCGCGGTAGGAGGCGACGGCGGGGCGCGGCCGGTCGTACGGCAGCTCCAGCTGGTCCGGCAGGCCTTCCAGGGCCTGCTCCCAGTGGGCGAGTTGGCGGGATATCTCGCTGTCCGGGTCGTCCTCGGTGCCGAGGACGTCGCGCTGCCAGAGGCTGTAGTCCGCGTACTGCACCGGCAGGGGCGCCCAGGCGGGGGCCTGCTCCTCGACGCGGGCGGCGTAGGCGGTGGCGAGGTCACGGGCGAGCGGGGCACGCGACCACGCGTCGCTCACGATGTGGTGCGTCACGACGAGCAACGCGTGATCGTCGTCCGACACGGCGAACAGGAAGGCACGGTAAGGCACTTCGGCGCTCAGGTCGAAGGGCTGGGCGGCGGCGCGCGCCAGCTCGGCGTGCAGGGTCTCCTCGGTGACGTCGACGACCGGCAACTCCGTCCGCGCCTGCTCGGCGTCGGCCGGCAGGACGAGCTGGCGGGGGCCTTCGGTGTCCTCGGTGAACAGCGTGCGCAGGCTCTCGTGGCGTGCGACGACGTCCGCGAGGGCGAGGCGCAGGGCGTCCCGGTCAAGCGGGCCGGTCATGCGCAGCGCGACGGGCGCGTTGTACGTGGCGCTGGGGCCCTCGAACTGGGAGAGGAACCAGAGGCGTTGCTGGGCGTAGGAGAGCGGGATGCGCTCGGGGCGCGGCCCGGCGACGATCCCACGGCGGGCCTGTCCGCCGAGGCCGCCGTCGAGGGTGGCGGAGATCCCGGCGACGGTCGGCGTCTCGAAGAGCTGCCGGATGGGCAGCTCGACGTCCAGCGTGCCGCGGATACGGCTGACCAGCTTCGTCGCCAGCAGCGAGTGCCCGCCCAGCCGGAAGAAGTCGTCGTCAATGCCGACGGACTCCACGCCCAGGACCTCGCCGAAGAGCCCGCACAGGATCTCCTCACGCGGCGAACGCGGGGCACGGGACTCGCTCTGCGCCTCGTACGCGGGGGCGGGCAGCGCGCGGCGGTCCAGCTTGCCGTTGACGGTCAGGGGCAACGCGTCCAGGACGACGAAGGTCGAGGGGACCATGTAATCGGGGAGGTGAGCAGCGGCGTGCGCGCGCAGTACATCGGCAGCCGGGGCCAGGGCTCCCTCGGGCACGAGGTAGGCAACCAGACGCTGGTCACCGGGCTGGTCCTCCCGGACGACAACAGCAGCCTGCGCCACATCCGAATGTGCGCTCAACACGGCCTGGATCTCACCGAGTTCGATGCGGAAGCCGCGCAGCTTCACCTGGTCATCGACGCGACCGGCGTACACGAGCTGACCGTCCGCGTTCCAGCGGGCCAGGTCGCCCGTGCGGTACATCCGCGCACCGGGCGGACCGAAGGGGTCGGCGGTAAACCGCTCGGCGGTCAGATCCGGGCGCTTCCAATAACCCCGGGCGAGTACCGCACCCGCGACGTACAGCTCACCCGCGACACCGACGGGCACGGGGTTGAGCTGAGCGTCCAGGACGTAAGCACGCGTGTTCCAGAACGGGCGCCCGATCGGCACCGGACCCGAGCCCACTTTCTGGCCCGGCTCGATACGGAAGTCCGTGCAGTTGACCGTCGCCTCGGTCGGACCATAAGCGTTGACCACCGTGACGCCAGGATTCGCCTCCCGCCAGGCGGCCAGCGCCTCGCCGGACAGCGCCTCACCACCCGTGATCAACGTGCCCGAAGGCGACACCTGCGACGGCAGAGCCTCCAGCATCGCAAGATGCGACGGCGTCACCTTCATGAACGACGGACGCCCATACCCGGCTGCCTGCTCATCCAGCTCGGCCAGCACCACACGGCCACCGGACACCAACGGCGAATACAGCGCGGTCACCGTCAAATCGAAGGCAACCGAGGAATGCAGCAACGCCGAACCCGACGCATCCCCGTACACCTCACGGGCCCGCTCCAGGTAATGCCCGACCGAAGCATGCTCCACCACCACACCCTTCGGCCGGCCCGTCGAACCAGACGTATAGATCACATACACCGGGTGATGCGGCTCAAGCGGCGACAACCGATCCCCGTCCGTCACCGGCCCGACGTCAAAAGCGTCCGCCTCCCCCAGCACCGCCACGTCATCGATGACCAGCACCGGCTCCGCATCCGCCACAATGTGCGCGATCCGCTCCTGCGGATACTCCGGATCGATCGGCACATAGGCGCCACCGGCCTTGGCGATGCCCAGCAGGGCCACGACCAGTTCCACCGACCGACCCAGCTTCACCCCCACGAACCTCTCGGCACCCACACCCCGCGAGATCAGCCACCGCGCAACCCGGTTCGACCACGCCTCCAACTCCCCATAAGTGAGGGAGTTCTGACCGGCGACAACCGCCACCGCACTCGAAGACAAAGCCGCCTGCTCCGAGAACAGCACCGGCAGCGAAACCCCCCGCACAGCCCGCCCGACCCCGTTCCACTCCCCCAGCAGCCGCTCCCGCTCCTCCGGGGCCAGTACCTCGATGGAGGCGACCGGGCGCTTCGGCTCGGTGGTCACCGCGTCCAGGACCCGTACGAGGCGGGCGACCAGGGTCTCGGCCGTCCGCCGGTCGAACAGGTCGGTGTTGAACTGGAGGGCGCCGCGCAGGCCGCCCGGTGTGCCGGTGGAGCTGTGGGACTCGGCGAAGGAGAAGCCGAGGTCGAACTTGACGCGGTTGGTCTCGACCGGCTCCAGGCGGACGCTGAGGCCGGGCAGCTTGGCGATCTCGTCGAGTGCTTCGACGGGGCCGGCGTTGTTGAGGTTGAGCATGGTCTGGAAGAGCGGGTGGCGGGCCAGCGAGCGCTCCGGGTTGACCGCTTCCACCAGCCGCTCGAAGGGCAGGTCCTGGTGGGCGTACGCGGCCAAGTTCTGGGCGCGCACCCGCTCCAGCAGCTCCGCGAATGTCGGGTCGCCCGAGACGTCCGTCCTGAGCACCAGCGTGTTGACGAAGAAGCCGACCAGGTCGTTCAGGGCATCGTCCGTGCGGCCCGCGATGGGCGTGCCGATGGGGATGTCCGTGCCCGCGCCGAGCCGCGACAGGAGTGCCGCCAGGGCCGTCTGGAGGACCATGAACAGGCTCGCCCGGCCGTCTCGGGCCACGGTGACCAGGCCTTCGTGCTGGGCCGGGGAGAGTTCGAAGGTGACGACGTCCCCGCGGTGGGTGGCGACGGCGGGGCGGGGGCGGTCGTAGGGGAGGGTCAGCTCTTCGGGGAGGCCGGCCAGGGCCGTCTGCCAGTGGTCCAGCTGGCGGCGGAGTTCGGCGCTGCCCTCGGGGCCGTCGCCGAGCAGTGCGCGCTGCCAGATGCTGTAGTCGGCGTACTGCACGGGCAGTGGGGCCCAGCCGGGCGCGCGGCCCTCGCAGCGGGCCGCATAGGCCGTGGTCAGGTCGCGGGCCAGTGGGGCACGCGACCAGGCGTCGCTCGCGATGTGGTGGGAGAGCAGGAGCAGGACGTGCTCGTCGCCGCCCAGGTCGAACAGCCAGGCGCGCAGCGGGGGTTCGGCCGTCAGGTCGAAGGTGTGGCCGGCGGCGCGGTCGAGTTCCGCGCGCAGGTGGTGCTCGTCGGTGGTGACGACGGTGAGGGCGGGCGCGGCGTCGGCCGCGTCGAGGACCACCTGGTGGGGGCCTTCCGCGTCCTCCGCGAAGACGGTGCGCAGGCTTTCGTGGCGCGCCGCGAGGTCGGTGAGGGCCGCCGCCATGGCCGTGCGGTCCAGGGTGCCGGAGAGCCGGAGCGCGACCGGGGAGTTGTAGGCGGCGCTGGGCCCCTCGAACGTGTGGAGGAACCACAGGCGCTGCTGGGCGTAGGAGAGCGGGAGGCGGGCGGGGCGCGGACGGACGGCGGTGACGGCGGTGCGGGCGGCGCCGTTGCCGGTGTCCAGGGCTCCGGAGAGGCCGGCGACCGTGGGCGTCTCGAAGAGCTGGCGGATGGGCAGCTCGGCGCCGAGGGCCGAGCGGACGCGGCTGACCAGCTTCGTGGCGAGCAGGGAGTGCCCGCCGAGCCGGAAGAAGTCGTCGTCGATGCCGACGGACGCCACGCCGAGGACCTCGGCGAACAGGCCGCAGAGGATCTCCTCGCGCGGTGAGCGCGGGGCACGGCCCTCGCTGACGGTCCCGTAGTCGGGGGCGGGCAGGGCGCGGCGGTCCAGCTTGCCGTTCGGGGTGAGCGGGAAGGCGTCCGGGGTGACGAAGGCGGACGGGACCATGTAGTCGGGCAGGTGGGCGGCGGTGTGCGCGCGCACGGAATCGGCGGTGACGGCGGCGCCGCCCGTGGCGACGTAGGCGACGAGGCGCTTGTCGCCCGGCTGGTCCTCGCGCAGGAGCACGGCGGCCTGGGTGACACCGTCGTGGGCGGCGAGGACGGATTCGATCTCACCCAGCTCGATGCGGTAGCCGCGCAGTTTGACCTGGCCGTCGCCGCGGCCGACGAACTCCAGGCGGCCGTCCTCGTTCCAGCGCAGCACGTCCCCGGTGCGGTACATGCGGGAGCCGGCCGGGCCGTAGGGGTTGGCGACGAAGCGTTCGGCGGTCAGGTCGTGGCGGTTCCAGTAGCCGCGGGCCAGGCCGGTGCCGGCGATGTAGGCCTCGCCGGGCACGCCCACCGGGACGGGGCGCAGGCCGCTGTCGAGGACGTACACCTGGGTGTTCCAGAACGGGCGGCCGACGGGGACGGGCCCGGTGGGCGAGGGAGTGCCGGCGGGAATGCGGTACTGGACGCTGTTGACGGTCGCCTCGGTCGCTCCGTACACGTTCAGGAGGTCGGCGTCGGGGTGGCGGGCCCGCCAGCGGTCGGCGACCTCGCCGAGCAGCAACTCCCCGCCCAGCATGATGAGTTCGCTCGGGGAGGCCTCGTCGGGCAGTGCTTCGAGGAGTGCGAGGACGCTGGGCGTGCCCTTGAGGAAGGTGGGGGTGACGCCCTCGGCGGCGTGCTCGTCGAGTTCCGCCACGCGCACCAGGCCGCCGGAGACGAGGGTGGTGTAGAGGGCGGTGACGGTGAGGTCGAAGGAGACCGGGGAGTGCAGCAGGGAGGTGCCGGTCGTCGCCGGGTAGGCGTCGCGGGCCCACTGCAGGTAGGCGCCGAGGGAACGGTGTTCGATGACGACGCCCTTGGGCCGGCCCGTGGAGCCCGAGGTGAAGATGACGTACGCCGGGTGGGCGGGCTCCAGCGGGCTGTTGCGGTCGGCGTCGGTGGGCGCGTGGGCGGGCGCGGCGGCCAGGGCCTCGGCCAGGTCGGGGGCGTCCAGGAGAAGGCGCGGGGTGTCGGTGACGGGCAGGCCCGCGGCGAGTTCGCCGGTGGTGAGCAGCAGGGCGGGCTCGGTGTCGGCGAGGGTGAACGCGATGCGCTCGGCCGGGTGGTCGGGGTCGACGGGGAGGTAGGCGGCGCCCGCCTTGAGGACGGCGAGCAGGGCCGTGACGACCTCGCCGGTGCGGGGCAGGGCGATGGCGACGAACTGCTCGGGGGCGACGCCGCGCGCGATGAGATGGTGCGCGAGGCGGCTGGAGCGGGCGTCCAGCTCGGCGTAGCTGAGGGTCTCGGCGCGGCAGGTGACGGCGGGTGCGTCGGGGGTGCGGGCGGCCTGCTCGCGGAACAGGTCGAGGACGGTGGCGTCGGGGACGTCGCGCGCGGTGTCGTTCCACTCGGTGAGGACGAGGTGGCGTTCGCCGTCGCCGAGCAGGTCGAGCCGGCCCACGGGCTGGTCGGGGTCGGCGGCCAGGGCGCGCAGGACGCGCGCGAAGCGGTCCAGGACGCGGCGGGCGGCGCTCTCGGTGAAGACGTCCGGGCGGTAGTTGAGGCGCAGCCGCATGGTCTCGCGGGCGGAGGCGATCAGGAGCAGGGGATAGTGCGTGGCCTCGCGGTTCTTGCCGGGGGCGACGCTGATGGCGGCGCCGATGCCCTCCCCCGCCGCTCCGGAGCGGTTGACGGGGTAGTTCTGGAACACCATGGAGGTGTCGAAGAGTTCGCCGTGACCCGCGACGCGCTGGATCTCGGCGAGGCCCAGGTGCTGGTGCGGGGTGAGGCGGGCCTGCTCGTCCTGGACGCGGGCGAGGAGGTCGGCGAAGGGCTCGGCGGGGCGCAGGGTGATCCGGGTGGGCAGGGTGTTGATGAACAGGCCCACCATGGACTCGGCGCCGTCGAGCTCCGGCGGGCGGCCGGAGACGGTGGTGCCGAAGACGATGTCGTCGCGTCCGGTGTGGGCGCTCAGGGCGATCGCCCAGGCGCTCTGGACGACGGTGTTGAGGGTGACGCCCCGGGCGCGGGCGGCCTCGCCGAGGGCGGCGGTGTCGGCCGCGGACAGGGTCTCCTGGACCTCGGCTCCGGCGACGGCGGCGCGGCCCGCGTCGGGGGCGACGTGGGTGGGCTCGGCGAGGTCGGCGAGGGCCTTCGCCCAGGCGGCGCGGGCGGCGTCCTTGTCCCGGGCGGCGAGCCAGTTCAGGTAGTCGCGGTAGGGGCGGACGCGGGGCAGCGCCGCGGGGTCGTTGCCGGCGTCGTACAGCGCGAACAGTTCGCCCATGAGGACGGGCAGGGACCAGCCGTCGAGGAGCAGGTGGTGGTTGGTGAGGACCAGGCGGTGGCGGGTGGCGCCGAGTCTGAGGAGGGTGAAGCGGAGCAGCGGGGGCCGGGCCACGTCGAAGCGGGTGGCGCGGTCGGCGGCGACGGTCTCGGCCGCCGCCGTCTCCCGCTCGGCCTCGGGCAGGCCGGTGAGGTCCCGCTCGGTCCAGGGCAGGGCGACCTCGCGCATCACGAGCTGCGCCCAGTCGCCGTTCTTGCGCTCGCGGAAGGCGACACGGAGGTTGGCGTGCCGGGTCAGCAGGGTCCGCGCGGCGCCGCGCAGCACGGCGACGTCGAGGGCGCCCTCGATGTCGAAGGCGATCTGGACGACGTAGGGGTCGAGGCCGCCCTCGTCGTACACGCTGTGGAAGAGCAGGCCCTCCTGGAGCGGGGCCAGCGGCAGGATGTCCTCGATCTTCCGCGGGGTGCGACTCACTTCTGGGCCTCTTCTTCCTCGAACCGGTCGAACTCGTCGTCAAAGAACTCGTCTTCGAACGCGTCGATCTCGTCCTGCGTGATCGACGCGAGGGAGACGTCGGAGGGGGTGAGGCCTCCGGCGTCGGGGCGCTCGGCGTGCCGCACGAGCGCTTCGAGGGCCTGGAACCACAGGGCGGCCAGTTCGCGTACGCCGCTCTCGTCGAGGACCGCGCCGGCCCAGGTCCAGAACGCCACCAGGTGGGCGCCGTCGGGGCCGTCCTGGGTACGGGCGTTGAGTTCCAGGCAGTGGGCGAGGGGCAGGTGCGCGGGGTCACCCGCGACGCCGTCGATGCCGCTGAGCGGCGTCCAGTCGGCGGCCCGGTCGCTGTCGGCGGCCTGGAAGCGGCCCAGGTAGTTGAAGGCGACCTGGGGGGCGGGAAGGTCCTCGAAGCCGGCCGCGGTGTGCGGGTTGAGGTAGCGGACCAGGCCGTAGCCCATGCCCTTGTCGGGCACCGCCCGCAGCTGCTCCTTGATCCGTTTGACGGCGGTCCCGGCGGCGGGCCCGCCCGCGAAGGCATCGGTGAGATCGGCGGTTCCCGTGTCCAGGCGTACCGGGTACAGGTTGGTGAACCAGCCCACCGTCCGCGACAGGTCCGAGCCCTCCACGACCTGTTCCTCGCGTCCGTGGCCCTCCAGGTCCAGGAGCAGGCCGGTGTCCCGCCCGGCCCGCCAGCGCGTCCAGGCCAGGGTGAAGGCGGTCAGCAGCACGTCGTTGACCTCCGCGTTGAACACCGTGGGCACCCGCGTGAGGATCGCCTCCGTGACGGCGACGGGCAGCTCCGCGGTGATCTGGCCGGCCGTGGCGTACGTGTCCTCGGCGGGGTCCAGCGCCCGCTTGCCGAGGACGGGTCCCGCGCCCCGCTGGACGCCCTGCCACCAGGACGCGTCGGCGGCCCAGGCCGGCTTCGCGGCCTCCTCGGTGAGCCGCTGCGCCCAGCGGCGCAGCGAGGTGCCGACCGGCTGGAGCCGGGGCGGACGGCCGGCTGCCAGCGCCTGGTAGGCCTCGGCGAGGTCGGGGATGAGGATGCGCCAGGACACCCCGTCGACCACCAGGTGGTGGATGACGACGAGGAGCGCGCCGGGCACGTCGGCGCCCCGGTCGAGCCACACGGCCTGGGTGAGCTTGCCCGCCGCGAGGTCCAGGCGGTCCCGGGCCGCCTCGCCCTCCTCGCGCACGAGGGCTTCGAACGCGGCCGGGTCGAGGCCCGCCGCCGGTACGCGCCGCACGGCGGACGCGGCGTCGACCGCGCCCGGCCCGCGGATCTCCAGGCGCCACTCGGGGGCGGCGCTCAGCGTGGCGCGCAGCGCGTCGTGGTGGTCGAGCAGGGCCTGCACGGCGCCGGTCAGGGCGGTGGCGTCGAGGTCGGCGGGGACCCGCAGGACGGCCGACATGGTGAACCCGTCGAGGTCGTCGCTGCGCCGGGTCAGCCAGTGCTTGATCGGTGTGAGCGGTACGTCGCCGATGCCCGCGCCCGGCTCCTCGACGAGCGCCCCGGTCGACTCGGTGACGACCTCGGCGAGGGCGGCGACCGTGCGGTGCTCGAAGATGTCGCGGACGGAGAGTTCGAGCCCGGCCCTGCGGGCCCCGCTGACGAGCTGGATCGACATGATGCTGTCGCCGCCGAGGTCGAAGAACCCGTCGTCGATGCCGACGGCGGTGACGCCGAGGACCGAGGCGAACAGGTCGCACAGGACCTTCTCGCGCTCGGTGCGCGGCCCCGCCCCCGGTGCGCCGGCCGGCGCCTCGGGGGCGGGCAGGGCGCGGCGGTCCAGCTTGCCGTTGGCGGTGAGCGGCAGTTCGTCGAGGACCACGACGGACGAGGGCACCATGTAGTGCGGCAGGTGCTGTTCGAGGTGGCCGCGCAGGGTGCGGGCCAGGTCGCCGCGGGCAGGCCCGGCGCCGTGCCCCTCGGGGACGACGTAGGCGACGAGGCGGGCGGGGCCCCCGGTGTCCTCGCGGGTGAGGACGGCGGCCTTGGCGACGGCGGGGTGCTCCTGCAGGACCGCTTCGACCTCGCCGGGTTCGACGCGGAAGCCGCCGATCTTCACCTGGTGGTCGGCGCGGCCCAGGAACTCCAGCTCGCCCGAGCGGTGCCGGCGCACGATGTCCCCGGTGCGGTAGATGCGGCTGCCGGGCTCGCCGTACGGGGAGGCGACGAACCGTTCCGCGGTGCGGTCGGGGCGCCCGAGGTAGCCGCGGGCCAGTTGGGCGCCGCCGATGTACAGCTCGCCGCGGACCCCGGGGGGCACCGGCCTGAGCAGGTCGTCGAGCACGTACACGGTGGCGTTCCACAGGGGTTCGCCGATGGAGGCGGCGGACGGCCACTCGTCGGTGTCGTCGGGCAGGGTGGAGGTGGTGACGGCGTGCGTCTCGGCGGGCCCGTAGACGTTGTGCGCCATGCGCCGCCAGCCGCCCGAGCAGAAGTCGCGCAGTTCGGCGCTGAGCCGGAACTGCTCGCCGCCCTGGAAGAGGTCGGTGAGTGAGTCGAGCGGTTCACCCCGGTCGGCGGCGGCCGCGAGGACCGCGTCGATCACCAGGGTGGGGGCGAACAGTTCGTTGACGCCGTAGCGGGCGATCCACGCGGCCAGCTCGTAGGCGTCGCGCCGCACGTGCTCGTCGGGGATGACCAGGGTCTTGCCCGCGACCAGGGCCTGCAGGATCTCCTGCACGGCGAAGTCGAAGGACACGGCGAGGAACTGCGCGGTGCGGGTGCCGACACCGCCCGAGTAGGTGCCGGTGTGCCAGGCGAGCAGGTTGACCAGCGAACTCATCGGCATGGTGACGCCCTTGGGCGTGCCGGTGGAGCCCGAGGTGTAGACGACGTACGCGGGATGGCGCGGGTCCAGGGGGCGCGCGCGCACCTCGTCGGTGAGGTCGGTGCCGTCGGTGGCGGCGAGCGCGGCGGCGGTGTCCGCCTCGTCCAGGACCGTCCAGGCGGTGGCCGTGTCGCCGAGGAGCGGCCGGGTGGCGCCGTCGGTGATCACGGCGCGGGGCGCGCAGTCGTCGAGGATGGCGCGCAGCCGCTGCGGGGGCGCGGAGACGTCCAGGGTGAGGTAGGCGGCGCCGGCCTTGAGGACGGCGACCAGGGCGGTGACCAGTTCCGGCGAGCGGGGCAGCGCGACGACCACCACGTCCTCGCCGCCGATGCCGTCGGCCGCCAGCCGGCGGGCGAGGCGGTTGGCGCGGGCGTTGAGTTCGCCGTACGAGACGCAGCCGTCGTCGGTGATCAGCGCGGTGGCGCTCGGCACCTCGGCGGCCTGCCGCTCGAAGAGGACCGGGACCGGCTCGGCGGGCACCTCGTGCGCGGTGCTGTTCCACTCGGTGAGGATGCGGTGACGCTCCTCGGGCGCCAGTACGTCGATGGCGCCGACGCGCAGCCCGGGGTCGGCCGCGACGGCGCGCAGGACGCGGGTCAGCCGGTCGGCGAACTCGTGGGCCGTGCGGCAGTCGAACAGGTCGCTGTTGTACTCGACCGCGCCGTGCAGGCCGGTGGGCTCGCCGCCTTGGCCGTACGTCTCGTCGAAGAAGAACGCCAGGTCGAACTTGGCGCGGCCGGTCTGCGAGCCGCTGACGTCGACGGTCAGGCCGGGCAGGCGCAGGACGTCCAGCGCCTCCTGGTTCTTGTCGAAGCCGAGGAGCACCTGGAACAGCGGGTGCCTGGCCAGCGAGCGCGCCGGGCTCAGCACCTCCACCAGCCGCTCGAAGGGCACGTCCTGGTGGGCGTAGGCGCCGAGGTTCGTCTCGCGGACGCGGGCCACCAGCTCGGCGAAGGTCGGGTCGCCGGAGGTGTCGGTGCGCAGCACCAGCGTGTTGACGAAGAACCCGACCAGCTCCTCCACGGCCGCGTCGGTGCGGCCCGCGACGGGGCTGCCGATGGGCACGTCGGTGCCGGCGCCGAGCCGGGTGAGCAGCGTCGCCACGGCCGCCTGGACCACCATGAACAGGCTGGAGCGGGTCTCGCGGGCCAGCGCGGCCAGGCCCGCGTGCAGGTCGGCGGGGATCTCGAAGGGGACCCGGCCGCCCCGGTAGGACTGGCGGGGCGGACGCGGCCGGTCGACGGGCAGTTCGAGTTCTTCGGGGAGCTGGGCCAGCGCCTCCTTCCAGTACGCGATCTGGCGGGCCATCTCGCTGTCCGGGTCGTCCTCGGAACCGAGGACCTCGCGCTGCCACAGGGTGTAGTCGGCGTACTGGACCGGCAGCGGCTCCCAGTCGGGGGCCGTCGACCGCACCCGCGCGGCGTAGGCGAGCGACACGTCCCGGGCCAGGGGGTTCATGGACCAGCCGTCGCCCGCGATGTGGTGCATGACGAGCACGAGCACCTGCGCGCCGCCCTGGACGGTGAACAGCCACGCTTTGAGCGGCAGTTCGGCCGTCAGGTCGAACTCGTACGACGCCGCCGCCCTGACCTGCCCGCTCAGCGCCTCGGGCGCGACGGTGACCTCGACCAGCTCGGGCCGCGCCTGGGAGGCGTCGAGGATGAGCTGGCGCGCCCCTTCGGAGTCCTCGGTGAACAGGGTGCGCAGGCTCTCGTGCCGCGCGACGACGTCCGCGAGCGCCAGCCGCAGGGCGTCCCGGTCGACGGTGCCGGTGAGCCGCAGCTCGACGGGGATGTTGTACGTGGCGCTGGGGCCCTCCAGGTGGTTGATGAACCACAGGCGCCGCTGGGCGTACGACAGGGGGACGCGGGGCGGCCTGACCACGGGCACGACCGGCGGGCGGGCGCCGGACGCCTCGCCGATGGCGGCCTCGACGCCCGCGACCGTGGGGTTCTCGAAGAGTCTGCGGATGGAGATCTCCGCGCCGAGGACGGCACGGATCCGGCTGAGCAGCCGTACGGCGGACAGTGAGTGGCCGCCGCGGTCGAAGAAGCTGTCGTCGATGCCGACGGACGGCACGCCCAGCATCTCCGCGAAGATCGTGCACAGGATCTGCTCGCGCGGACTGCGCGGCGGCCGCGACCGCACGGGCGCGGCGACGGCGGCCCGCTCCTCCTCGGCGGTGGCGGCGAGCATCAGTTCGCCCGCACGCGACCAGCGGCCCACCCGGCCCGTGCGGTACATCAGGCCGCCGCCGTGGAACGGGCACGGCACCCAGCGCGCGGGGTCGGCGGCCGGGCCCTGCTCGCCCGCGACGTACACCTGTCCCGGCACGCCGGTCGGCACGGGGCGCAGCGCCTCGTCGAGCACGTAGACGGCGCTGCCGCGCAGTCCGGCGGGCAGGCCGAGGCGGGCGACGGCGGGGGCGGCGCCCGCACGGGTGAGGTCGCTCCACGCGCCGAGGACGGTGGCGCGCTCGGCCCCGTCGAGCAGGTCCGCGGCGGACAGCTCGCGGTCGGCGCGCTCGGCCATGGCCACCAGCAGCCGCACATAGCGGTCGGCGGTGGCCCGTGCGGTCTCCCGGTCGAAGAGCCCGGCGTCGAACTCCAGGGCCGCGGCGATCCCGGCGGGCCGTCCCCTGGCGTCGAACCGCTCGGTCAGCTCGAAGTTCAGATCGAACTTGGCGTCCCCGATGTCCGGCCGCTCCAGCCGCGTCCGCAGTCCGGGCAGCTGCGCCACCTCGGCGAGCAGGGCGTCCGGGTCGGTGTTGTGCAGGGTGAGGCAGACCTGGAAGAGGGGATGGCGGGCCAGGGAACGCTCGGGGTTGAGGGCCTCCACCAGCCGTTCGAAGGGCAGGTCCTGATGCGCGTACGCGGCGAGGCCCCGTTCCCGGACCCGGCCGATCAGTTCGGTGAACGTGGGGTCGCCCGAGGTGTCGGTGCGCAGCACCAGCGTGTTGGCGAAGAACCCGACCAGATCCTCGACGGCCGTGTCCGTGCGGCCCGCGACAGGCGCGCCGATCGGAATGTCCTCGCCCGCGCCGAGCCGGGTCAGGAGTGCGGCCAGACCGGCCTGGAGGACCATGAACAGGCTGGCGCGGGTCCGCCCGGCGAGCGCGCCCAGGGCCTCGTGCAGCCCGGCGGGGACGAGGAAGTCGACGCGTCCGCCCCGCTCGTCACCGGCCTCGCCGCGCGGTCGGTCGAAGGGCAGCTCCAGCGCGTCGGGGAGGCCCGCGAGCGCGTCCTGCCAGTAGGCGAGCTGGCGGGAGATCTCACTGCCGGGGTCGTCCTCGGCGCCGAGGACGTCGCGCTGCCAGAGGCTGTAGTCGGCGTACTGCACCGGCAGCGGCGCCCAGGCCGGGGCCCGTCCCTCGACGCGGGCGGCGTAGGCGGTGGCCACGTCGCGGGCCAGCGGCCGCATGGACCATCCGTCGCCGGCGATGTGGTGCAGCAGGAGCAGCAGGACGTGCTCTTCGTCGCCGAGCGTGAACAGGGTGGCCCGGAGGGGGAGTTCGCCGGCCAGGTCGAAGGCGTACCGCGCGCCCGCCGTCAGCTCCGCGCCCAGTTCCTCCTCGGTCACGGCCCGCTCGGGCAGCTCGACCCGGGCCTGCTCGGGCGTGCGGATGACCTGCCGGAAGCCTTCGTCGTCCTCGGCGAAGACGGTACGCAGACTCTCGTGCCGCCCGACCACGTCGGCGAGTGCCAGCCGCAGGGCGTCCCGGTCGAGGGGCCCGGTCAGGCGCAGGGCACCGGGGGCGTTGTACGCGGTGCTGTCCTCGTCCAGAAGGTCGAGGAAGCGGAGGCGTTGCTGGGCGTAGGAGAGCGGGATGCGCTCGGGTCGCGGCCCGGCGACGATCCCACGGCGGGCTTGTCCGCCGAGGCCGCCGTCGAGGGTGGCGGAGATCCCGGCGACGGTCGGCGTCTCGAAGAGCTGCCGGATGGGCAGCTCGGCTCCGAGGGCGGTGCGGATGCGGCTGACCAGCTTCGTGGCCAGCAGCGAGTGCCCGCCGAGCCGGAAGAAGTCGTCGTCGATGCCGACGGACTCCACGCCCAGGATTTCACCGAAGAGCCCGCACAGGATCTCCTCGCGCGGCGAACGCGGGGCACGGGACTCGCCCTGCGCCTCATAGGCGGGGGCGGGCAGCGCGCGGCGGTCCAGCTTGCCGTTGACGGTCAGGGGCAGCGCGTCCAGGACGACGAAGGTCGAGGGGACCATGTAGTCGGGGAGGTGAGCAGCGGCGTACGCGTGCAGTTCGTCGCTGGCCGGGTCGTGCTCTCCCTGCGGTACGAGGTAGGCGACGAGACGCTGGTCGCCGGGCTGGTCCTCGCGGACGACAACAGCAGCCTGAGCGATGTGCTCATGGGAGGACAACACGGCCTGGATCTCGCCGAGTTCGATGCGAAAGCCGCGCAGCTTGACCTGGTCGTCGACGCGACCGGCGTACACGAGCTGACCGTCGGCGTTCCAGCGGGCCAGGTCACCCGTGCGGTACATCCGTGAGCCGGGCGGACCGAAGGGATCAGCGGTAAACCGCTCGGCGGTCAGATCCGGACGCTTCCAGTAGCCCCGCGCGAGTACGGCACCGGCGACATACAGCTCACCGGCCACACCCACGGGCACGGGGTTGAGCTGAGCGTCCAGGACATAGGCACGCGTGTTCCAGAACGGGCGCCCGATCGGCACCGGCCCCGAGGCCACCTCCTGCCCCGGCTCGATACGGAAGTCCGTGCAGTTGACCGTCGCCTCGGTCGGACCATAGGCGTTGACCACCGTGACGTCGGGGTTCGCCGCACGCCAGGCGGCCAGCGCCTCGCCGTTCAGCGCCTCACCGCCCGTGATCAGCGCGCCCGAGGGAGACACCTGCGACGGCAGCGCTTCCAGCATCGCGAGGTGAGAGGGCGTCACCTTCATGAACGACGGACGCCCATGTGCAGCCGCCTGCTCATCCAGCTCGGCCAACACCACACGGCCACCGGACACAAGCGGTGAATACAGCGCGGTCACCGTCAAGTCGAAGGCCACCGAGGAATGCAGCAATGCCGAACCCGACGCATCCTCGTACACCTCACGGGCCCGCTCCAGGTAATGCCCGACCGAAGCATGCTCCACCACCACACCCTTCGGCCGGCCCGTCGAACCGGACGTGTAAATGACGTACACCGGGTGATGCGGCGCAAGCGGCGACAACCGGTCCGCGTCCGTCACCGGCCCGGCATCAAAAGCGTCAGCCTCCTCCAGCACCGCCACGTCATCGATGACCAGCACCGGCTCCGCATCCGCCACGATGTGCGCGATCCGCTCCTGCGGATACTCCGGATCGATCGGCACATACGCACCACCGGCCTTGGCGATGCCCAGCAGGGCCACGACCAGCTCCACCGACCGGCCCAGCTTCACCCCCACGAACCTCTCGGCACCCACGCCCCGCGAGATCAGCCACCGCGCAACCCGGCTCGACCGCGCATCCAACTCCCCATAGGTCAAGGAGTCCTGACCGGCGACGACCGCCACCGCACCCGGAGACAAAGCCGCCTGTTCCGAGAACAGCACCGGCAGGGAAGCCCCCCGTACATCCCGCGCGACACCGTTCCACTCCCCCAGCAGCCGCTCCCGCTCCTCCGGAGCGAGGATCTCCAGCTCACCGAGGGGCCGCTGCGGGTCGGACGCCACCGCCTCCAGGACCCGCACGAGACGGTCCTGGTGAGCGATGAGGTCACGCTCGTCGTACAGCTCGGGGTCGGCGTCGAACTCGACGCGCAGGCCCGCGCGGGAGTCGGCCGTACCGTAGAAATTGATCTTCAGGTCGTTGACCGGGCCCGTGGAGAGCGGATGGGCGACGGACGGGCTGTCGCCGAAGAAGGGCTCGTTGGCGAAGGCCATGACGTTGACCGTCGGGCCGAGGCGGGCCTGCCGTCCGCCGGACAGTCCCAGCTCCCTGACCAGTTCCTCGCCCCGGAAGCGCTGGTGGCGCAGCACGTCGGCGAGGGCGCGCGAGACGTGCGCGGTGAGTTCGGCGAACGGCAGCCGCGCGGTGGCCCCGATCCGGATGGGCAGGACGTTGACCATGGCGCTGGGCGTGCCGGCCGATGCGCGGCCCGTACGGCCCGCCAGCGGCAGGGCGAAGGTGAAGTCGGTGCGGCCCGTCATGCGGTGGAAGAAGGCGGCGGTGGCGGCCGTCGCGAGGGCGGGCCACTGCGCGTCGAGGCGGTCGGCCAGGGCTGTGAGGTCGCGTACGAGCGTCGGCGGGAGGGTGATCACGCGGCGCAGCCTGCTGTACGTACTGGGCGCCTGGCGGCCCGCCAGGGCCAGCGGTTCCGGCAGGTCGGCGAAGGCCTCGACCCAGTGGGCGCGGTCGCGGGCGTGGCGGCGCGAGGAGGGGTAGGCGGACTCGTCGGCGACGACCCTGTCGAGGGTCGTGAAGCCGGTCGGAGGGGGCTCCGCACCGGCCAGGAGCGCGGTGTAGAGGGCGGCGACGCGGTCCGCGTACACGGAGTGGCCGAAGCCGTCGAGCACCGCGTGGTGGTAGCGGTGGAAGTAGAACGACCGGTCGTCGGCCAGGGTGAGCAGTGTCTGGGCGCTCAGCGGGGCGCGGGAGAGGTCGAAGGGCTGGGCCATTTCCCGCCGCATCCAGGCGTGGGCGGCGGCCTCGGGGTCGGCCTGGTCGCGCAGGTCGAGCAGCCGCAGCGGCCAGGGGTCGACGGGTTCGACGACCTGCTGGACGCCGGCCCCGTCCACGTCCGCCGCTCCATCGGCGCCGGCACCCCGAGGGCCATCGACCTCGGTGAAGTACGAGCGCAGCGCCTCCGTCTCCTCGACGGCGCGCCGCACCGCGCGGTCGAGGGTCCCCGCGTCGACGGGACCGTTGATCTCGTAGTAGCCGCCGCAGTTGTAGAGAGGGCTGTCCGGCTGGAGTTGCTGGGCGACCCAGATGCCCAGTTGGGCGGCGGACACCGGTCGACGGACCGTACGGACGTCGGACATGAAGAGGCGGTCCTCTCTCGGTTCTGCGGGATGGCGAGCGGCGGGGCGAGCGGCGGGGCGGGGTGAGGCGGGGCGGTCAGGCGTTCTGCGCGGCCAGTTCCTCGACCAGGGCCTTGCTGAGACCGTCGATGGTCGGGTTGTGCCACATCACGGTCGGGTCGAGAGAGATGTCGAGGTGGTCCTCCAGTTCGGCGGCGACCGCGAGGACGTACACGGAGTCCAGGCCGTAGTCGCTCAGCGGGACACCGGTGTCGATGCCGGCCGCGGGCCGCTCCAGGTGGTCGGCGACGCAGTCGATCAGCCAGGCGCTCAGGCTCTCGGCGGTGTGCCCGCTGGGGGGCTCGGTGGCGGTCTCGGGGGCGGGCTGTTCTACGCCGGTCTCCGGCATGGGGATGCTCCTCGGGGTCGGTGGGGCACGTCCGTGCGTGCGTGCGGGGGCGGGGCGGTCAGGGGCGGTCGGGGACCGGGTGGCCGGTGAGGCCGAAGGAGAGGCCCGCGTCGTAGCGGTCGCCGAGCTGTGCGTGCAGTCCTTCGGCGGCGGGGCCGGCCGGCTGGGGCACCCGCCGCGAGGCGCTGGTGAGGAGGCGGCGGCCGGGGGCGGCGGCCAGCAGCCGCGGGTCGCACAGCTCCGCGGCCTCGGGGGTGGCCAGGAGGGCGTCCGGGGTGACGGGGGCCGCCGGGCGGGCGGGGCCGCCGGGGGCGAAGAGGACCCGCTGGGCCTGGCCCAACAGGGCCTGGAACACCGCGTGTTCGCCCTCCCTGAGGTAGAAGCGGGAGCCCATGACGACCGACAGCCGGTCCAGCGCCCCTTGCAGGACCCGCGGGCCGAGGAAGAGGGCGGGCCGGGGGTCGCCGCCGCGCACGGCGAGGACGGTGAGCGTCTCGCTCAGGAGCAGGTCGGCGTAGGCGCCGGCGAGGAGGGCGCGGAGGTAGGGGATGTCGATGGCCGCGGCGCCGTAGAGCCGGCGTGCGCGCAGGTGCCGCAGGGTGATGCGCAGCGCCGAGTCGAGCGCGCCCGCGGTGGCGCCGAGGCGTACGACGTCGGCGGCGGCGCCGGTCGGCGGGTGGCCGGCGGCCGCCCGGGGCGACCGGCGGTGCAGGGCGCGCAGGACGTGCCACAGCGCTTCGGACGCCGGCGGTTCACCCGCGAGACCCAGCGAGGTGAGGATGTCGCCGCCGGGCGGGGTCCGGCCGGCCTCGTCGGCGGCGAGCACCGCGCGGAAGCCGTACGGGTTCGTGTCGTCGAAGGGGTCGCCCAGCCGCTCCTCGACGGCACCGGCCGCGGCGGGAGCGGTGCCAGTGCTGGCGGCGGGAGCGGTGCCGGTGCCGCCGAAGGAGCCGGCGTGGGTGCCGGTGCCGGTGCCGGTCATGAGGCGCTCGCTTCCTGGGCGGTGGCGGGGGCTGGGGCCGGTAGGGAATCGGCGCCGGGGGCCGTGACGTTGGCGCTCGCCCCCAGCCGGTCGAGGAGCGAGTACGGCGCGCCGGGCCCGGCGGGGCGGGCGAGCAGTGCGTCGGCCAGTTCGGCGTGGACCCGCCGGTCCACCGCGTCGACCTCCTCGCCCAGGTCGGTGAGCACCTTGACCAGGCACCCCCGCAGCCAGGCGTCGTCCACCGGGCCGCCACTCGCGGCGCCCTCCGTCGGCACCGCCCGGAGCCACACGTGCAGCGCGGCCGCCGCACCGAAGCACAGCTCGTACCGCTCGGCCAGCTCGAAGCCGAGGACCGGTACGGCGCGCGGTGCGAAGCGGGCGGCGGCCATCTCCTCGTGGAGCCGGTCGGTGGCGGCGCCGACCCGTTCGGCGAGGGCGGCGAGTCGGGCCGGGGCGCGGTGCGCCGCCACCAGGGCCCGCACCTCGGCGACGGCCGTGGGCAGGTTCGCGACGACGGAGACGCCGCCGGTGGAGATCAGCTTCAGGGCCTCGGGCCTGAACGCCCCCGGCGAGCGCCCCACCGTGGTCGCCGCGGCGAGGCCCGCCGCGTCCCGGCGGCCCTTGCGGTAGGCGCGGGCCAGGCTCGGGAACTGGTCGATCAGGGCGTTGCGGTTGACGAGACTGCTGCCGTCGAAGATGCCGATGATGCGGTGGTCCCGCTCGACCTTGGCGAATTCCCCGTGCGGGTCGCCGGGGCCGACGAGCCCGTAGGGGCCCAGCAGATGGAGCAGTCGGGCGATGAGATCGTCGACGTAGGCGGGCACGGCGGCCTTGGCGACCGCGGAGACGACGCTCATCTCCGCCGTGAGGGCGGCCACCGAACGCATCGCCACCAGGCCGGTCGCCTCCGCGAGCAGCAGGGTCGCGGTGGCCTCGCCCAGCTCCTCGCGTACGTGGGGAAGGTCCGTCAGGCGGCCGCCCGGTCCCGCGGGGGTGCGGGCGGCGAAGTCGGCGGCGAGGCGCAGCGCGTGGTCGCCCGCGCCGAGGGACATGGCCACGCATCCCGTGCGGGTCACGTGCAGGGACTTGAGGATCAGCTCGACGCCCTGCCCGGCGTCCCCGACGAGCGTGGCGTCGGTCAGCGGGGCGTCGTGGAAGGCGATGCCGCCGATGGCCGCACCCCTGATGCCGTACGTCGGGACCTTGGCGAGGTCGGTGAACGACCCGGTCGGGAGGCGTTCCTTGTCGATGAGGAAGAGGCTGAAGCCGAGCGGGCCGCCGGCCTCGTCGGTGCGGGCGAGGACGGTGACGAGGTCGGCGCGGGTGACGTTGTTGATGAGCCACTTCTCGCCCGACAGGGCGCGTTCCCCGGCCCCGGAGAGCGGGGCGGCGACCTCGCCGGCGAGCAGGTCGCTGCCGTGGTGCCGCTCGGTCAGGGCGCACGAGACGACCGCGCTGTCGGCGATGCGCCGCCCCAGGCGGGCGGCCCGCTCGGGGTCGCCCGCGATCCAGGTGGACACGGCGCCCAGGTAGGTCTTGCCGTGCGCGGCGGCCACCGTGAGGTCCACCCGTGCGACGGCCCGCAGGAGCTGCATGACGACGGTGAAGTCGTCCAGGGCGCCGCCGTGTTCGGCGGGCACGTAGTAGCGGGGCAGGCCGAAGGCGTCCAGGACGCGGCAGGCCTCCTCGGGAAAGGCGTCGGCCCGGTCGAGTGCGGCGAGCGCCTCGGCGGAGAAGGGCCGGCCGGGCCCGGTGAGCCCGTCGAGCAGGGCCACCAGCTCGGCGACCGGTCCCGGACCGGTGGCCCCGGCGCCGGGTGCGGCGCTCGCGGGCCGCGGGGCGGTGGTGGTCACGCCGGTACCCCCTCGGCTGCGGGTGCGGCCGCGGGGGGCGCGGCCGGCTCCGCGAGGAGGTTCGTGTCGTAGTCGGCGTAGGTCGCTTCGAGTTCCCCGGCGCGGAACAGCTCCCGCATCGCCGAGCGCTGGATCTTCCCGCTGGTGGTCCGGCGCACCGCGCCCGGTCGCAGCAGCAGCACCGCGCCGACGGGGGCGCCGAACTCGCGGGCCACGGCGAGCCGCATGCCGGAGGCGAGTTCGCGCAGCCGCTCGGGGTCCTTGATGCCGCGCACCTCGTGGGTGACGACCAGGACCTCGTCGTCGCCGCGCAGCCCCGGCACGGCGAAGCAGGCGCCGGCCAGCTGGCCCAGCTCGGGCCGCTGGAGGCGCAGTTCGTGCTCGATGTCCTGCGGGTAGAGGTTGCGGCCGCGCAGGTTCAGTACGTCCTTGATGCGGCCGGTGATGTAGAGGTCGCCGTCGTGCAGGACCCCGAGGTCACCGGTGCGGAGGTAGCCGCTCGTGCCGTCGGCGGCCGTGGCGCGGAACTCGGCCTCGTTGGTGGCCTCGCGGTTCCAGTAGCCCTGGCCGATGGCCGGGCCGCGCAGCCAGATCTCACCGACCGTCCCGTCGGGCAGCGGGCGGCGGGTCGCGGGGTCGACGACACGGACCTCGGCGCCGGTCGGCGGGCCACAGTTGACGACCTCGCGGCCGCTCTCGCCCGGCGCGGCGGGCACGAACTCGTGGTGCTCCAGCCGCTCGGCCGAGACCGTGCGGGCACTCGGCGGCATGTCGACGGCGCCGGAGACGAAGAGGGTCGCCTCGGCCATGCCGTAGCTGGGCGAAAGGGTCTCGGGGCGCAGCCCGGCGCCGGCGAAGCGGGCCTGGAAGCGTTCGAGGACGGCGGCGCGCACGGGCTCGGAGCCGTCGACGGCGTGCCGCCAGCGGGACAGGTCGAGCCCCTGGAGCTGGGCGTCGGTGACCCGGCGCGTACAGACCTCGTAGGCGAAGTCGGGGGCGGCGGTGAAGTCGAGGCCGAACCGGTCGATCATGCGCAGCCACAGGTGCGGGCGTTTGAGGAAGGTGCCGGGGCTCATCAGGACGGTGGCGGAGCCCAGCATCAGCGGCGGCATGATCATGCCCATGAGGCCCATGTCGTGGAAGTGCGGGATCCAGCCGCCGCCGGGCGTGCCCGCGTCGAGGCCGAAGCGGCGGGCGAGGTTGTCGGTGTTGTGCAGCAGGTTCCCGTGGCTGATCATCACGCCCTTGGGGTCGCCGGTGGACCCCGAGGTGTACTGGAGCACGGCGAGCGTGGAGTGGTCGGCGTCCGGCGCGGCCCAGCCCTCGGGGCCGGGACCGGCGCCGTCGTCGGTGACCAGCAGGGGAAGCCGGCCGAGGCCCTCCTCGGCGATCCAGTCCGCGACGTCCGCGCGGGTGGCGGAGTCGGTGAGCACCGCCGCGGCGCCCGCGTCGTCCGTGATGCGCCTGACCCGGTGACGCTCGTGGCGGTAGCGGCCGGGCAGGGAGGAGGGCACGGCGACGGCGCCGGCGTACAGGCAGCCGAAGAACGCGGTCAGGAAGGCGAGTCCGGCCGGGTACAGGAGCACCACCCGGTCGCCGGGCGCGACGTGCTCGCGCAGCCGTACGGCGAGGGAGCGGGCCGCACGGTCCAGCTCCGCGTACGTCAGCCACCGCACCCCGTCCTCGCGGTCGGGGTCGGTCACAAATGCCGCCGCGCGCTTTTCGGCCCGCTCCTCGGCGTGCCTCCGAAGTATCGCGACGACATTGAGGGCGGTGACTGTATCCGCCATATTCGAGGCCCTGCCCTTCGCGTTTCCCGAATTTCCGGTCCATGCGCCGATCCGGCACTGCGACACTTTCTACAGGCGGGTCATCGGGCCGGGAAGGCACCTGACAGCAAACTGCACCCCGTGCCACCACCGTCGGCCGCAACGGGGTCAAATCCCCCAAGTCGTACGTCTCCTGGGGGTCCACGAGGCCAGTACCGGCCAGCGGGGGCGGCCTCCGGAGGGCGTTCCTGCCACTAAAGTCGAAGCCCGGGCCCTTTTCGCTCCCCCCTCCCCCACTCCTCTCCTTTTCGCGACTCCGGGATTCTCATGCATTTGATACACGGCACCGAATCGCCTTCCGTTCTCGTGACGGGAACGTCCTCCGACTCGCACACCTGGAATCTGGTCTTCCTGCAATTGTTCCTGGAGGAAATGGGCCACACCGTCGCCAATCTCGGCCCCTGCCCGCCCGACGACCTGGTGGTGGAGAGCGCCCTCGCGGTGCGCCCGGGCCTGATCGTGGTCAGCAGCGTCAACGGCCACGGTTTCACCGACGGCCTGCGGCTGATCCGCGCCCTGCGCGCCCGGCCCGAACTGGCCGCCACCACCGTCGTGATCGGCGGCAAGCTCGGCACCGACGGGCTGCGCAACGTGGGCCTGGTGCGCCGGCTGACCGCCGCGGGCTACGACCGCGTCTTCGACGACGGGGACCTCGCCGAGTTCCGCGAACTGGCCACCACCCGGATGCCCGCCCGAGCCGTGTCGTGACGTCGGCGCCCTTGCGCCCGGTCGCCTTCGGCGAGTTCGTGTCGCGGGCGCACGCGCGCGGCACGCTCGTGGTGCAGCCCAGGATGGGCTTCAGCGATCCCCGGCTGATGCGCGAAGGGCTGGCCGCGACCCGCTCCGCCGACGCCCTGACCGTCGGCACCCTCACGCTGGACAGCTATACGCGCGTGCGGGACCTGCCCGCCGCCCGGAAGGCCGTCGCCGAGGGCGCGCCCCTCAACGGCTACCCGCTGTGCACCCACCCCGCGGCCACCACCCACGCCCTGCTCGACGGCGTCCTCGACGCGGACTTCCCGGTACAGGTCAGGCACGGCTCGCCGCGCCCCGAGCACATCGTGTCCCGGCTGCTGGCGCTCGGCCTCGACGCCACCGAGGGCGGCCCCGTCTCGTACTGCCTGCCCTACGGCCGCACCGGCCTGGCCGACGCGGTGGCCGCCTGGCGCACCGCCTGCACGATGCTCGCCGAGGCCACCACCCCCGTCACCCCGCATCTGGAGAGCTTCGGCGGCTGCATGCTCGGGCAGCTCTGCCCGCCCTCCATGCTCGTCGCCATCAGCGCCCTGGAAGGCGCCTTCTTCGCCCAGTACGGCCTGCGCAGCGTGTCGTTGAGCTACGCCCAGCAGATCAGCCCGGAGCAGGACCGCGAGGCGGTGGCCGCGCTGCGCGGGCTCGCCGGCGAGCTGCTGCCCGGCGTCGACTGGCACATCGTGGTCTACGCCTACATGGGCGTGTACCCGCGGTCGCGGCCCGGCGCCCTGAGCCTGCTGACGGCCGCCGCCCGGCTGGCCGTCGAGTCCGGCGCCGCCCGGCTGATCGTGAAGACCGCGGCCGAGGCCCACCACATCCCGAGGATCGCGGACAACGTGGAGGCCCTGGAGACCGCGGCCGCCGCCGCCGCGCGTGCCACCCGGCTGCCCGGCCCCGCCGACTCCGAGGTGTACGCCGAGGCCCGCGCCCTCGTGCACACCGTGCTCGGCCTGCACGACGACATCGGCGAGGCGCTGGTCACCGCGTTCCGCCGCGGTCTGCTGGACATCCCCTTCTGTCTGCACCCCGACAACGCGGGCCGCACCAGGAGCTTCATCGACCACGAGGGACGGCTGCGCTGGTCGGACACCGGGGCGCTGCCGATCGGCGGCGCGAGCACGTCCTCCCGCACCGTGCTGACGTCCACCGACCTGCTCTCCGCGCTCTCCCACGTGCAGCGGTCCTACGACTGTGGAGGAATCCCATGACCAGCCCCTCGCCCGTCCCGGCCGACGCAGCGCCCGGGCCTTCCTGGCGGGGCTGCAGTCCCCGGGCGCAGCTGCGGATCCTCACCGGGCGTTCGGTCCGGGCACACTTCGCCAACCGCAAGGCCGTCGTGCTGAGCATGCTGCAGCCGGTGTTCATGCTGGTGCTGCTCAGCCAGGTGTTCGGTGCCATCGTGGACCGCGGCCGGCTGCCCGACGACATCTCCTACATCGACTACCTGCTGCCCGCCCTCCTGGTCACCACCGGCATCGGCCCCGCCGTGGCCTCGGGCATCGGCCTGGTCCGCGACATGGACAACGGCGTCGTGTCCCGGCTGCGGACGTTGCCCATCCACGCCTCGCTGATGCTGTTCGCCCGCAGCTTCGCCGATCTGCTGCGTACCGCCGGCCAGCTCGTCGTCCTGACGGTCGTCGCGGTGGCGTTCCTCGGCGCCGACCCGGCGGGCGGCGCCCCCGGGCTGCTGGCCGCGCTGGCGCTGACCTGCGGGGTGGTGTGGGCGATGACGTGGGTCTTCCTCGCGCTCGCCGCCTGGCTGCGCAACTCGGAGGCCATGCAGAGCGCCGGCTATCTGGTGACCTTCCCGCTGATGTTCGCCTCCAGCGCGTTCGTGCCCGCCGACCGGCTGCCCGACTGGCTGCAGGTCCTGGCCATGGTGAACCCCCTGTCGTACGCGATGGACGCCACCCGCAGCCTCGCCCTCGACCGGCCGCTCGGCACCGAGGTGTGGTCGGCGCTCGGCGCGAGCGCGCTGGTCGCCCTGGTCGGCTCGACGCTGGCCGTCCGGGCCTTCCGCAGGCCGGTGCGCTGACCCCGGCGAGGGCCGCGCCCACCCTCGGCCCGGCCCTCGCCCCGTCCCGATCCCGCCCCGTCCCGGGCGGGAGCCGCAGAGTTGGAGACCTCTCATGACCTCGTCCACGACCCCTTTGCTCGCCCGCATCGACGCGGGCCCGACCCCGCCCGCGGACGCCGCCGCGTGGCTGACCGGCGAACGGGACCGGATCCGCGCGGCCGTCGCCGAGCACGGGGCCGTCCTCGTCCGCGGCCTCGGCCTGGAAAGCCGCGCCGCGGCCGTCGAGGCGCTGCGGCGGGTCATCGGCGAACCGCTGGCCGAGCGGGAGGGGTTCGCCCCCCGCGACCGGTACGGCGAGGGCGTGCACTCCTCCTCGCACTGGCCCGCCGACCAGCCCATGTGCATGCACCACGAACTGAGTTACGCCGGTCGGGCGCCCGCCCTGCTGGCGTTCGCCTGCCTCACCGCCCCGGCCGAGGGCGGGGTGACGGCGCTCGCCGACGCCCGTGCGGTCCTGCGCGACCTGCCCGCCCCGCTCGTCGAGACGTTCCGCCGCGACGGCTGGCTTTTGACCCGGCACTACAACCCGCTGGTCGGCCTCGCCTGGCAGGACGCCTTCGGCACGGACGACCGGAAGGCCGTGGAGGAGTACGCGCTCACCCATGACATCGAACTGTCCTGGGACGCGGAGGGCGCGCTGCACACCCGCCAGCGGCGGCCCGCCGTCCTCACCCACCCCGGGACGGGCGAGGACTGCTGGTTCAACCAGATCGCGTTCCTCAACGAGTGGACGATGGCGCCCGAGGTCCGCGAGTTCCTCACCCTGGAGTTCGGCCCCGAGGGGCTGCCGTTCAACACCTTCCACGCCGACGGCACCCCCCTGGACCGGGCCACCGTCGACCTCATCAACGACGTCTACGAGAAGCACACCGTCCGCGAACCGTGGCGGCGCGGCGACCTGATGGTGGTGGACAACATCCGCATGGCGCACAGCCGCGAGCCCTACCGGGGCGAGCGCGAGATCCTGGTCGGCCTCGGCGAACCCTTCCGCCCCTGAACTCCCCGACGCCGCACGGCGCGTACGCCAAGGGGCCGCATCCGGGATGTCCTTTCCGGATGCGGCCCCTTCGGCACGTCCGCGTCAGTGGAAGCTGAGCGTGCGGTAGACCGTCACGTTGCCCGCCAGCTCCTGGCAGGCCTGGGCCGCCGCCGCCAGCTGGTGGGGGCAGTCCGGCGCCGCCGTGTCGAGCAGGACGCCGAGCGTGGTGCCGCTGTGCCCGACCACCACGCCGAGGCCGCCGACCTCACGGCAGATGCGGATCATCGGGTCCAGCGACCGCTTGTGCCGCAGCACCTGGTTCATCCGGGCGCTCTCGGTCGCCACCGCCCCGACCTCGGCGAGGTCGCGGCGGGCCACGGCGCCGGTGACGCGGTCGAGCAGCCGCGCGTACGCCCGCTTGTCGCCGGCGGTGAACGGCTTGGGGATGCTGTTGAAGTCGACGGTGTCCACCGCGCCGCCCTCGTCGATGCTGACCACGGCCATCGAGGGCAGCGACCCGAGCCGGGCGCGCAGCCGCACGCTGCGGTGGTGGAAGGCGACGACGGACGGGTAGAGCACGCCGTCGGTGGGTTCGATCCTGGCGAGGTAGGACTCGATGCGGCGCGGCGGCATCGGCTCGGCCAGGGCGTTGCCCACGGCCCGCGCGGTGGCCACCAGGTCCGCCGAGGAGCTGGCGAGGCCCTTGCCCTCGGGGAGCATGCTGTCGATGCGCAGCACACCGCCCGCGGGCCGCGCCGCGTCCGCCATGATCATGTGAACGAGCCGTCTGGCCTTCTTCTTGTGCGCCGGCCACACCTCCACGGTGTCGGAGTGCGGGTCCAGTTCGAACCGGGCCATGGCCCAGCGCGCGACGGGCAGCGTGACCAGGAAGTCCCCGTCCTCCTCGGGCAGCACGCCCTGGAGCAGTTCCCCGAAGGTCCCGAAGGCCGCGCTGACCCCGGTGGCGCCGACCCGGCGGTATCCGGCCGCGGGTGCGAGCGTCTGAATCGTCTTCACGCCGTCGCTGCTCCTCTCACCAGCGCCGCGGTCTGAGCCGGGCGCGTACTGACGAAATAGTGGCCGCCCTCGTCGAGCACGCGGAGCGTGACCCGGTCGGAGACCGCCTTCCAGTCCTCGTAGGTGTCCGCGAACCGTGCCGTCGCCGGGTCGTCGTGCGCGACGACGACCTCCACCCGCGCGGCGACGCGGAACGGCTCGGCGTCCTCGCGCAGCCGCAGCAGCCGCCGGTCGGTGGTGAGCACGTCGTGGCGGTAGGCGCGGCCGACGACGTCGGCGCGCTCCGGCTTCAGCTCGTCCAGCTCCACGTACGCGTTGTCGGCGCGCAGCCGGGAGAGCAGCGTGTGGTTGTCGGCCCGTTCCATCTCGGCCATCTCGGCGCGCAGTGTCGCCTCGTCGTCCAGGAGCTGGGCGCCGATGAAGACCCGCTCCACGGCGCGTCCCGTCTCCTCCAGGCGGCGCGCCGTCTCCAGGGCGGTGACGGCGCCCGCGCAGTGGCCCCACAGCAGGACCGGCGTGCTCACGCGCGCGGTGATCTCCTGCGCGACGCGGCGGGCGATCTCCTCGATGCCGACGAGCGGCTCGTCGGCGCCCGCCAGGTCGTGGCCGGGCAGTTCGACGCCGAGGACCGCGATGCCGTCACGCTCCAGCGCGGCGGCCAGCGAGCGGAAATTGACGGCGTTGCCGCCGGCGTAGGGGAAGCACACGAGCGTGTGGTGCGGGTTGCGGACGCCGGACAGCGGCTGGAGCAGGCCCGCGGCCGGGGCGCCCGCGCCCGTGCCCTCGCGGTCGGCGAGGACCGTGGCGAGGTCGGCGAGGACCGGGTGGGCGACCAGGTCCTTGAGGGAGAGCGCCCGGTCCATGTTGACCAGGAGCCGCACCGCGGCCAGTGAGGTGCCGCCCAGCTCGAAGAAGTTGTCGGCCCTGCCGATGCGCTCCAGGGGCACGCCGAGGACCTCGGCCCACAGCATCGCCAGGCGCTGTTCGCCGGGAGTGCGGGGGGCGGCGTAGGGGGCGCCGCCGTGACCGAGGGTGCCGGCCAGGCGGATGAGGGCCTTCTTGTCGACCTTGCCGTTCTCGGTGAGGGGCAGCCGCTCCAGCTGGTGGAAGTAGGTCGGCACCATGTAGTCGGGCAGCAGCCCGGCGAGGAAGTCCCTGGCGCGCTCGGCGGGCAGCTCCTGACCCGCGGCGAAGAACGCCACGAGGTTGCGCAGTTCACCGGGCCCGCCGTCGATGACGACGGCCGCCTCGCGGATGCCGTCCAGGGCGAGCAGCTTGTTCTCGATCTCGCCGATCTCGATGCGGAAGCCGCGGATCTTGACCTGTTCGTCGCGGCGGCCGAGGTATTCGACGCGGCCCTCGGGCAGCCACCGGCCGAAGTCGCCCGTGCGGTACATCCGGGTGTTCTCCCGGAACGGGTCGGGCACGAACGCCTGCCGGGTGCGCTCCTCGTCGTTGATGTAGCCGCGGCCCACGGCGACGCCGGAGAAGGCGATCTCGCCCGGGGAGCCGAGCGGCGCGAGCGCGAGGTTCTCGTCGAGGATGTAGGTGTTGACGTTCCGCAGCGACCTGCCGACGGTGACGAAGTCCCGCTCGGGTACGCCGTCGAGGACCTCGTGCATGGTGTCGTCGGACACCTCGGTGGCGCCGTAGGCGTTGACCAGCTTGATGTCGGGGAAGGCGGCGAACCACCGCTGCACCAGCTCGTACTTGAGCGCCTCGCCGGTCACGGACAGGGTGTGCAGGGCGCCCAGCGGCCGGGGGTGCTGCTCCAGGTGCGTGAGCAGCACCTCCAGGTACGAGGGGACGATCTGCGCGACGGTGACCCGCCCCTCGACCAGCTCGTCCAGGAAGCCGCCGACGTCCATCAAAAGCGCGGTGTCCACGATCCGCACGCTGCCGCCGGTGAGCAGCGGCGCGGCGAACTGCCACAGGGAGATGTCGAAGCACTGGGAGGCGGTCTGCGTGACGACCTCGCCGGGGCCCTCCGCCAGCTCCATGTCCTCGATCTTCATGTGGAGGTGGTTGAGCATGCCGGCGTGCTCGCACAGCGCGCCCTTGGGAGCGCCGGTGGACCCGGAGGTGAAGTAGATGTACGCGGCCTGCCCCGGGGTAAGAGGAACGCCGGGCGGCTCGACGGGCACGCCGGACGCCTGGATCTCGGGCACCGAGAGCAGCGCGGGCGGGCGGGCGACACCGGCCGCCGCGTCCCGCATCAGCGCCGCGCTCGCGGGCTCGGTGAGGGCGAACGCGCAGGCGCTGCGCTCCAATTGGGTGGCGACGCGGTCGGCGGGGAAGTCGGGGCGCACCGGCAGGTAGACCCCGCCGGCCTTGAAGACGCCGAGGGCGGCGGCGATCCAGTCCAGGGTGCGGTCCATGGCGACGGCGACGACGTCCTCGGTGCCGGCGCCGGCCGCGAGGAGGGCGTGGGCGACGCGGTTGGCGCGCTCGTCCAGCTCCCGGTAGCTCCAGCGGACCGCGCCGTGCACGGCGGCGACGGCGTCGGGAGCGCTGCGCACACGCTCCTCGAAGAGGTCGACGAAGGTGCGCTCCCCCAGCTCGACGCGGGGCCCGGCCAGGCCGTGGAGCTGGGTCTCCACCTCCGCCTCGGCGAGCAGGCTCTGGCGGTGGTGCGGGCGGGCGGTGTCCGCCACGAGGTGGCGCAGCGCCGCCAGGTGGTAGCCGGCGAGGCGGGAGGCGTACGACTCGTCCAGCTCGGCCCGGTCGTAGGCGATCTCCAGGTCGAGGGTGTCCCCCGCGCGGACCCAGGCGACGCGCAGCACCTCGCCCGCGGCGGTCCCGCCCGCGGCTTCGCGTGCCTCGGGGCGCGCGTCGAGGCCCGACAGGTCGAGGACCGCCTCCGGGACGGCCTCCGCGGTGTGCGTGGCCGTCAGGGCGGCGCCGGCGTGCTCGACCAGCTCCGCCCAGCTGGAGTCGTCGACGGCGAGCCGCAGCGGCGCGGCGGGGCGGCCCGCGGCGGCCACGTGGCCGATGAGCAGGCCCCGCTCCGCGGAGACCGTGGCGAGGACCCTGGCGTGTGCGGCGAGCAGCAACGCGCGCCGGTCGGCGCCCAGTTCGGCGGCGGTGCGGCCGAGGTCGCGCAGCAGTTCCTCGGGCAGTGACGTCCGGTGCAGGCCGATGCCCTCTGCGCGGGCGCCGGGCCTGGTCCACCGGGGAATCCTGGTGAAAGCGTGCTCTCCTGTGCGGTCCTTCATCGTCCCCCGACCCCTTCTCCGTCCAGTGCTTGTGGTGCTGCCTGCTGCTGGAAACCGATCCTGATCAGCCGGGCGGCGTCCAGCGCGTGCCGCTCGGCCTCCTCGCCGCTCCCCCCGGTGGCCACCACACAGGCCAGCCGGTCCTGGAAGGAGTGCGTGACGCGCAGGGTCCGGCCGATGGTGGCGGAGCCGGTGGTGGCGGCGGCCACGACGCGGGGCGCCGCCGCGGCCCGCTCCAGTCCTTCGACGGCGCTCACCCGCCGTTCGGGGTCCTGTGCCGTGCCCGTCGCGAGGAGGAAGCGGATGGCGGCGTGGCCCGCGGCGGGCCCGGCGGCGGGCGCGTCCTGCCCCGCGGCGCGGGCGATCACCTCGTCCACCAGGTCCCGGCCGGTGGCGGCCCGTACGGCGACGGGGATCATGCCGCCCGCGAGGCGCGGGTTGACCTCGATGACGACGGGGCCGCTCGCGGACAGGCGCAGTTCGGTGTGGGCGGCGCCCCAGCCGAGGCCGAGGGCGGCGAGCGCGGCGCGGGCGGTGTCCCCGAGCGCGGCCAGGGCCGCGGGGCCGGCGGGCGCGGGCACGTCGTGCCCGGTCTCCACGAAGTACGGCTCGGGACCGAGGTGCTTGCCGACGACGGTGACGACGTGGTCGTCGAAGGTCTCCACGGAGAACTCGGGGCCCTCCACGGCCGCCTCGACCAGGATCCGGGAGGGCACCGGGGTGCCGCGCTCGTCGGTCGCCCGGCCGAGCAGCTCGCGGGCCCACCGCGTGGTCTCGGCCCGGTCCCGGCACAGCTTCACCCCGACCGAACCGGAGCCGCTGACCGGCTTGAGGACCACGGGGTGCCCGATGTCCTCGGCGGCCGCGACGGCGTCGGCGACCTCGCCGACGGCCGCGAAGCGGGGCACGGGCACGCCCGCGTCGGCGAGCAGGGCCCGCTGGACGTCCTTGGCGCGGCAGCGTGCGACGGCGTCCGCGTCCGGGGCGGGCAGCCCCAGCTTGGCGGCGGTACGGGCGGCGGTCACCACGTAGTACTCGGAGCTGCTGGTGACGCCGGCGAGCCCCGCGCCCCGGGCGAGCGCGGCGCACTCCTCGTACACGGCGTCCGCGTCCGAGGTGTCCAGTACGACGGTGTCGACGCCGTCCTCGGCGACGTACCCGTACCGGCCGGGGTCCCGGGTCAGCAGCACCGGCCGCAGCCCGCGGGCGCGGGCGGCGGCGCAGAAGTCCCGTCCGGTACCGGTGGTGTTGCTCTCCACGAACGCGAACCACCGCGCTCCGGTCCCGCTCATCGGCCCTCTCCCCTCGTCGTCCCCGATGCCAGGAGGTCGCCGACGGCCGTGTCCAGTCGCAGCTCCGCCTCGCGCAGCCGGTCCCGGTGTGCGGTCAGCCGGGCCCCGTGGGCCGCGAGCCGCTCGCGCAGGGTGGCGACGACGGCCGCACAGGTGCCGGGGCCGCCACCGCGGTCGTGGGCGGCGACGACCTCGCTCAGCGAGGGGACCTCCGCGCTCACGTCGGCGGGCATGCCGTCGGGCAGCGTGATCCCGGTGAGTTCGCGCTCGCCCGCCTCGACGGCCTCGCGGACCGCCGCGCCCACGACGTGGTGGGCGGTGCGGAACGGGACGCCCTGGGTGACCAGGCGGTTGGCGATGACGGTGGCGGTGGTGAAACCCTCCCGCGCCCGCTGCGCCATCCGCTCGGGCACCGGGCGGGCCCCGCTCACCAGCACCTGGGCGAGCAGCACGCTGTCGCGTACGGCGGCCAGCGCGCCCCAGGCGCCGGAGACCGCCTCGGTGCCGACCTCGATGGAGTTGGTGAACGGCGTGGACTTCGTGGCGGACGCGGACGCGGTCCAGGCGCCGAGTGCGTGCGCGGCCTTGGCCTTGACGTGTTCCAGGAGGAACGCGTTGCGTTTTTGCGGCATGGCCGAGCTGCCGCCCACCAGCCGCTCGGGGAACTCCACGAAGGCGAACTCCTGGGTGCTCCACAGCTGGAGGTCGGTGGCGAGCCTGCTCAGCGTGAGCGCGGCACCGGCGGCGGCGCCCAGGGCGCGCAGCACGCCGTCCCTGGCCGCGACGGCGTCCATCGCGTGCAGCGGGGGCGCGGTGAAGCCGAGGAGGGCCGCGGTGCGGGCCGGTTCGATCGGCAGGTCGGTGCCGGAGACGGCGCCCGCGCCCAGCGGACAGCGGTCGAGTCCGTCGAGGGTCTGCCGCAGTGCGGTGATGTCCCGGTCGAGTGCGGTGGCGATGCCGGCCAGGTAGTAGCCGTAGCTGATGGGCATGGCCGGCTGGAAGTGCGTGTAGACGGGCATGGGCACGCCGTGGTGGGCGCGGGCGCGGGCCAGCAGGACGCCCTGCATGCGCTGCACCTCGCCCAGCAGGCCGATGAGTTCGGCGCGCAGCCGCATCGCGGTGATCGTGGCCTTGATGTCGTTGCGGGAGCGGCCGGTGTGCAGCTTGCCGCCGATGTCGGCACCGAGTTCGGCGACGAGGTGCCCCTCGTACATCAGGTAGAGGCCGCGGGGCGCGTCCGTGCCGTACAGCTCGGCGAAGTCGTCGGCCCGCAGCCGGGTGATCCGCTCCAGGAGGGCGGCGGCCGCGTCCTTCGGCAGCAGGCCGCACTCGGTGAGCATGACGACATGGGCGAGGTCGACGGTGGTGGTGTGGTGCAGTTCGTCGCGGATCTCGGCGGGTCCCGGCGTCCCGTAGACCACGCGGCGGGTCCGCGGGCCCAGGGTGCGGGTGAGGCGGCCGGTGCCCGGTGCGGCGAGGGTCATGAGCGGGCCCGGGCGGCCAGCGGGCCCACGTCGGTGCGGGGCACGGTGCCCGGCACGTCCTCGTAGCGGCGGCGGTTCCAGGCGAGGCGGGTCCAGCCGTCGCCGGCGTCCGCGAAGTCGTCGATCAGGACGGGCTCCTCGGGCAGGGCTTCCAGGCGCTGCCCGTGCTCGGTCAGCCAGGCGTCGTCGTACACGGTGGCCTGGTAGCGGTAGCCCTCGTCGGGGAGCATCACCACGCACAGCTCGTCGGGGTGGCGGGCGGCGTACCACTGGGCGGCGAGGAAGGCGGCACCGCTGGTGGGGCCCTGGAAGAGGGCGTGCCGGGCGTGCAGGGCGCGGGTGGAGGCGTAGGCCTCGGCCGCGGAGCACCAGTGGACCTCGTCGAAGACGGAGTGGTCGAGGTTGGCGGGCCACAGGCTGTTGCCGAGGCCGCGCAGCGCGCGGGGCCCGTCGGGCTGGCCGAAGAGCACGCTGCGGTGGGTGTCGACGCCGATGGCCCGGGTGTGCGGGGTGACCTCGCGCAGGCCGCGGGTCGTGCCGCACATGGAACCGCCCGAACCGACGGGCCCCACCAGGCAGTCGACGGTGCCGAGCAGCTTGCTGAGCTGCTGCGCGACGACGCCGTACGAGCCCGGGTTGTCGGGGTTGGTGTACTGCTCGGGGCAGTAGGTGTCCGGGAGTTCGGCGCGTATCTCGGCGAGTCTGCGCAGTCGGGCGCCCTGGAAGCCGCCGACGGGCGCGGGCTCCCGGCAGATCTCCACGCGGGCGCCGAGGTCGGTGAGCCGGCGGTAGAGGTTGGCGTCGATGGCGGGGTCGCTCACCAGCACCAGCTCCCGCTCCATCAGGGCGCTCTCCATGGCGAGTGCGAGCCCGAAGGTGCCCGACGTGGTCTCCACGATCACCGTGCCGTCAGCCAGCTCGCCCCGCTGTTCCGCGCTCCGCAGGATGGTGCGGGCGGGCAGCAGCTTCATCAGCGTGAAGACCGCGCCGTACAGGTTGGGGGCGAGCCGGATGACGCGCGGCATCATCGTGGCCTCGGTGATCGAGTAGTACGTGGGCGTGGTGAGCGCCATGGAAGTGCTCCCAGGGTCGGGAAGAGAGAAAAGGGAAGGGGACGAGCGGGGAAGAGGACGAGCAGGGGTGGGGGTCAGGAGTGTGCCGGGGCGGCGGGCAGCCGCTCGGCGAGGTTGATGTAGACGTCGTCCAGGGTCGGTTCGGCCAGGGAGATCTCGACGATTCCCACGCCCGCCTCGTCCAGCGCCCTGACCACCGCGGCCAGTCCGGTGGACGCCTCCACGGGAACGGCGACGAGGCCCTCGGGTTCGCCGGACGCCGGTTCGAGTCCGGCGGCACGCAGCGCGCCGAGGGCGGCGGGCACCGCGGCGCCGTCGGCCAGGGTGGCCCGGACGGTGCTGACGCCGAGGCGGCCCTTGAGCTCCGCGACCGTGCCGTCGGCGATGGTCGAGCCGTGTCCGAGGACGACGACGCGGTCCGCCAGCTGCTCGGCCTCCTCGAGGTACTGGGTGGTGAGGAGCACGGTCGTGCCGTCGGCCACGGTCGCGCGCACCAGCTCCCACAGGGCGTTGCGGCTGACCGGGTCGAGTCCGGTGGTCGGCTCGTCGAGGAAGAGCACCTGCGGGTGGCCGACGAAGCTGCCCGCGAGGTCGAGGCGGCGGCGCATCCCGCCGGAGTACGAACCGGCGGTGCGGCCGGCCGCCTTGGTCAGGTCGAACATCTCCAGCAGCTCGTCGGCGCGGGCCCGCGCCTCCCGCTTGTTCGCGCCGAGCAGCCGGGCCACGAGGATGAGGTTCTCGCGCCCCGAGAGGCTTTCGTCGACGGCCGCGAACTGTCCGGTGAGACCGATGCGCCGGCGCACCTCGGGCGCTTCGCGCACCACGTCGAAGCCGGCGACGCGGGCCGTGCCGCCGGTGGGCGGCAGTGCGGTGGCGAGGATGCTGACCAAGGTGCTCTTGCCCGCTCCGTTATGTCCGAGCAGGCAGAGGACTTCCCCTTTCCCCACGCTGAGGCTGACACCGTTGAGAGCCTGCATGGAGCCGAACTTACGGCTTATTTCTGTGGCTTCGATCATCATGCTGCTCACGGAATGTCATTCCTCGCAAATTGCGTATCAGGGCACCCGAGGTGGAGGCGAAACCATTCCTACACACCCCGCTTCGCACGCCACAAGAACAGCTACAGCAAGCTGCCATGGGGTCCGCGCACGGCCGGGGCGCCCGGTTCCGTGTGACAATTTCTTACCCGGCTCGGCGGCGGTCGACGGGCCTTTCGACGAGCGGGGCGAGCAGTCCGAGTTCGACGGCCCTGGCCCCGGCCTGGAACCGGGAGTTGGCTCCCAGTTCACGGGTTATTTCCGCAACGTTCCTGCGATAGGTGCGCACGGACATGCCCAGCTCGCGGGCGGCGACTTCGTCGGTGCGGCCGGAGTTGAGGGCCAGCAGTATCCGCCGGGCCAGAGCGCTGCGCGAACGGTCGCTCAGACTGCGGTAGTCGGAGAGCGCGGCGCTGCCCGACCACGAGACGCTGAAGAGAGTGCGCAGGTTGCGCAGGACGGCGGAGGCGTGCACCAGGACGGCCTCACGGACGTCGAGGCCGCTGCGGGACCAGACGACGCCCGCCGCCCCGTCGGCCAGGACCATCTCCTGGAGCGGTCCGCGGGCGAGCCGGGCCTCGACGCCCGGCGCGTACTTGTCGAGGTGCTCGGCGAGCACACGGTCCTCCAACAGGCCCACGCGGCCCAGGAGCTGGACCTCGACGCCGCGCGCCGCGGCCCGGCCGAGATGGCCGATGAGCTGGAGCGTCTCCTCTTCGCCCTTGCCGGAGAGGACGACGGCGAGCGTGCGTCCGGCGGAGGCGACCACCTGTTCGGTGGCGGCCCCGACGGAACCCTCGTCCGGGTCGAGGGCGGCGACGAGGCGCCCTTCGCTGCGGTGGCGGTCGACGGCTGTCTCGACGAGTCTGCGCGCTTCGAGGAGCATGCGCTCGACCTCGCCGTGAGAGGGTGCGGGCGTCTGCGCTCTCAGCGCGGCGAATATCGGCCCGGAATCCGAGGAAAGATCGGCATTGGTAGACATACGCGGTACAGCTCCCCCTGAAGCTTAACCAACATCAGCCCGAAACGACATGATCGTAGTGATCGAAGTGATCGTGATCGAAGTGATCGAACACTCCGCGGAAAGGACATCGCGGAGGACAGTTCAAGAGCCGTCGTATTAACCGGCGTTCATCACCGGGTATTCCCGCGGCGGCACATCCGGTCGGACGGACAACACATGCAGTACATGCGACACACTGGAGATGCCCCCATTCCCCCGTGGAAACCCGGGACGCGCCTCGCGCCGCCGGATTCAAGTCACCCTTCAGGGCTCCTCTTGTTGCAACCCTAACCAAACGGCCCGCACAACGTCAACGAAGGCCAAAGGCGTCCCGGGCCATCGTTTTACGGGAAACCTCATGGTGCGGACCGCGGTCTTCAGGTAGGCCGTCAGGTGCTTGATGTGACGACTTGTTACAAACTGATGAGTAGCATAGCCCGACCTCCCGGGCCCCTCATCCCGGGGTGAATGAAGTACCGGGAGGTCACAGCGTTAAACGAATACGCTCGTTGAACCTAGGACAGCTGCCCGTCATAGTCCGGCAATTTGAACCCGCACTCCGCGTGACCGCCGGCGAAGTCCGAGCCGTTATTGCCTATGTTGGCGATGATCGCGTAGCCGCGGCCCTCGATCTCGGCGCGCTTGGCGGCCTTGAACTCGGCCGGGCTGCCGAAGAGATCACCGAAAGTCCGCTGGTAGAGGCCGTCCACCGGGTAGCCGACGGACGTCAGGTTCGCCTTGGTGACCAGCTCGATGAGGTCGGGGCGCGCGGTGACGAAGAACACAGCCACGCCCCGCTCCTTCGCCTGCTTGGCGATCTCCAGGACCGGCTTGACGGCGGGGGTCGGCGGGAACGGGTGGAAATGCGTCTCCAGCGAGGTGTTGTCGATGTCGAGCACGATCGCCAGCTTCTGCCCGGCGCCCTCCGCGATCCGCTTCTCCAGGTACGGCCGCACCTCGTCCGTCACCTTGAGGACGTCGCGCTGCCAGGTCCCGTAGTCGACGGCGGCCGCGGCGGCGGGGGCCTGGGCGGCCGGCCGCCCTGCGGTCTCGGTCGCCTGCGCCCCGCCCACGGCGCCGAACCCGAAGAGGGTGGCCGCCGCCACCGTCGTGCCTACGCGCCGTCTCCACTGAGCCGTGGTCATGGAAAACCTCCAGATTACGTGCGACACGCGGCCCCAGGGGCCGCGACCTGTGCTCAACATAGGCCGGGGCCAAGGGTGTTGGGGCGGCCCATGTCCGCAACCGGAGCGAGGCGGCGACCTGGCACGTGTCAGGTCCGCGGCCCGTCCTCGGCCTTTCCGCCGAACCGGCTTGATCCTTGGCAGGTAATTGCCAGTGCCTTTTGGCGGGAATAGAAGGTGATGTCCCTTTGGCCGCGGCGGCCCGAGGGCGCGGGGCGGCTTGGGGGGCGGGGCGGCTCGGTGCGGACCTGCGGGGGGCCTCTGGGGTCCTCAGTGCGCTTCGGCGGGCGCGCCCGCGGTTACGACAGCACGACCCCGTCCATCACCAGCGCCGCCACGAGACCCGCCGCGAGGAGCCAGGTGCCGAGCCTGGTCCGGCCGCGGCGGCTCAGCTCGATCACTCCTCCGCAGAGGATGAGCAGCAGCCCGTACACCCCGACGACCAGGACGGACGAGCGGCTCGCCAGCCGCAGCGCCAGGACCACCGCCGCCGCGGCCATCAGCAAGGACGCCGCGGCGACGCGGGCGCGGCGGGCGCGGGCGGCCGGGGTCGGGCCGACGGGCCGGGCGTCCGGCTCGGGACCGGGCGGAGTGGGGGGCTGGTCCGACTGCTCGGACCGGTCGGACTGGTCGGGCGCGCTCATGGTGGTGGATCGTAATCGCTCACGCGAGCGGACCGATGAGGAACGGCCGCTTCACAGCACCGCCCCACGCGGCGCGGGGCCCCGCGTACGCCGTGCGGTCGTGCACGGCGTACGCGGAACCCGTCGGCGGGGCGGGGAAGCCGCTCGGGCAGGGCTCAGTACTTGACGTCCGAGCAGGCGTAGAACGCGTTGCCCGTGTCCGCGATCGTCCAGACCGCGACGATCACGTGGTGCCCGCTGCGGCCACCGGGGACGGTGCCGCTGTGCGAGAGGGTCGCGGGCGGCTGCTGGCTGTTGTACGGCACGGTGAGGAACGGCGTGGTGTCCAGGGCCGCCCTGGTCACCGGCTGGCTGTCGTCCCAACCCTGCTTGGTGATGTAGTACTTGAAGTCCGTGGTGCGGTGGCGCGCGGTGAACTGCCAGCGGAACGTGTAGCTCTGTCCGCCGCTCACCGCCGTCGTGGGCCAGGCCCCGCCCCCGGGCGTCCGCGGCGAGTTGAGCTGGTTGAAGCCGGCTATGCCCGCCGAACAGATCTTGCCGTCGGCCGGTCCGCCCGCCGGGAAGCCCTTGGGACCCTCGACGCTCTGCGGTTCGTACTGGATGGAGCCGCAGTTCGTCACCACGCCCTTGGCGCAGTTGATCTGCCTGCTGGCGGGCAGATCGGTGTAGCCGTGGCCGCTGGCGCCACCGGTGGACAGCGCGACGGCGCCGACCGTGGTGAGGCCGACCATGGCCGCGTACATCTTCTTCTTTCGCATGTGCCGCTCCTGACCGAACGTGGGGAGTTCCGGGGACGTGCGCGCACTGCGGTCTAGACCAAGTCTCAGATTATTGGCGTTAGTTGAACATGTCCATACCAATGCCGGAGAGGATCCGTCCGGATCACGGGGCGGCTCACGAGGCGGATCACGGGGCGGATCACGGGTCGGTCACCGGTGCTCGCCGTGCCCCGTGTAGAACGCCACCGTCAGGTCCTTCACCAAGGCCTTGCGCTCGTAGTCGTCCAGCTCCACCAGGCCCCGCGTGGTCAGCCGCGTCACGGTGTCCTCGACCGAGTCGACCACCGAGGTCAGCACGGTGTCCCGGTGCCGTGCGTCGAGGGCCGCGACCCGGCGGCGGCGCATCGCGGCGGCCACCTCGGGGGCGTACTCGATCCGGGTGGGCCGGGCCGAGAAGACCTCCACGCCGACCGCCTCGACGTCCGCCGCGAGCGCCCGGGTCAGCGCCGCGCCCACGGCGTCGGCGTCCCGCAGCGTGGGGGCGTCCCGCAGCGCGGGCGCGTCGTCGTGGAACGCGTCGGCGGGCAGCCGCGAGAGCACGCGGGCCGTCGCCGCCTCCACGCACTCGCGCAGATATTCCTGGTGGTCCTCCACCGCGAGCGTCGCCCGCGCGGGATCCTTCACCCGCCATACGACGAGGACGACCACCCGCAGCGCGACCCCGTCCCGGTCCACGGCGGGCATCGGCTCGCTCCGCCAGTGCCGCAGGCGTACGTCGACGCGGCGGCGCAGCAGCAGGGGGTTCACCCACAGCAGGCCCGTGCGGCGGACCGTGCCCCGGTAGCGGCCGAAGAGGCTGAGCACCCACGCCCGGCCGACCCGGCCCCGGGCCAGCCCGCCGAAGCCGAACAGGCCGAGCGTGCCCGACGCGGCGAGCGAGGCCCACTGCGCCGGCCCCGGCCCGGTGCCCCCGCCGTCGAGTCCGGCCGCCCGCAGCGCCGGCTCGGGCAGCATCCCCGCCCACCACAGCGACAGCGTGCAACCGGCGACGCCCGCGCATCCGCCGAGGACGCCGGCGAGGCCGGGCAGGACCCGGGCCCGCCGCTCGGCCAGGGAAGGGTCGAGGTCGGGCACGGGGCGCGCCGCGGACTCGGCGGGCCCCGCCTCCGACGCCGACGTGGGCGTGGGCGCGGGGCGGCGCGGCGTCCGGGGCTGCTCCCCCGTACCCCGCCTGCGCCGCACCACGGCGGGCGGCAGCGGGACGGCCACCGGGTCGTCCGGGTCGTCGCGGAAGAGAAGGTGGACGGGGATCTCGGTGGTGGCCTCGCTCTGGATCACCCTCGGCGGCCGCGCGGCGGCCTGCTCGGGCGCCCCGCCGGGCCGCGGGGACTGTGGCTGTGAAGCCGCCGTCGCACTCATCCGTGCCTCCGCCTCATCAGTACCTCCGCCTCATCAGTACTTCCGCCTCATCAGTACTTCCGCCTGGTCCGTCCCCACCTCACGCACGCCCCTGCCTCATCCCTGCCTCCGCCTCACCGACACCTCCGCCGTACCCCGGGCCGAGGCCCGAGGCCCGAGGCCGTGCTCCTCACCGGAACAGCCGTCGCCACGTCTCCGGGCCCGGGTAGCCGTCGGCCGCCGCGCCCCGCCAGCCCTGGGCGCGCTGGAACGCCTCCACGTTGCGTCGGTCGCTCTCGCTCCAGGTGGGGCCGGGGCCCCGGGCGTAGTGGCGGCCGAAGCCCTTCCGCACGAGCTGGACGCCGAGCTGCTCGACCGCCGGGTGGGAGACCCCGGGCCGGAAGACGCCCGCCCCGGGGTAGGCCGGCGCCGTCCGCGCATCGGTGTCCTTCGGGGTCGCGGCCGCCGCGGGGATGTCCCGTCCCGTCCCCCGCATCAGGTACGACCACGTGGCCGGGCCGGGCAGGCCGTCCGCGCTCCCGCCCCGCCACCCCTGCGCCAGCTGGAAGGCCCGCGTCGCCCTGCTGTCCGCCTCGGTCCAGCGCGGTCCGGGGCCCGACCGGTAGAAGCGCTTGCCGCCCCGCGCGACCAGCGCCTCGCCGAGCCGGGTGACGTACGCGTTGTTCGCCCCGGGCCCGAAGGAGCCCGCCCCCGGGTAGCGCGTGCGGACCGGCCCGGAGCCGCTGCCCGCGCCCTTGCCCTCCGTGGTGGTCCCGGCCTCCTCGACGCCCTTGAAGCGATAGGCCAGATAGCGGTCGGAGTTCTCCCAGTAGGCATAGGGAGTCGCCTGCTTACGGGCGTGCGGGCGGGTCTGCTCGTAGGCGACGTAATGCGTTTGAGTGGCGTCCGTCCAGCCACCGAAAAGCGTCACGTGCGACCCCTTGGTCGGGTTCGCCGGATTGTGGAAGAGAAGAATGTCGCCGGGCTGGAGCTGTTCCTTCGTAATGCGCACCGCGTACTTGCCGAGGCTGCCCGTCCATTCGTTGCCGCTCAGGTTCCAGGCCATCGAGACAAAGCCGGAGCAGTCCTGGCGGTAACCGTCGCTCCAGTACGCCTCCATGCTGTACGGCACCTTCGCGTCGACCCACGTCATCGCCCGGTCGATGATCGTCGTCCGGGAGATCGAGTGGTACACCGACGACGCCGGCACGCCCGAACCGCCGTGCAGGGGGCTCGCGGGGCCCTGCGGCGTGTCGGGTCCCTCGTCCGCCGGACGGGCGTCCCGCCGGGCCGCCGCATGGCCTGCCGCCCCGGCACCCCCCACCTCGGTGCCGGCCGCCGCCGGCAGCGTCTGGCCGCCGAGCACCGTCCCCGCCGCCGCCGCGAGGACGAGGGCGCGCCGCGCGCCGTGCGCCGCCGGGTGGCCGCCGAGCCGCACGGGAAGCGCGTGGACCATGGCGCGCCGCCAGTGGAGACAACCGGGACAGCCGCAGTCGCTCTCGGGGTCGATTTCCTCGAATACCGGAGCGGCCTCCATGCGATTCCCCTCACACCCCAGAATAGAAAGTCCGCGCATCTGCACATCCGTCAGTTTCTCAACTGTCCCGGGATACCGCATGTTGACGGTCCGAATGATGTAGCGGCCCGCCCCGGCGGCTCCCCGGGCCCCCGCGAGTTCCCTCTCCGGACGCCGCCCCGGCGGGCCGGGTGGTCAGGAGCACTCCCGGACATCCGGTAGAGTTCTCCAGGTCAGCAGGCGCCGCTAGCTCAGTTGGTTAGAGCAGCTGACTCTTAATCAGCGGGTCCGGGGTTCGAGTCCCTGGCGGCGCACAGACACCGAAGGCCCTCCGTTCACGCGGGGGGCCTTCGTCGTGTGCCCTACCGCTACGGTTGCGCCATGGCGCGCGACATCCAGGAGCGGATCAAGAAGCTCATCATCGATTCCCGGCTGCCCTCCGGGGCCTCGCTCCCCACCGAGCCCGAGCTGATGGAGCGCCTCGGTGTCAGCAGGAACTCCGTGCGGGAGGCCCTCAAGGCGCTCCAGGCCGTCGGGATCGTGGAGATCCGGCACGGTTTCGGTACGTATGTCGGCCCGATGTCGGTCGCACCGATGATCGAGGGCCTCGCCTTCCGCACGGTGGCGGGCCACTACCGCGGCGAGGACAGCCTGCTCCAGCTCCTTGAGCTGCGCGAGGCCGTGGAGACGGGGCTGATCGCGCGCCTGGCGGGCCGGGTCCCGGAGGCCGACCTCGCCGAACTGGACGCCTTGGTGGACCGGATGGACGCCGAGGCCGCCGCCCCCGACGGCACCGTGCGCGCGGAGACCGACCGCGCCTTCCACGCCGCCCTGTACCGCGGCCTCGGCAACCTCCTCCTCGGCGAGGTCCTGGAGGCGTTCTGGGACGCCTTCCACAAGGTCCGCACCGATCTGGTGGACGTACCGCAGGACCCCAAGGTCACCTGCCGCCAGCACCGCGAGATCGTGGAGGCGGTGCGCTCGGGGGACGCCGTCCGGGCCGAGCGGGCCATACGGGAGCACTTCGGCAACATTCGTACGCGTCTCAGCTCACCCGCCCCCACAGGCGCCCCCCATCGCACCTAGCCTCTGGCTCTCACGGGCTGCCGGACGCTCGCCGCGCAGCTCCAGCACGCCCTGGACAGCCGGGTCCGCGTGGAACAGGCCAAAGGCGTGCTCGCCGAGCGCCGGCACACCGGGGCGGACGAGGCGTTCGAGGCGCTGCGGCGCTACGCGCGCACGGAACGCCGGGCCATCGACCTGGTCGCCACCCAGGTGATCGAGGGGACATTCGACTGCGCGGCGCTTCGGCGGGACCGGCCCGCCCCGTCCTGACAACCGGCTCGACACCCACTCCCCCGGGGCACCGATTCGTCCTAGAGTTCGTCACACGGCCCGAGCCCCCGGCCCGTGGGCCGTTCCGCTCCTCGGAATGGCCCGTCGACCTCCCGCGCCGGTGCCGGGTTCCTCCCGCGACCCGCGCGCCCGCGGTCGAGGACCGCCCGGTCGGCGGCTCCCGGGGGGAGCGGGCCGCCGACCGGGTCGGATGCGCCGGACGCCGCGGGCCCGCGGGCGACGCCCGTGAGGTAGGCGGAGACGATGACGTTGGCCGTGTAGGCGCGGGCGGCCCGGTCGAAGGTGCCGCCGCAGGTGATGAGGCGCAGCTCGGCGCGGCCCTCCTCGTGCGCGCCGTAGGCCTTGCGCGCGTCGAAGCGGGTACGGGCGACGACCTGGACGTCGTCGACGGTGAACTCCGCGACGGTCCCGTCGTCGCGCGCCACCCGGATCCGCTCGCCGGGCCGCACCGCGCTGAGGTCGTAGAAGACGGCGGGCTCCGTCTCCGTGTCGACGTGGCCGACGAAGAGGGCGGCGCCCGGGGCGCCGGGGCGGGTGCCGCCGCCGTACCAGCCGACGGTGTCCGCCCGGGCGTACGGAGGCGGGTCGATCGCTCCCTCGGGGTCCAGGCCGCGGGCCGTCACGGGCGCCGTCACGGCCAGGGACGGCACGTCGACGCGGAGCGGGCGCGCGGGCGGCAGCGGTTCGTGCGCGGGCGGCAGGTCGACGTCCGGGGGGCGGCCCACCGCGGCCGCGTCGCCCTTCGTCGGCGCGGACATGCCGCCGGGCAGCGCGGAGAGGCCGCTGCCCCACAGCCCGAGGCCGCCCAGGAGAACCGCCCAGGCGAGGCCGGTCAGCAGGCGCGCGGAGCCGGACGGGCGTTCGCCGCCGGACACGACAGGGGCCCGTCCGTCACTCGGAGCGGTGCCGACGGGCGCTGCGGAAGGCCACGGCGACGGCCGCGACCCCGGCGAGGATCAGGCCGACCACGGCGTGCCGGGTGCCGGGGCCCGCCTCGTCGGCCCCTTCGGACGCGGCCGAGGTGAGCTGCGCGGTGCCGCCGCCACCGGCCCGCACCGGGGCGCTCGGCTCGGCGCTCCGCCCCGCCACGCGGACGGTGCCGACGCCCTGGTGGGGGTGGCCGTCGCAGATGACGGTGAGTTCGTAGGAGCCGGTGACGCCCTTGCGGATCTTCGCGGTGCCCTTGAGGTCGTCGCCGCCCCGCCCGCTGAGCCGCGCCTCCCCCTCGAAGGCCCCCGCCCCGGCCGCCCCGGTGGCGCCCTCGCAGCCGGTCACGGTGACCTCCACGGAGGCGCCGGCGTCGGCGGTGGCGGGGGTGACGGTGGCCTCCACGGAGCCGCTCTCGTGGGCCCGGGCCACCCCGCCGGGCAGGGCGACCGCCACCAGGACGGCCACCTCGGCCGCACGGGGAGCAAGGGAACGTATTCGCATCGTGAACCTCCTGTCCTACGAGATTCACGCCGCGCCCGGCGCCCCGCACCCCGGCACGGGTCAAACGGGGGCCGGGGCTCCAGAGGGCTTCTAGGCCTCCAGGGCGCTGGGCCTCCAGGGCGCTGGGCCTCCAGGGCCTCCAGGGCTCTAGATCCGCTCGACCAGGTCGGCGATGGAGTTCACGACGGTGGAGGGCCGGAACGGGTACTGCTCACCGGACTGACCTCGCGCCGGGACATCGACAACGACGTCGCCGGGAGCAAAGAGCGCAACAGACCTGGGTGTGAGTCGGGTTGCCTGCCCCTCATGACGTAAGCCTCAGCCAAGCAAGAGCCCTCGCCGTTGACCGGGTGTGATCGAGGGTGGGGACATGCGCCGCTACTGCCCGCTGTGCAGGAGGATCTGCGGCTGCAAGTGGTAGCGACGCTCGGGGGGTGTGCGGACGCTCGGCGGCGCACCGAACCGAATCAGGGGCGACGGGATGAGGGCTGACGAGATCATTCACTGATCTGCCCGCGACGGCCCCCTCGCGGAGAGGGGCCGGTCGATGAGCCGCTCACACGTCGAACGCCGTACTGAATTCCACGAAGCTCATCCAGGAAGTGGGGGGAAAGGCCAGAACGGCGCCCTCCTTATTCTTCGAGTCCCTCACCTTGATCTCAGTCGGGTCATTATCGGCGACTTCGACGCAAGTATCCGACTTCGTGTAGCTACTTGTGTGCCAATTCGGCTTTTCATTCACGGTTTTCCCTTCCCATGCGCTGAAAATGCTGGATGGCCTTCAGGATTAGCTCCCTCGCGGCCTGCCCGTAGACGGCAGACTGCCGGTGAAACTCGAATGCCTTCCGGTATTGCTCGACTTCCCGCGGCTGCGTCACTGACATCTCCGCGGAATAGGTCTCCACCATCACGAGCTTGTCGTCGAACATCGAGAAGGCATGTCCGATCCAGAGTTCGAGGGGGGCCGACCGTGGGACGATGCCCAGGCTGAGTCGAGGTAGCGCCATCACCGCTATCAGTCGGTCGAGTTGAGCCCTCATGACCCCCGACCCGCCGTGGTTCGAGTAGAGGGCCTGCTCGCCAAGGAGCACGTTGAAGATTCGATCGCCCTTATAGAGGTACGACTGTCGTTCAAGGCGCTTGGCCACGGCAGCCTCCGTGTCGACCGGCGATTCATAGAAGTTCGACACCTGTTCGAAGATGACCTCCGCATAGTCGGAGGTTTGGATGGTGCCCCAGATCGTGGAGGGGTCCCAGATCCTGAACACCTTCGTCTTCTGGTAGAGCGGCAGGGACCTCTTCTGGCGGTTCTCAGTGCCTTCTTGGAGCTGTCGGCGCCACTCCATCCACAGCTCGTCTATGTGTCGGACGGTGGCGACCAGGTCCGAGATCTCGGCCGAGCGGCCGGTCTTCTCGCACCAGACCCGGATGTCGTCCTCGCTCGCGTTCTGCTTGCCGTTCTCGATGCGAGAGACCTTCGACTCCTGCCAACCGGTGACAGCAGCGAAGGCCCGGCCGCTGGTGAACCCCGCGTCCTTGCGGAATCCACGCAGCCGGGCACCCAACGCCTCGCGGGTCTCCTGTGCCTGGTTGTTCACTGCTCGGTCAAGGCTTGTACTCGGAGTGCTGGATTGCAGAGTCCCAGAGAAGGTCCCGGACACGGACACATTCGGCGACCGTCTCGGGATCGTCGATCACTTCGGAACCGAGGACCCTTCCGTTCTCGTCGAAGTGCCCGACTGCCAGGAGCTTGTCGTCGAAGAGCCACCAGTCGTTGCCTTCGACCGGAAAGACCAGGCCCTCGGGCAACTTGTGGCGCGGCAACCATCGGATCTGCTCGCCGGCCTCCTCGTTGAGCGGAGTTCCCTCGTGCTCCCAACGGATGTATGGAGTGTGCGGCTCAGTCACGACGCGGACCCGCCGCACCGTCTTGCCCTCCTGGGTCAGCCCTCGGACCATCATCAGCCACGAGCCCATGAAGGCGTTGTCGACCACTCCCGCGAGCCACTTCTCATACGGCCCGTCCTCCAACGGCACCGAGTAGTCATCCCTCAGCTCCAGATGGAAGGCATCGTGCGCGACCGCCTCAATGAGCCGGTTGCGCTCGGCGCTGGAGATCAGCTCCACGTGGTTCCTCCAGTAGGGCTGTGATCGCGGCCTTGGAGACCTCGACCACCGTCTCGTAGTCCGGAATCGACATCTGGGCCAGGGTCTCGGGATCGGTCACCTCCTGGCCCTGCACAACGTACGTACCACTCGGTGTGAGGACCATGAGCGGGTCCTCGAGACGCTTGAACTCGCCAGAGGGAAGACCGTCCTTCCCCAGGTGCTCGAACAGCTCGGCGGGAACCTCCACCGCGGTCTTCCCCGCGGGGATGTCGAGCTGGACCCGAGGGTCGTCCAGGGCAATCCTCCAGCCTTGGACGAGGTAAGTGTCCTGGTCGGTGGCGTATAGGGTAGGGCAGTCGCCCACTTTGGAGTCCTTACCAAGGAACCGTAGTTTCATGGTTGTTCTCCTGTCGTCTGCCTTGCGCGAGATTGCGCGGCACCTCGATGGTCGAGGGCGCGTTCGCCACCGTCAATCCGCTTGCTGCAAACTCGCGCAATCTTCTTGGTTGTTGTTTGCAGACCGCTCTACGGTCGTTCCGAACCGAGCAGCCAAGGAATCTGCACTTCGGTGCAATACCGAGGGGAGATGCGTGGTGTCCACCGTGAGCGAGAGCAGCAGCACTTCGAGCGTCGACGGGCCAGCGATCGACGATGAGCTGATCAGGGACAGCACCGACAGCGCCCTCGCGATGCAACTGGGGACGACGACCCGCGATGAGATCGACGCGCGGACGCCCGCCCTGATCGGCCACCTGGAACGGCTTCTGGCTGAAGACCTGGGGGCGGACAGCGACGACATTGTCAAGGAGCTGTACAGCAGGGCGTACAAGCTGCTCGACCTGCGGCACCGTCCCACCCCTGACGCGCCGGCCTTCGCCGCGTACTTCTTCATGCGCGATGTCGCCAACCTGGCTCGACACCTTCTGTGGGTCTACAGCCAGAGGAGCGGGACGGGTGTCTCGTGAGTCCCAGGGCGCAGCAGGTCATTTACGTCCTGATGCTGCTCGCCCTCATGGTGGCGCTCGGGCTCGGCATGGCAAGAGCCGGCGCCGACGCCCACTCGGCTGGCGGCAGTGGTTCTTCCAGGGGCTCATGATCCTGCCCTGCTCGTCGGTCGGCGCAGCCCTCTGGGTCGTCAACCAATGATCTTCCACCCCCGTGAGTGAAAGTCCGCCGGCTCCCCCGTACGGCGTTGCCCTCGCGGGGGTGGAACTGAACGCCCATCCCGGCCAGCCACCCCCCGAAGAAGGACAGGTCGGGCCGGGGCGGGTCGCAAGTGCACGACGGCGCGGAGAACGTCTCTCCGCACAGCAGTTGCACAGGGAGGTCATTCCCATGTCCAGCAGCATCTACAACCTGCCCGTCAAGGGTGCGATGTTCGAAAACTTCTGCGGCGGCAACCTTCAAGGCGAGCACGAGTCCTGCATCGAGGTGGCCGCGATCCCCGGCGCGGAGTCGGCGTTCGTCCTCACCGACAACAAGCCGGAGGGCGCGGGCAAGGAGCTGCGCTTCACCGGCGCTGAGGTGGACGACTTCGTCGTCGGCTGGGCGAAAAAGCGGGGGTTGGCGCTCTGATCTGGCGCTTCCCCACCAGGTGACGAGAAGGGTCGATCCGCTTCGGCGGGGCGGCCCTGCACTTCCCAGAAGGGCACGTATGAGCTGGTCAGGGCATTGGCACGGGTTTGGGCCATGGATCGGAGCCGCGTTCGAGTATGCGAAGGAGGGCAGACGACGGCCGGCGCATCCCAACGGCCCGCCGATGGTGTCAGGCCCCGAGGACGCGAAGCACCAAGAACTCCTCGTTCAGTACCGCGCAGCCGCCGCGGAGTTCCAGACCGGCAACGTGCCGCCGATGATGACCGGCCACTGGCTGATGAAGAAGAACCAGGTCTCCGTCGACCTCACGTGGACGGATGCGGGGGGTGCCCTGGCCTGGATGCGAAAGCAGTACGAGGCGAACCGGCCGTTCGAGCGGGAGGACGGGCGCCAGGCGTATGCCGATCTCGACGTGAAACTGGATTACGCCGCCGACGTGCTGCCGCGCGGAGTCGACGTGTGCTGGGTGCACTACACCTCCTCGAAGGGCCTCCTCTCACTGTCCGTGGTGTGCTGCCCGAACAGGTTCCACCCTGAGATTTCCTGCCCGCTCCCCCCTTCGTGATCCTGCACGGAAGGAGGCGACGCAATGTCGCTGCGTCTCATACTGCCCGAGAACGGCGTAACCGATCTGCTGACCTCGTGGCCGGATGAACCTCGCGTCTATGAGCGCGGTAAGACGGCCCTGGACGAGGTGGCCTCCGCGGAGGTGATCCGGGGCTACGTCTTCAGAGGGTGCGTCCCTGCCGAGGAGATCGCCATCGTCAAGGCGCCCAACCCGTCTCTGAACCAGAAGGCGTTCACCACGGATGGCCGGGCCGACCGCGCGAAGCTCGCGCGACTGTACGAGAGCGGTCACACGATCCGCCTCGGCAACCTCCAGCGCGTCATCCCCGCCATGGCCCAGGTCTCCCGGGACATCCAGCAGGAGACCGGGTACTCGAACTACATCCACACGTTCCTCACCCCGCCGGCCAACCAGGGCCTACGGCACCACTGGGACCAGCAGATGGCCGTGATCGTCCAGATCGCGGGGACGAAACGGTGGCAGCTCTGGGAGCCGCCGGTTGAGGCTCCGATGCGGGAGCATAACGAGAGCTGGCGTGTCTGGCGGGACCACTACATCTCCACGTGGGAGGCCGCCGGCCCGGACATGGAGGTCGACCTGCAGCCGGGCCAGTCCCTCCTGGTGCCGCGCGGGTGGGTGCACAACCCGCACGTCGTCACGGACGAGGACAGCATCCACCTGACCTTCGCCATCCGGGAACGCACCCCGATGTGGCTGGTGGAGAAGCTGGTGGCGGATGCGATCGAGGACCCGGAGTTCCGGCGGACCATCCTCCCTGGCGACATCACCGGGGGCGCGTTGGTCGAGCGACTGCGTGAGGCTCGCCAGGCGCTTCGACGCCACCTGGACTCCCTCAACGTGGACGACCTCGTGCCGGCCGTTCGGCAGATGGCGCTTACAGAGCTGGAGTACTCCACCTGAGATGCGTGAATGAATGATTAGTGGCTGGCCCTTCCCGCTCTGGGGGGGCAGCCGCTGGGCTCGCCGATGCCGTGAGCCCAGCGCAGGAGCCTGCCCAGCCGCCGTGGGCGACAGGGTGCCGTCTCATCGCAGGCCACGGTGAATGAATCAACCGGCGCCCCTCTGGCTACGCTGTGGGCGTCGCGGCACAGTGTCGTCCCGGCACCCAGCAGGCCCTTGCGTACAGGAGACCGGCAACATGGCAGAGCGTAAGCCCATCGAATCGTGGTTGACCGACATGGACGGGGTGCTTATGCACGAAGGCATCCCAGTGCCAGGAGCTGATGCCTTCATCAAGAAGCTGCGTGACTCCGGCCAGCCGTTCTTGGTCCTGACCAACAATTCGATCTATACGGCGCGGGACCTGCACGCCCGGCTGAACCGCATTGGCCTGGACGTGCCCGCGGAGAACATCTGGACCTCCGCTCTGGCCACTGCGAAGTTCCTGGACGACCAGCACCCTGGGGGCTCCGCCTATGTCATCGGTGAGGCCGGCCTGACGACAGCCATGCACGAGGTGGGGTATGTCCTGACGGATACCGAGCCTGATTTCGTGATCTTGGGTGAGACCCGAACCTACTCGTTCGAGGCTATGACCAAGGCGGTGCGGCTCATCAACGATGGCGCTCGGTTTATCGCCACGAACCCTGATGAGACGGGCCCATCTGCCGAGGGAGCGCTTCCCGCCACGGGAGCCGTCGCAGCGTTGATCACTGCGGCTACCGGCAAGAAGCCCTATTTCATCGGCAAGCCCAATCCTCTGATGATGCGGACTGCGCTCAACACTATCGGCGCCCACTCGGAGACGAGCGCAATGATCGGCGACCGAATGGACACGGACATTCTCGCCGGACTGGAAGCGGGGATGGAGACCTTTCTGGTGCTCACCGGCCTGACAGCCACTGCGGACGACGTCAGCCGCTTCCCTTACCGGCCGACCCACGTGAAGGACTCGATCGCGGACCTGGTCGACCTCGTGTGATCGACGGGTGCTCTGGCCGCTGAGGGCTAACTGGCCCAAGCGGCCAGAGCAAGCCCTCGCACACCACTGAACCGACGTTTCCGCAGGTCAGGCCCAAACACGTTGTGTGCGACAGGAAGTCGCGATCTCGCCCCTCGGTCGCCCCTCGGCTGTTCGTCCCCATCTCGCGGTCCGCCACGCCGCCACTCCGGGCACGGTGCCCGGAGTGGGCCCGGCCGGGGTCAGGGGCGGCGGGTGCCCGAGCGCAGGCGCCGGTGGCGGGCCAGCAGGGCCGCGCCGCCGAGGAGGAGCGTGCCGGCGGCGGCCCCGAGGCCGAGCAGGGTGATGACGCCGGTCTGCGCCAGTTGTTCGATGGAGTCCGCGCGCTCGATCGAGTCCGCGCGCCCGGTGGGGGACGGCTCCTCGGGGGCGTCGGCCGCGACGGTGAACGCGTAGTCGTTGGAGTCGCCGACCCACTCGCCGTCGTCGTCCCTGCGCTGGACGAGCGCGGCGGACGCCACGACGCGGGTGGGCCGCGTGTCGGCGCTGAAGCCGAGCCTGACCTTGACCTCGACACTCTCGCCGGGGCCGACCGTGAACCCGGGGAAGCCGTCGTCGAAGACACCGACGTGCTCGTCCTGATCGGTCCGCACGAACCGCACGGGCCGCCAGCGCGTCCCGTCGTGGAACTCCAGCCTGATCTGCTCGGACCGCAGCGGCTGCCGCTGGTCCACCAGGACCAGGATCGGGTGGACGCCCGAGCAGGGGTCGCCGGTGGTGTTGGTGAGGTCGATCGTCCAGCCCTGCCGGTCACCGCCCGGACGGTAGGCGGCGGGCCCCTCGTGGATGCGGGTGTCGATGGGAAAGACGTCGCTGTCGGCGGTGCCGCAGGCGGGCGGCACCACGACGGCGTGCCGCTGCTGACGCACCTGCGGTGCGGCCGCGGCCGGCCCCGGCGCGGCGGCGGACGTGAGAGCGGCGGCGACGGTGGTGGCGACGCCGAAGGTGAGAGAACTGCGGAATCGCATGCGGGGACCTTGCCACGCCCCCGGCCCCACCCCCCGGCGCCACCCGGCGGTAGACCCGATCGGCGGTTCCACAACCGCACGATCAGGCGGGATCACGCCGGGGGCGATTGGCGGGACGCCGGCCTTTGACGACCGGGCGGTAGTCGCGGGAGGGGGAGCCGCATGCGCGATGGGGCGTTCGTTGCCCGGGGGCATGGACGGGGAGCCGTCCTGGGGCCCGGGGGGGGCAGGACTGGTCCGCCGGCGCACAACGCCGCGCGAACGGGCGAGCTGCGCCCGAGGTGATTCGCGGGAGCCGACCTGAGGGGGTGTCAGGGGGCGACAGGGCCGCCCCACGGGCCCACAAACGTACGAACGGATGGGCCCCGCCCGGGGCGATTCGCGGGAGCCGGCCTGAGGCGCCAGGCGGCCACAGGGCCGCCTGGCAGGCCCATGACCGCACGACGACGGGGCCCCTGCCGGGAGCCCTTGACGGGATCCGACCCGAGGGGTCCGGCGGCGGCAGGACCGGTCCGCCGACCCACCGCGCACGATCACGGGCGGCCACGCCGGAGCCATTGGCGGGGACGCCGACCCTGGAGGCCAGGCTGCGGCGAGACCGACAGCCGGCCCACCAGCACCCAAAGAGACGGGGCCCGCCCGGGACCACTGACGGGGAACCCGACCTGAGGGGCGACGGACCGGCGCACCACCGGCGGAGAGGCGGGACCCCCTCCACGGTGATCGCCAGGGGACCCGACCTGACGGGGCACCCGGTGACGGGGACGCCCCGTAGGCGCACGATCAGGCGGGGTCCTGGCCGCGGCGATGGGCGGGGAACGCCACCTCCGCCCGGCCGAACAGCGGCGCGAGGACGAGCTGGGCCGCGCCTTCCGCGACGGCGCGTTCGCCTCCCGGGGCGAGGGCGACGGGCACGTCCGCCGCCCCGCCGCCACGCCGGGCACGGGCGGCGACGACCGTACCCACGCCGCGTACGAACAGCTCCTCGGCGGCGAACACGGTCCGTCCGCCCAGCAGGACGCGGTCGATGTCGAGCAGCCCGACAAGGTTGCCCGCGGCCGTGCCGAGCACGCGCGCGGCCTCGTCCAGATCGCCCCGGGCGACGGCCGCGAGGCACAGCGCCTCGACGCAGCCCCGGTCCCCGCACGCGCAGGGCGGACCGTCCAGCTGCAGCACCTGATGGCCGAACTCGCCGGCCCCGGTGCGTGCCCCGCGGTGAACGGAGCCCGCGAGCACGAGCCCGGCGCCCAGCCCTGTGCCCAGGTGCAGATACGCGAAGGAGCCGCCGGCGTCGGCACCGGCGAGGGCCAGGCCCAGAGCGGCGGCGTTGGTGTCCTTGTCCACGACGACCGGCAGCCCGAGCCGCCCCGCCAGCGCGTCCCGCAACGGATACCCGTCCCAGGCCGGAAACCCCGTCACCCGCCGCAACACCCCGCCCACATGATCGAGCGGCCCGGGCAGCGCGACGCCGACGCCGGACACACGGGGCCCGGGACCGGCCGCCGGCCCGCGTCCGGACGTAACGCCAGACCCGGCCGCTCGCCCGCCACTGGACGCAGCCTCGGACCCCACCGCCCGCTCCGCACCGGGCGCACCCCCAGGCGCCGCCGGGCGCCCGGCACCGGGCACCTGCCCGGATACGTCACCCAGGCCCGCGTCACTCGCCGCCGGAGCGACACCCGCCGCCTCACCGGGCCCCACCGCCCGCCCGACTCCGGGCGCAGGCGTCACTGCCCGCCCGGCGCCGGGCACCGCCCCGGAGACCTCACCGGGGCCCGCGTCACTCGCCGCCGGACCGACACCCGCCCCCTCACCGGGCTCCACCGCCCGCCCGACTCCGGGCACAGGCCCAGTCGCCACCGCCCGCCCGGCGCCGGGCAACGCCCCAGGCGCCCCTGCCCGCCCGGCACCGGGCACCGCCCCCCGGTCGGCCAACTCCGTCAGCAACCCCCGTACCTCCTCCGCCGCCGTCTCCACGACCGCCTCCGCGCCCGCGCCGAAGGCGAGCGGGGCGCGGCGTTCGGCGACCACCGTGCCGGTGAGGTCGACGAGGACCGCCGTCAGCTCGTCGCGGTCCAGATGCAGGCCGACCGCGTGGCCGGCGTCGGGGACCAGGCGCAGGACGGTGCGCGGCTTGCCGCCCGTCGAGGCGCGGCGGCCCGCCTCCGCGGCCAGCCCCTCCGCCCGCAACCGCGCGGTGATCTTGCTGACGGCCTGCGGGGTGAGCCCCGTGCCCTCGGCCAGCTCCAGACGGCTGATGCCCGCCTCGCCCGCCGCGCGCAGCAGATCGAGCACCAACGCGGCGTTGTGCCCGCGCAGCGCCGGCAGGTTCACTCCGGTGTTCACCCTGTTCCCGTACGACTTCACCCCGTCATTGTCCCCTCCGCTTGCACTTTGGCAACACCGTTGCTTAAGTGGAAAGCATGACTGGGACCTCGACCTCCGCAACTGCGACAAGCTCGGCTGCCGGCACCGACAGCGACAGCGATGCCGGCGCCCCCCTGCGCGTCGGCCTCGTGGGGTACGGCCTCGCGGGCTCCGTCTTCCACGCCCCGCTGATCGCCGCCACCGAGGGCCTGACCCTCGACACGGTCGTGACGTCGAACCCCCAGCGGCAGGACCAGGCCCGCGCCGAGTTCGGCGACGGCCTGCGCTGCGCGGCCTCGGCGGACGAACTGTGGGACCGGGCGGACGACCTGGACCTGATCGTCGTCGCGTCCCCCAACAAGACGCACGTGCCGCTCGCCACCGCCGCCCTGAAGGCGGGCCTGCCGGTCGTCGTCGACAAGCCGATCGCCGGCACGGCCGCCGAGGCCCGCGAGCTGGCCGCCCTCGCCGAGGAGCGCGGGCTGCTCCTGTCCGTCTTCCAGAACCGCCGCTGGGACAACGACTTCCGCACACTGCGCCGGCTCTTGGCGGACGGCGCGCTGGGCGACGTATGGCGCTTCGAGTCCCGCTTCGAGCGGTGGCGGCCGAAGCCGAAGGGCGGCTGGCGCGAGTCCGGGGACCCGGAGGAGATCGGCGGTCTCCTCTACGACCTGGGCAGCCACGTCGTGGACCAGGCCCTGGTGCTGTTCGGCCCGGCCACGAGCGTGTACGCCGAGTCGGACGTCCGCCGCCCGGGCGCGGAGGCCGACGACGACACGTTCATCGCCCTGACCCACGCGAGCGGCGTCCGCTCGCACCTGTACATGAGCGCCACGACCTCCCAGCTCGGCCCGCGCTTCCGCGTCCTCGGCTCGGAGGCCGGGTACGTGAAGTACGGCCTGGACCCCCAGGAGGCGGCCCTGCGCGAGGGCGGGCGGCCCGCGACGCGGGACCCCTGGGGCGTGGAGCCCGAGACGATGTGGGGCCGGATCGGCGCCGGGGAGTCCCCGGTGACCGGCGGCGGCCGCCCCGTGCCGACGCTGCCCGGCGACTACCCCGCCTACTACGCGGCGGTGTCCGACGCCCTGCGCGGCACCGGCGAGAACCCCGTCACCGCGCTCCAGGCCGCCGAGGCCCTGGACGTCCTGGAGGCGGCCCGCCGCTCGGGCCGCGACGGTGTGACGGTGACGCTGTGACCGCGGCGCGGGAGACCACGGCCCCGCCTTCCAAGGCCTCGGCCGCCACCGCCCCGACCGCCAGCGCCCCGACCGTCACCGAACTGGAGGCCCAGGAGCGCCGCTTGGTGCTGCCCCGCTTCACGTACGACGACGCGTGGGCGCTCGGCTCGCTCCTGGTGGAACTGGCGCGCGAGCGCCGCGCCCCGGTGGCGATCGACATCACCCGCGGTGGCCAGCAGCTCTTCCACGCGGCGCTGCCCGGTTCGACCCCGGACAACGACGCCTGGATCGCCCGCAAGCGCCGCGTCGTCGAACGCTACGGCTGCTCGTCGTACCTGGTCGGCTCCCGCTTCCGCGCCAAGGGCACGACGTTCGAGGCCTCCTCCCGCCTGGACCCCGACACGTACGCGGCCCACGGCGGCGCGTTCCCGCTGGCGGTCGCGGGCGCGGGCGTCATCGGCGCGGTGACCGTCTCGGGCCTGCCGCAGGTGGAGGACCACGCGCTGGTGGTGGAGGCGCTGGAGCGCTTCACCACCGCGTAGGCGGCGACGCCCCCGGCCGGGCCCTGCGCCGGGACCTCGGACAGGAACCCCAGCCCTACGGTCTCGGCACTCCCCGCTCCATGAACCCGGGCGGGGAGTGCCGAGCCCCCCAGGGCACCCGGCCAGGGAGCACAGGGCCCCACCCAAAGCCCCCCGGGCAGGAGCCACCCCCCCCCAAGGCCCGAGGCCCGAGGCCCGAAGCCCGAGGCCCGAGGCCCGAAGCCAAGGGCAGAGGCAGGGGGCAGAGCACCGCAGCCCCGCAAAAGACCCGGGCCGGGCCTACGCGTCCTTCAGTGACTGCCGCTGCCGCCCCAGCCCCTCGATCTCCAGCTCCACCACATCGCCCGCCCGCAGATACGGCTTCGGCTCGGGCTGCCCCATCGCCACGCCCGCCGGCGTACCGGTGTTGATGACGTCGCCGGGGTAGAGCGTCATGAACTGGCTGACGTAGCGCACCACTTCGGCCACCGGGAAGATCTGCTGCGCGGTCGTGCCGTCCTGCTTCAGCTCGCCGTTGACCCAGAGTTTCAAGGACAGCGCCTGCGGGTCCGGTACCTCGTCGGCGGTGACGAGCCAGGGGCCGAGCGGGTTGAACGTCTCGCAGTTCTTGCCCTTGTCCCAGGTGCCGCCCCGCTCGATCTGGAACTCCCGCTCGGACACGTCGTGCGCCACCGCGTACCCCGCGACGTGCGCCAGCGCCTGCTCGTGCGACTCCAGATAGCGGGCCGTACGTCCGATGACCACCGCCAGTTCGACCTCCCAGTCGGTCTTCACCGACCGGCGCGGCACCAGCACGGTGTCGTCCGGGCCGATCACCGTGTCCGCCGCCTTGAAGAAGACGACGGGCTCGGCGGGCGGTTCGGCGCCCGTCTCGCGGGCGTGGTCGTGGTAGTTGAGCCCGATGCAGACGACCTTGCCGATCCGCGCGACCGGCGGCCCGATCCGCACCCCCTCGGCCGCGAGCGCCGGCAGCACCCCGGCGTCCGCGGCGGCCCGTATCCGGTCGAGCGTGCCGCCGTCGGAGAGCAGCGCCCCGTCGATGTCCGTGACGAGCCCCGACAGGTCCCGCAGGGTCCCCTGGGCGTCGAGCAGAGCGGGCCGCTCCGCCCCGGCCGTACCGACTCGCAGCAGCTTCATGGTCGAACTCCATTCCTTCGGTAGCCCGGCCGATGGGGTGCGGCCATCGGAGGTTTGGTCGATCGTCCAAGGTGACTGTCCGCTCCGCAAGACCCCGTTCACGTACTGGACCCTTACTCAGCGGTAGTCACGCGTCCCGGGCCGTCAGCCGGCTGCGGCCGCCAGCGGCATCCCGCCGGGCATGTCCCGGTAGAGCACCGCCCGCTCGACGGCGCTCCACGTCGTACTGGTCACCACGTACAGCGCGGCGGCCAGGGGCACGACGGCGACGGTGATCAGAGTCATGAACGACATCAGCGGCATGATCTTGGTGATGGCGCCCATGCCGGGCGTCGGCCGGTCACCGGCCTGCGGAAGCGGCGTGGCGGCGAGCTGCCGCTTGGTGCGTACGTAGTTGAACGTGGCGACCGCCGCGACGATCACGAACAGCGCCAGATAGACGAGCCCCCGCGCCCCGAACACCCCGCCGTCGGCCAGGGCGTTCGCCCACCGGCCGCCGAGCGGCGCGGCGCCGAGGGTGTGACCGAGCAGCGCGTTCGACTCGCCGCCGAGGCCGGAGCTGGAGAAGAGGTGGTAGAGCAGGAAGAACGCCGGCAGCTGGAAGAGGCTCGGCAGGCAGCCGGAGAGGGGCGAGACCCGCTCCTTGCGGTGCAGTTCGAGGACCGCCTGCTGGAGCCGCTCGGGATTCTTGCCGTGCTTCTTGCGCAACTCCGCGATCTGCGGCGAGAGCCGGGCGCGCGCCTTCTGCCCGCGGGCCGAGGCGCGCGACAGGGGGTGGACGAGGAGTCGTACGCAGGCGGTGAAGAGCACGATCGCGGCGGCGGTCGCCGAGCCGTGGAACAGCGGGCCGAGCAGGTCGGCCATGCGCGCGACCAGGTCCGCGAAGACGGACATGCAAGGGGACAGGAAGCTGGTCATGGAGGAACCCTCCGAGGGGTCTCGTCGTGCCGGGAGAGGAGAGGCGAGGTCGAAAAGACGTCGCGTCGGCAGGACGAACCGCGAGGGGCTCGGGTGACGTGTGTGGTCCCCTACGCGGCCGTCGGAAGGTGACGGCCGGGTGCTCGGGGACGCCTGCGGCCCCGGGCGTCGGGGTCGCGCTGGGGCAGGAAGGCGGTACGCCGCTCACGGTCGCGGATGGCCGTACGCACGCGGGTGCGGGGCACGGGGGGCGCGCAGCGCGCGGCGAGCAGGGAGCAGACGGCGAGGGCGGCCCCCGCGGCAGCGGTCGCGGCGAGGGCGACGGCCGCGGTGAGGCTGCCGGCGTCGACAAGGACGAGCTCGACGAGCAGGAACAGCAGGAGCAGGGCCGGGCGCGCGGCGGCTTTCCCACTACGCATCAACTCTCGCACCGCGTGTCCTCCTCCCCGACTCCGTCTCCACCCCCGTCTCCGTCTCCGGGGCAGTCCTCTTGCCCCGTTATACAGGACCGATGTCGCTGCACTGAAGGAGCCGGGTGCACGGGCTGGGCCGACCCGACCGACACGCGACTGACCGGATCCCCCGGTTCCGCCCATGGCCGACCCCGATCCGGGCGGCATCACGGACGGGGCCGCACGGATGAGGGGGTCGCCAAGCCCCGTCCTAGGAAGACGGACCGATTCGGCCGGGACGACGAACGACAGACGGCAGGGCGCCCCGGTGGCCGGTCTACTGCTCACCGCCACGCGGACGACCGCGAGGCGCGTCGCCGCGAGGCGCGTCGCCGTGAGGCACGTCGCCGTGAGGCACGTCGCCGTGAGGCACGTCGCCGCGAGGCACGTCGCCGCGAGGCACGTCGCCGCGAGGCACGTCGCCGCGAGGCACGTCGCCGCGAGGCACGTCGCCGCGAGGCGAGGCAGGGAGAAGGATCCCCCCGGCCGATCCGACGGACCGTGCCCTCTGCGGAAGGCCCGCTCGGCAGTACCGTGTCCCGTATGCGCCCCGAGAAGCCTGCCGCCGCCGATCACGTCGACGCCGACCACATCGCCGAAGCCGCGCGCCTGGAACGCACGGCCGGCCTGTACCCGGAGGACGCCGAGCAACTGCTCCTCCAGGCCGCCGCCCACCTCGAACTGGCCGGCGTCCGCGAGCGCGCGACGACGCTCTACGACCGCCTGCTGTCCGCCGACACCGAGCACCCCCCGTCCTCCCCCGTGCTCATCCGCGCCCTGAAGGCCGCGAACCTCTGGGAGTACGACCACGAGGCGGAGGCCCGCGCCATCATCGACGGGGTCCGCGCGGCGGCCCCCCGGGACCCGGCGCCCTGGGTGATCGTGGCGGAGTCCCTGGAAGCGCACGACGAACTGGAGCAGGCGCACGCCACGTTCACGGAGGCGGTGACGCTGCTGCTCCCGCCGGAGACACCGGACCCGCCGTACGCGACGCACCCGCTGCTCTTCGGCCGCCACCGCGTACGCCGCCTGCTCGGCGCGGACCACGACGCGTGGGACACCTTGGCGGACCGCGTCTCGACGGCGCCCGTCCCCCTGGACGAACTGCACGACCCCAAGCGGGTCTGGTCCCTGGGCTCGGAGAACCCCGCGGAACTCCGCGCGGAGATCACCCGCATCCAGGCGGAACTCGGCTCCTACCGCGAGGCCCTGTCCCGCCCCTTCCCGGTGGCGGTCCTGCACTGGCCAAAAGCGGAACTGACGGAACTCGTGACGGCGTACCCGTCCCTGACGGCCGAATACCCCTCGCACGAGGCGCACTTGGCGACCATAGAGTCCTCCCTGCGCGAACTCTCCGCCTCGGGCACCCCCAACCTCGGCATCGTCACCGGCACGGTCCCCTCCTACGAGGCCTTCGCAGCCTCAGAATCCACCTCCCCGGACCACCCGGACCTACTCCCCCAATACGCCACGACGTTGGCAGCCCGAGGCCGCGCGGTGTCCTGGCCGCCGGACACCGGGGGAGAGTGCTGGTGCGGGTCCGGGGTGGTCTATGGGGAGTGCCACGGGCAGCGATAGTGGCGCTGCGTCCCATGCGTGCGGCTCTGCATGTTTTCGGCAGAACGCCGGGCCTGTTTCCGCCACAACAAATTGAATGAGACGCGCGTGCGATACCGTCTCCCTCACCCCCACGCCCTCGACTCGAGGATTCCTCTGTCGAGCAATGCGCATTCCCGGTCGGCCCCGGCCGACCGGTCACCCGCATGCACGATCGAGACACGTTCCGCATCCATTGAATCTGCACGAACACAGCTAGGTCGTTGACCCAGGCAAGTACGCGGCGTACTGGTGCCACGGGTGGTCCGGTAAGGGAAAAAGTGAGCAGCGAACTCGACCAGATGTATGACGTCTTCCGCAGTCTCCTCGAGACCAGCACGCCGGCGGAAGCGGTGAAGCAGCTGGAGATCCTGGGTGTCGACGAAGGTCGGATCCAGCGCATCCGCGAGTTCCACGAACAGCAACTGCTCGCCATCAAGGAGATGGAGGAGCCGCGGGTAGCGGTCTACGGCAACCGGGAGACCTGGTACACCGGACCCCGCGAGAACGACCGCGCGTGGCCCGCCATCCGGAGCGCGTTGGAGAAATCGGGCTGGAGCCCGGATGCCCTCAAGGATCTCGACGCGTCGTCCACGCGGGTCGTCTCCCTGCTGAACCATCCCAAAGAACCCGCCTTCGCCGCGCGCGGCCTGGTCGTCGGTTACGTGCAGTCCGGCAAGACCACCAACTTCACCTCGGTGATGGCCAAGGCGGCCGATCGCGGATACAAGCTCTTCATCGTCCTCGCAGGCATCCACAACGGCCTGCGCCGTCAGACACAGGCCCGCCTCGCCCAGCAGCTGGTGGAGTCGAACCCGACGGCCTGGACACAGCTCACGGGCCTGGACCGTGACTTCGTGCCGACAGAGAATGCGGCGTCATTCTTCGGGGGCAGCAACACCACGCACGTCCTGTGCGTCGTGAAGAAGAACGCCCTCGTGCTCCGCAAGTTCGCCCGGTGGCTGGAGTCGGCGTCGGAGTACCTGCAGCAGGCCCCGGCACTGGTGATCGACGACGAGGCCGACCAGGCCAGTGTCGCCACGACCTCGATCAACCCGCTCATCCTGCGCATTCTCGAAACCCTGCCGAAGGCGGCCTACGTCGGGTACACGGCTACCCCCTTCGCCAACATCCTCATCGACCCGGCGGCGAAGGACCTGTATCCCAGCGACTTCATCGTCAACCTTCCCCAGCCCAAGGAGCACTTCGGCACAGAAGTTCTCTTCGGCCGGTACGCCCTCGACGGGGAGGACCCGGAGGACGTCGACGACGGCTACGACATGATCCGCAGCATCCCCGCCGAAGACGTCCCCCTCGTCACCCCAGCGACGAAGGCGGACGCCGAGGGCTTCACCCCTGAGATCACCGACACCCTCGACGAGGCGATCCAGTACTTCTGGCTCACCACCGCCGCCCGCCGCGTGCGTGGCACCGGCAACAAGCACGCCACCATGCTGATCCACACGAGCATGCGCATCCAGGTCCACAACAGTTTCCGCGCCCCGCTCAGGAAGCTCCGTGCGCACGCCCTGGAGCATCTCGACGACCCTCAGACCCTGCGGCGCCTGCGCACCCTCTGGGACGAGGAGACCGCCCGGGTCCCCGCGGAGGACTTCGGACTGACGAAGGTCCCCTTCGAGAGTCTGCTGGAACAGTTGCCGGGCGTGATCCGGGACTGCCGGATCATCATGGACAACTCCGAGAGCGAGGACACGCTCGACTACGACAACGGACCGGTGGTCGCCATCGCGGTCGGCGGCAACAAGTTCTCGCGCGGCCTCACCCTGGAGGGCCTGGCCGTCACCTACTTCGTACGCGCCGCTTCGGCCTACGACACCCTTCTCCAGATGGGCCGTTGGTTCGGCTTCCGCCACGGCTACGCCGATCTCCCCCGAGTCTGGATGACACCCGAACTCCACGCCTCCTTCCGACATCTGGCCACCGTCGAGGCGGACATGCGTCGTGACATCGACGTGTACCTGCACGAGAACGAGACCCCGCAGACGTTCGCCGTCCGGCTGCGCACGCATCCGGTGCTCCGGGTCACCGCCGCCGCCAAGATGCAGTCGGCGATCCGGGCAAGTGCCGCGTACGGCGGGCGTCGGATCCAGACCCGCTACTTCCACACCCGCGCCGATTGGCTGCGCGACAACCAGGGAGCCGCGCGGGAACTGGTGCACCTCGCCGTGGACGAGGCCGCCACGCATGACTCGCACCCCGAGACGGGCCGACACATTCTGCGCGGAGTCCCGTACACAGGAGTGCTCGACTTCCTGAGCCGGTACCGCTTCCACGAGAACTCCCAGGAGTGCGACGCGCAACTGATCTCCTCCTACATCCGCCGCCGTGTGCAGCGGGGTTCCCTCCTGCGCTGGAACATCGCGATCGTCGGCAACCGCGCGGCGTCCGACGACACGGCGAACTTCACCTTCGCGCCGGACGTCACCGTCGGCCGCATCACCCGTGCCCGTCTCCACAACCTCACGGGTGACCCGGATTTCGCGGACATCAAGACGCTGATGAGCCGGGCGGACGCCGCCGTGGACCTGTCCGACGCCCTTCGGGGATGGACGGAGAAGGAGATCACGGACCAGCGCCGAAAGCAGCTTCCGGACACCGGTCTCATCGTGCTGTACCCCATCGACAAGGACTCCCGCCCCTCGGAGCGCCGCGAACAGTTCCGTGAGCCGCTCGGAGCCGAGGACCACGTGATCGGTGTCGGCCTCGTCTTCCCGGAGACCGGTGACGACAGTGAGGTCAGCTGGGACGGCAGTTACATCTCGGCCGATCTCTCCGGCATCCGGCTGGAGGACACCGACGACGAGGACCTGCGCACCCTCGAGGGTGAGGTCTCGGCGTGAGCGACATGCGGCGAGCCCTGGAAGAGAGCTGGCGTGGCCTCATGGCCGCTCCCGTGTCCGCGGACCATCGGCTCCGTACCGCTCGACTTCCCGTCACCACCGCACGCGGGCCGGTCCTCGCGGCCGTCGACCACGAAGGCCTTCGCCACCTCCTGGTGCCCGTCGCCGGGAATCAGCATGTCCGCGAGATCCGCGACGGCCAGGTCCTGCGCCTGCGCAAGCGACCGCTGGAGGACGCGGACGTCTACCAGCACTACGCCGACCTCGCGTGCCTGCGCCCCGACCTCGATGACTTGTTCACCCGGCTCGGCGAGGACGTCCTGCGGGAGATGGCCGGGCTCGGCGAGGACGACCGGTCTCCCGCAACGTCCCGGCCGCTGAAGGTCCTGCACCGGGTCCTGGACCGCTGGCGGTCCCTGTTCCGTACCTCCGGGACACCGCTGGGCCCCGAGCAACTCGCGGGCCTGTACGGCGAGCTGCATCTGCTCCTTCGCCTGCTCGCCGAGAACCCCAGCGCCCACAGGCTGTGGACGGGGCCGGCCGGTCTGCCGCACGACTTCACGTCGGGGACCGAGGCCGTCGAGGTCAAAACGGCCACCGGTGACGCGTTGCGGGTACGCATCCACGGGCTGCGCCAACTGGAACCACCGGAGGGAGGCTCCCTGCAACTGGCCTGCCTGCGTGTCGAGCGTGTCTCCGAAGGCGGGAACGGAACGAGCGTCGTGGATCTGGTCGAACAGGCCCTGCGACTGAGCGACGACGAGAGCGCTCTGCTCGGCCTCCTCGCCGAGGTCGGCTATCACACCGTGGACGCCGAGCGCTACCGCACGACCCGGTTTCTCGTGCGTGACGAACGCTGGTATGCGGTCGGGGCGGGATTCCCGCGGATAACGGCCGCAGACCTCGCCGTCGCCGAGGTGCCGGGGAACGTGACCGACATCGAGTACACGGTGGACCTCACCGTGCCCACGCCCGGCCCACTGCCGATGACCGAGGTGGAAAGACACCTTGCGGCCATGCTCGGGGAGAACGAGTGACGGACCTGCGCATCGAACCGCGGTGGTACTCCCAGCCCTACCCGCCGGAAGGCGCGAGTGCGGCCGAGGGCATCCGCAACCAACTCGGCCGACCCGAGTTGGACCTGCTCACCGTCCTCGTGCGGGAAGCCGCCCAGAACAGTTGGGACGCCAGGGATCCACGACACGGCGGACCGGTTCGGTTCGGCATCGATCTGGGGTATGTGGGCCCGGCACACGCTGACGCCTGGCGGCGTCTCCTGTCGAACGGTGCCCCGTCGAACGAGCACCTGGCCCTGCGCAGGGCGCTTCGCTCCGGAATCCGGATCATGACGGTCTCCGACCGTGGCACGAACGGCCTCGGTGGCCCCACCCGTGCCCATCAGATCGCCAGAGGACGTCAGGACTTCATCGCCTTCGTCCGGAACGTGGGCGAGCCCCGGGACACCAGCCTCGGCGGCGGTACCTACGGCTTCGGCAAGGCCATCTTCTATCTGCTCTCAGAGCTCGGCACGGTGCTCGTGCACACCCGGTGCCGCAACGAGAGCGGTGAGCTGGAAACCCGCTTGATCGGTTGCGCCCTGGCGCACAGCCATCGAGCCGTCGACGCAGAGGGCAACGAGCGACGCTACACGGGCCGCCACTGGTGGGGGGACGCGTCCGGTGACGTGATCGACCCCCTCATCGGCACCCACGCGGACGAGATCGCGCGCCTTTTGGGCCTCGCGCCATTCGGTGCCGAGGAGACCGGCACGAGTGTCGTCGTGCTCGAACCCCACCTCGACGGCATGGAGGCGAAAGAGGCTGCGGCCTATCTCGCGGAGACGGTCTCCTGGCACCTGTGGCCCAAGATGCTGGAGCGTGCCGACGGCACGCTGCCGATGCAGTTCTCGGTCACCTGCGAAGGGCGTGACTTCCCGGTCCCGGACCCGCGGACCACCTCCCCCCTCAATCTCTTCGTGGACGCCTACCGGCAGCTCGCCACCGACGAGGGCCGGACGCTGTCGTGCCAGAAACCCGTCAGGCAACTGGGCCGCCTGGGACTTGTCCAGCGTCCGCTCGTGCCCCGGGAGCCCTCCCCCGCGGCACGTCGCGCCATGGAGATGGTGCAGATCGAACGGTCCGTGCACCACGTGGCACTGATGCGTCCGGCCGAATTGGTCGTCACCTACTGGCCGGGGCGGGAGACCGGTGCCGAACTCCTCTCGTACGCGGGTGTGTTCCGTGCCACCGAGGAGATGGATGCCACCTACGCCGAGGCCGAACCGCCCACACACGACGCCTGGAACCACCATCGCCTCGAGGGGCATGACCGAACCTTCGTCCGCACCACCTTCACCCGGCTCAAGGAAGCTGTCGACGAGCTCCTCCAACTCGGCGGCGGCGTCCGCGAAGGCTCGGCGAACGTGGCGCTGGGGGCGGCGAGTGCCCGCTTCTCCCCGCTCGTGGGCGGCGCCCGGGGCACCGGCGGAGCCACGGACCACGGCGGCGCGTCCTCCACGGGGCGCGCCGTCGCGGCACCGGACGACGACGAGGAGCCGTCCGGATCTCGCCACGCCGGCCACACCGACTCGCGCCGCAAGGGACGGGGCTCGAACGCCTCCGAGACCCTGTCCCCGACGGACGACACCGTCCGAGCCCCCCGCCCGCGCGTGAAATACGCGGGCGAGACGACGTACGAGGAACGCTTCGGGCATGCCGTCCTCGTGCAGGCATTCACCCTCCCCGCGCCGATGCTGCAGCGCGTTCGGGTGGATCTGGCCGTCGCCCTCCCCGGCACCGGAAACCGCGAGACCGACCCGCCCGCGGGGGCCGCCATGCCCGGTCTCGTCGGTTGGGAGGACCCGGCGGGCACGCTCCACGCCTCACCCACCTTCGTCATCGAAGGCGGCGACGACACCGTCTGGCGCGCCGTCGTCCGCCCAGCACCGGACACCATCACGGAGATCACCGTGAAGACCCAGGCGGTGACCGCGTCGTGAGCAGGCTCGCCCTCCCCTATCGCTCGCCCGTGGCTTCTTGCGTCCGCCCCGAGCCCTGGCAGCTCGTCCTCGACGGGGCCGTGACCGATCTCCCCGAGTCACTCGACTTCTGGGACTACCGCATGGATGTCGAGCTGAGCCGCACCGTGCACGTCGACCTGTCGACCGCCCGAGAGGGGGCAGGTCTGGGCGCCGGCGCCGTGCTCTGCCTCGCGGCGATCTGGACGGCTTCGGGCTCCAACCTCCGCGGTCCCGTACAGCGCGTTCCTCTCAGCGGTGACGGAGTGCGCACGGTCACTCTCGGCGCCGTCCTGCCGGGTGCCCGACTCGGTGGGGTGCTCTCCCTGGAAACGGTGCTCGTCCTCTCCCGTACGGCCGGTCCTGCCGCTCCCTTCGCGCCGCGTCGCGCGGGATCGCTGCTCTGGGGCGACTCCGCGACGCTCCGCCTCCAGGGCGATGCGCCGCTCTTCCCCATGACGGTGATCGACTTCGCCCACACCTCGTTCAGGGATGACGCTGCCTGGCATCTTCAACTCGGCTCGGACCTGAACAGTGCCGCCATGGGCTCCATGCTCCTCATCGTCAACGAGAGAGCAGAGGAGGTGTCCACGGCCTTCGCGCACGCCGCGAGGCCGGGTCCGGTGGACCGCGTCGTCCTTTCGATGGTCTACTCCGACTGCGCCCGGATCATGATGGAACACGCGCTGTCGAAAGAGGAGTTCGTCGACGACGCCGACTTCGCCGACGATTCTTTGGGCGCCACTCTGACCAATCTCTTCCACCGGCTGTTTCCCGGCCGCACCGTCCAGGACCTGCGTCAGCTCCGACAGAACTCCCCGAGTCTGTTCGCCACAGACCTCCAGGCCGCGACCCGCATCCTCAAGGAGGTGTGAGCCATGGCTCTCCTTTACCCCCGCCTTCTCGCCGGTCAGGCCAAGTCGCTCCACCAGCGATACCGGGAGATGTCACCCCGCGACCTGACCGCACACGTCGCACATCGCCACGAGTCGGCGGTCTATGTCGCCACCGGCGGGGATCGGATCACGGAGTCCCAGCTGCGCGAGCTGCGCGAGCGGGTGCTGCGCGTCGCCGAGCACGCGGGCTTCCCCGAGGAACCCTCCCGCGCGGCTCGGGCCCGCTTCGACCTCGAACTGGCCGCGCTCCTGCACGCCGAGATGGACCTGATGCCGGCGGAGGCCGCGTCCGGCGACGTCTGGGCCTTCCTCGCGCTGGTCCTGCTCCCGGACGTGGCCCACTGGCGCTACCCGCGTCCTCCCGGCGACCGGGTCGTCGCCAGTGACCTCACCCGGCACGTCTTCGGCCGCCTGTGGTGGCGCGCCCATCTGGTCCGGGACACGTCGGCCGCCGAGCCGTACGCGGCGCTCGACATCCTCGGAGAGGCGGCGTTCGACCAGATCTACGCCCGCCGCAAGTCCCTGGGCGGCAGCCCTCATCTCGTGCGCAACATCCTGCTCGCCTGGACGGCCGTCGACCTCCGGGGCCTGTCCGAGCGCGAGACCCTGCGCGACTTCCTCAAGCGCCTGCTCCGGCTCGCCCCTTTCGTGATCTTCGAGGCCTTGGAAGACGCCGAACTGCAGGCCGAGTTGCGCGCCGTGGCCGAGGAATCGGTCGCCGCCCTGCACCCCGAGGCGACACAGCAGACGACATCGGAGCCCGCTCCGGTCGCCACGACGGCGCCCCTGCCCGAGAACCGGCCCGGGCCGGCACCCACACCCTTGCAGACACCGGGCCTTCCGGCCCCGGCGCCCATGCCCCGCATGTCCTCACTGGAACTCTGCGCGGGAGCCGGCGGTCTCGCACTCGGCCTCGAATACGCGGGTTTCACACCCGCCCTGTTGATCGACAACCGCCCGGTGGCCCTGGACACCCTGCGCATGAACCGTCCCGACTGGCGCCTCTGCGCGGAGGACCTAAGTGTGCTGGACCCGGGCGTGCTGGCCCGGGACCCGGCCTTGACGGACCTCGACCTGATCGCCGGTGGTCTGCCGCGTCTGAAGGCGTCGGCCGCCGTCGCCCGCGAACGGGGGAACGATCATGAACTGGCCGTCTTCCATGCCACCCTCGATCTGACCCTCGCCCTGCGTCCCCGCGCCCTTTTGATCGAGAACGTTCCGGACCTCGTCACGAGCGACACCTATGCGCCCCTGCGGGAACACGTGGAGCGAGTGCTGTCCGAGATCGGTTGCTCGACCTTCTGGTTCGTCCTCAACGCCGCGCATTACGGTGTGCCGCAGGACCGCAGGCAGGGCATCCTCGTCGCCTTCCGGAGCCCGGATGCCGCCGCCGCGTTCCGGGTCCCCCCGCCCTCCCCCGAACCGCCCCACTCCGTCGGTCAGACGCTCGGCCCCTCCATGGCCTCCCGGGGGTGGCCCCGGGCCGCCGAGTGGGCGGCGCAGGCCACCGACGTCGCTCCGACACTCGTCGGCGGTTCCTGGGATCGCGGCGGGGCGGATCTCGGGCCGACCGGCTCCAAGCGGGCCTGGGCGCGCATCGGCGTGGACGGCGGCACTCTCGCGAACGAGGTGCCGGGTCCGGACTTCGATTGGAATCCGGCCATCGGCCGCGACGGCATGATGGCCCTCACCGTCGAACAGACTGCCATGCTCCAGGGCTTCCCCAAGGACTGGGCCTTCGCGGGGCGCAAGACCGCCCGATACCGCCAGATCGGCAACGCCTCCCCGCCCCCGGTCGGCGAAGTCCTCGGACGCGCGATCAGTGCCGCGCTGGCGGTGTCGTGACATCGAGAGGCTGATCCGCGGGGGCGGCCTGACCCGGATTCGACCGGCCGGGCCCTCCTGCGGCCCCTCGTCCTCTCCAGCCCCTATAAACTCGCTCACCATGACCGTCGCTCTGCCTCACCAGCGCCCACCTGTGGATTTCCGCATCGTGGACCTTTTCGCCGGCCCGGGCGGGTTGGACATGGCCGCGACGATCCTGGGTGTGCCTTCCGTGGGAATCGAGTGGGACGCCAACGCCGTCGCGACCCGGACCGCGGCCGGGCTCCACACCGTCCACGGCGACGTGCGCGCCTACGGACCGAAGGATTTTCCCGAGGCGAACGTCCTCGCCGGAGGCCCGCCCTGCCAGAGCTTCACCGTCGCCGGTTCCGGAGCCGGTCGCCGTGCCCTCGAAGAGCTTTTCGACTACGCGCAGCGCCTCGTCGACCGTGAGGCGCGCGCCGACATCGACGCCGCCCTCGAGGGCATGGACGACGAGCGCACCGGGCTCGTCCTCGAGCCCCTGCGCTGGGTGCTGAGCGCCATCGACGACCCTGAACTGCGCCCGTACGACGCGATTGTCCTCGAACAGGTGCCGGCGGCCATCCGCGTCTGGGAGGAGTACGCGAAAGTCCTCGACAAGGAGGGCTACTCGGTGGACTACGACGTCCTGCACACCGAGGCCTACGGCGTTCCCCAGACGCGACGCCGAGCCATTCTCGTCGCCCGGCGCAACCCGCAGAAGGTCGCCCTGCCCGACCCCACGCATCATCGTTACCGCAAGGGCGCTCCGCGCCCTGAGAGCGACCTCGTCTTCCAGAGCTGGGTCGCCATGGAAGACGTGTTGACAGAGCGCACTCTCCCCTTCCAGGTCGTCTCGAACTACGGCACGGGCGGCGATCCCAAGCTCCGCGGTCGCCGTCGTTCCTGCGAACCGTCCGCCACCGTCACCGGCAAGGTGTCCCGCAACCGCATCGTCACCGACGACGCGACAGAGCGTGATCTGCCCCGGCTCAGCCACAGCGAGGCAGGCCGGCTCCAGACCTTCCCGAAGCGGTTCCCGTGGTCCGGCGGTGACATCGCCCAGCAGATCGGCAACGCCGTTCCGCCGCGCCTCGGCATCCACGTCCTCGGAGCGGCGCTCGGGCTGCCGCTCCCGGGCGAGGACGAGTGGTGTGCGCTCGCCGATTGGGCCCCGAAAGCCCGTGACGAGGACGAGGCGGACGCCTCACACTGAGAACGTGTCCGCTCCACGACCCGTCCCCTCGTCGCTCGCCGTTTCGGCGCGCATGAAGAAGCAGCGCTCCCGGGACACCAAACCGGAAATGGCCGTCCGTCGCCTGCTCCACTCCGCGGGCCTCCGCTTCCGGCTGCAGCGACGCATTCCGGGAATGGCCCGCAGCACGATCGACATCGCCTTCCCCGGGGCGCGCGTGGCCGTGTTCATGGACGGCTGCTTCTGGCACGGCTGCCCCGAGCACGCCACCTTCCCGAAGGCGAACTCGGCGTTCTGGCGCGAGAAGATCGACAAGAACGCCCTCCGCGACACCAGGACGACCGCCCATCTCGAATCCCTCGGCTGGACCGTTCTGCGCTTCTGGGAACACGAGGACCCGGAGCTGGTGGCCGCGCGGGTGGCCACCGCACTTCGACCGGTGGAGGACGCCGAGGACCCGGCACCCTGAGGTCGGCGCGGGACGACGTCAAACGGTCATCCGGTCGGCGCCCCGGGTGACCGAGCCGAAGGCCGGTCCCGTCCGAGGCCAAGCGGAGCCGCCCAGCCCGTTCCCGTGCTCCGGCCACCGCGCGTTAGCCTCGAGCCGAGAGACATCCAGGACGTATCAGGGACATACCACTGAGAGGCGGTCGATCATGGCGAGGATTCCGGGGGCAGTCGTGGCCGCGAGCGGCCTCATCGGCGGATACGCCACCGCCCGTTTCACCGAGAACCGGTCCCTCGGCGGGGTCGTGTTGGTCGTGGCCGGGGGTGTTGCCGCTCGGCGGTGGCGGGAGGCCGGCGGGGTGGGGGTTGCCGGGGCGCTCACCGGTGCGTACGTCGCCGCGTTCGCCGGGTCGCATCCGCTGGCCAAGAAGGTCGGTGCCTGGCCGGCCGTCCTCGGGGTTGCCGGTGCCGTCGGAGTCGCCTCGTACCTGTTCGCCGACCGGCGCGGCTGAGGCAGCCGGGCGGCCGCCCACCCCGCCGGCGCATAGAGCGGACCCCTACCGCCCCCCGCCCCGGAACGTCGCTCGGTACGAGCCGGGGGTCACCCCTACTGCCGTGACGAAGTGTTGTCTCAGGGACGTCGCCGTGCCGAAGCCCGATTCCGTGGCTATGCGGTCGATCGTGTGGTCCGTGGACTCCAGGAGTTCGCGGGCCCTGTCCACCCGGCGTTGCGTCAGCCACTGGAGCGGGGTCAGGCCCGTCTCCTCGCGGAAGCGGCGGCTGAACGTGCGTACGCTCATCGTCTCCACCGCCGCCAGGTCCGCCAGCGTCAGCGGGTCCGCCAGGTGGTCCAGGGCCCAGGCCCGCGCCCGGGTCGTCGACGTCAGGCCCGGTTCCGGCAGCGGGCGGCGGATGTACTGGGACTGGCCGCCCTCCCTGTGGGGCGGGACGACCGTGCGGCGGGCCACCTCCGCCGCGACCGCCGCCCCGTGGTCCCGGCGGATCAGGTGCAGGCACAGGTCGATCCCCGCCGCCTCCCCCGCCGAGGTGAGCACCTCCCCCTCGTCCACGTACAGGACATCCGCGTCCACCGTCACCGCCGGGAACCTCCGCGCGAGGAGAGGCGACGACATCCAGTGCGTCGTCGCCCTGCGGCCGTCCAGCAGGCCCGCCGCCGCCAGCACGAACGCCCCCGTGCAGATCGACGCCACCCTGCGCCCCTCCCGAAGGCCGAGCGCCGACGCCACCTCCGGTGACAGGCCGCCCGGCGCCAGGTCCTCGTCGCTCTCGTGCGACGCCGGCACGATCACCGTGTCCGCCGCCGCCACCGTCTCCAGGCCGTGCTCCGCGTAGATCGGGAAGTCGGCGTCCGTGCGGACCCTGCCGGGGCGCGGGGCGCAGGTGCGGACCTCGTAGAGAAGGTCCCCGGACGGTCCGCGCGCCGTGCCGAGGAGTTGGTGGACCAGGCCCAGTTCCATCGGCAGTACGCCGTCCCTGACCAGGACCGCCACCACGGTCCTCGGCGTCGCCGCCGTCGCCGTCGCCTTCTGCTTTACGTCCCTCACCCGCCTCAGCATCGCTGGGATCCGGTCATCCGTTGCCGCACGGCGCCCGTCACGCCGGCGCCCCGCCCTCCTTCGCCTTCACCGCCGACAGCGGCTCCGCGATGTCCTCCAGCGAACGCCCCTCCGCCTTGACCGCGAACACCGCCGCCACCAGGCCCGCCGCGCACATCAAACCCGCGCCGATCTGGAAGGCCAGGACCGTGTCGCCCACCACCCCCGACTCGGTCAGCTCGGCGAAGATCAGGGGGCCGCTGATGCCGCCGGCCGCCGTGCCGATCGCGTAGAAGAAGGCGATGGCCATGGCACGGGTCTCCATGGGGAAGATCTCGGAGACCGTCAGATACGCGCTGCTCGCGCCCGCCGACGCGAAGAACAGCACCACGCACCAGCAGGCCGTCAGCGTCATCGCGCTCAGCGAGCCCCGGTCGAAGAGCCAGGCCGTGCCGAACAGCAGGACGCCGGAGACGATGTACGTCGAGGAGATCATGATCCGGCGGCCGACCGTGTCGAAGAGCTTGCCGAGGAAGAGCGGGCCGAGGAAGTTGCCCGCCGCGATGACGGCGAAGTAATAGCCCGTGCGGCCCGAGGGCACGTCGAAGAACTTGGTCAGGATCGCGCCGAAACCGAAGGTGATCGCGTTGTACAGGAACGCCTGGCCCACGAAGAGGGACAGGCCGAGCGTGGCCCGCTTGGGGTAGTCGCGAAAGACCGTCTTCGCGATCAGGCCGAAGCCGATGCTCTTGCGCTGATGGATGGTGATCTCGCGGTCGGGGCGCGGCAGCGGTGCGCCCTTCTCCTCCTCGATCTCCCGCTCCACCGACGAGACCAGCGTCTCCGCCTCCTCACCGTGGCCGTGGATGAACTGCCAGCGCGGGCTCTCCGGTACGTGGCGGCGTACGAGGAGGATCACGAGGCCGAGGATCACGCCGAGGGCGAAGGTCAGCCGCCAGCCGAGGTCCTTGGGGAAGATGCCGGTGTTGAGCATCACGACGGAGAGCAGGGAGCCGCCGATCGCGCCCAGCCAGTAGCTGCCGTTGATGATGAGGTCGACGCGGCCCCGGTACTTGGAGGGGATCAGCTCGTCGATCGCGGAGTTGATGGCCGCGTACTCGCCGCCGATGCCGAAGCCGGTCAGGAACCGGAAGAGGAAGAACCACCAGGCGTCGAAGGAGAGCGCGGTGAGGGCGGTGGCCCCGAGGTAGACCACGAGGGTCACCATGAACAGCTTCTTGCGGCCGAACTTGTCGGTGAGCCAGCCGAAGAACAGCGCCCCGGCGCAGGCGCCCGCCACGTACAGGGCCGCCGCTACGCCGGTGACCTGCGCGGAGCTGATGGCCAGGCCGCTGCCCTCCTCGGAGAGGCGGCCGGCGATGTTGCCGACGGTGGTGACCTCCAGGCCGTCCAGGATCCAGACCGTGCCGAGGCCGATGACGATCATCCAGTGCCAGCGGGACCAGGGCAGGCGGTCGAGACGGGCGGGTACGGCCGTGGTGACGGTGGCCCCGGGCTCCGGGCCGGGGTCCGGGGGCGGCGACGCGGCTGGCAGGGACGACGCGGTCATGGCGGGCGGCTCCTTCCGCTGTTCCCACGTCGCCGCACCGCTGCGCGCGTACCGCTGCCTGCGCGGTCACTCGCGTGTCGCTGCTTACGCGGCCGGTACCGCACCGCGTGGCCCACGGGCGGTCCCGCACCGTGCGCTCGCACGGACGGACCCGCGCCGCTTCCTCCGCAGCCACTCGCGTACCGCTGCTCGCACCGAGGCGACTGGCACCGCGTGCTCGCACGGCCGCTCGCACCGCGCGGACGACGGCTCACTCAGCTCTGAGTGAGCTACTCCAGAGTGCCCGGCAATCGCCCCCTCACGCGCGCCGGACCCGCCGGAAGATCCCGGCATTCCGAGCCCAGACCCCGGACCCCGCCGGAAGATCCCGGCGCCCCGAGCCCCGCCGGAAGCTCCCGGGGCCCAGCCCCCGCCGGCAGACGCCGGGCCGCGCCGAGCCCTACGCCCCGAACACCCGCGACACCGCGTAGATCGCGAGCCCCGCCAGGGAGCCGACCACCGTGCCGTTGATCCGGATGAACTGGAGGTCCCGCCCGATGTGCGCCTCGATCTTCTTCGAGGTGTGCTCCGCGTCCCAGCCGGCCACGGTGTCGGTGATGAGCGAGGTGATCTCGTCGCGGTACGTCGTGACGACGTACACCGCCGCGCCCTCCACCCAGCCGTCCACCTTCCGCTGGAGCCGGCCGTCCCGCGCCATCCGCGCCCCCAGCGACAGCAGCGAGGCCCGTACGCGCAGCCGCAGCTCGCTGCGCTCGTCCTCGGCGGCGGCCACGATCATGGACCGTACGGCCGACCAGGCGGACGCGATGAGGTCCTGCACCTCGCCGCGGCCGAGGACCTCCCGCTTGAGGCGCTCCACGCGCTCACGGGTGTCGGAGTCCGACTGGAGGTCGGCGGCGAAGTCGGCGAGGAAGCGGTCCACGGCGCCGCGCGCCGGGTGCCCGGGCATGTCCCGCATCTCGGTGACGAAGCGCAGCAGCTCCTTGTAGACCCGCTCGCCGACCCGCTTGTCGACGAACCGGGGCGTCCAGCCGGGGGCGCCGCCCTGCACCGCGTCCATCACCGAGTCGCCGTGCTCGACCAGCCAGTCGTGGGCGCGTACGCAGACCAGGTCGACGACCCGGTGGTGGCCGCCGTCGGCGACGATCTTCTCCAGCGTCTTGCCGAGGCCGGGCGCGATCTCCCGGGCGTCGGCGCGGCGCGTGATGGCCTCGCCCACCACCGCCTGCACGTCGGAGTCGCGCAGCACGGTCAGCGCGCCGCGCAGCGCCGTGGCCAGCTCCGCCGTCACGCGGTCCGCGTGCACGGGCTGGGCCAACCAGGTGCCGAGGCGGGCGCCGATGCCCACCGCGCGCAGGCGCTCCCGCACGACGTCGGCGGAGAGGAAGTTCTCCCCCACGAACTCACCGAGGGAGACGCCGAGCTGGTCCTTCTTGTTCGGGATGATCGCCGTGTGCGGGATGGGCAGGCCGAGCGGGTGCCGGAAGAGCGCGGTCACGGCGAACCAATCGGCGAGGGCGCCGACCATGCCGGCCTCGGCGGCCGCCGCCACATAGCCCGTCCAGGCGCCCGCGCCGGCGGCCGCCGCCCACTTGGCCAGTACGTACACGAGCGCGACGAGAACGAGCAGTCCCGTCGCCGTGGCCTTCATGCGGCGCACGCCGCGCCGCTTCTCCTCGTCGGCGGGGCTGTACGTGAAGCCGCCGGGGGCCACCGCCTCGCGCCCCGCGTCGGCCCCGGGCCCCTTGCCGGGCTCGGGCCTCTTCTCCGCGTCTGTGCTGCGCACTCACTTCACCCGACCCGTCCGCCTCGTACTCGCCTACTCGTACTTGTTCTCGTGCTCGTGCTGGTGCTCGTGCTCGTGCTGGTCCTCATGGTCATGGTTCCCGCGTCATGTGTTCTCCGTCCCTTCCTCCCTACTCCCGGAACGAACGACAAGTTCCCGGCGTCTGAAGGAGCGGAGGGGGGCAGTGTCGGCCGCCTCACGGCCCATGCCGCATCATGGGGTGATCACACCGGAGCCTCGGGGCTCCCCCTGCCCGAGGAGAAACAACCCGCATGACCAAGCGTCACGGTTATGCCCTTCTCGCCGCGGTCATCGCGGTCATCGTGGTGGTCTCCGCCGCCATATACGTCGGCGTCGCCGGTACCGACGACGGCTCGCGGGACACCTTCGGGGCCGGCTCGCGCGGCCCCCGCAACTCCGCCGCCCCCGCCTCCTCCGGCACCTGGGTCGGCTCCTGGTCCGCCTCCCCCGCGGGGTTCGAACCGGGCACGGAGCGCAAGGGCTTCGCCGGCCGCTCCCTGCGCAACGTCGTGCACACCAGCGTCGGCGGCGACAGCGCCCGCATCACCCTGTCGAACCTCTACGGAACCACGCCGCTGAGCATCACGCACGCCTCCATCGCGGTGGCGTCCGCGTCGAACGACCCGGCCGCCGCGCCCGGCACGCTGCGCCGCCTCAGCTTCGACGGCAACACCTCGGTGGTCATCCCGCCGGGCGCCCAGGTGATGAGCGACGCCGCCCGGCTGCGGGTCCCGCACGACAGCGACCTGCTCGTCACGACGTACTCGCCGACCCCCTCCGGGCCGGTCACCTACCACCCGCACGCACGCCAGATCAGCTTCGTCGCCGAGGGCGACCGGACCGAGGACACGGCGGGCGACGCCTACACCGAGCAGAGCCCGTTCTGGCGCTACCTCACCGCGGTGGACGTGCTGAGCGACGAGACCGACGGCACCGTCGTCGTCTTCGGCGACTCGATCACCGACGGCATCACGTCCACGGCGGGCGCCAACCGCCGCTGGCCCGACGTCCTCGCCGACCGGCTGCGCGCCGAGCCGGACGCGCCCCGCTACGGCGTCGTCAACCAGGGCATCAGCGGCAACCGCGTCCTGTCCGACGGGCAGGGCAGGCCCGCCGTCAACCCCAGCGGGCTCTCCCGCTTCGACCGGGACGTCCTGGGCCGCACCGGCGTCAAGGCCGTCGTGATCGCCCTCGGCGTCAACGACATCCTGCGCAACCCGCACCAGAACGATCCGGACCGCATCGTCGATGGCCTGCGCGAGCTGACCCGCCAGGCGCACGCCCACGGCCTGCGGGTCGTCGGCGCCACGCTGATGCCCTTCGGCGGCCACCGCGGCTACGAGCCCGCCCTGGAGGCCGTGCGCCAGTCCGTCAACGAGCGGATCCGCTCCGGGACGGTCTTCGACGAGGCCGTCGACTTCGACCGGGCGCTGCGGGACCCCTACGACCCGCGCAGGCTGCGGGCGCGGTACGACTCCGGGGACCATCTGCACCCCTCGGACGCGGGGTACCGCGAGATGGCGGAGTCGTTCGACCTGTCGTCCTTGAAAGGGTCGGCGGCGGCCCAGCTCTGACGGGCCGCCGCCCGCCCACGGGCGGGATCAGGTGCCCGGCTTGCGGCCGTAGACGAAGACCTCGTCGCCCTTGCGCAGCGTGTCCCAGTACTTCACGGCGTCCTTCTTCGTCATGTTGACGCAGCCGTGGGAACCCGGCGGCGCCCAGACGCTGATGCCCACCGAGTGGAAGGCCTGGCCGCCGTCGAAGAACTGGCTGTAGGGCATCGGCACGTGGTACAGGCTGGAGACGTGGTCGATGTCGCGCCAGTAGACCTTCTTCAGGCCCGTGCGGGTCTCGTGGCCGTTGCGGCCGGTGCGCACCGGGACCGGGCCGTACTTGAGGTTCTTGCCGTCCTGGATCCAGCTGATCTGGAGCGTGAGGTCGACGCAGGCGATGCGCCCCTTGTCGGTCGGGCACTTGCCCGCCTTGTTGGGGTTGTCGCCCACCGCCTTCTGCTTGTTCATGAGGTCCATGACACCCCAGGTGACGCTGCCCGCGTACCCGGCGTTCGGGCTGATCTGATGCTTGGTCTGGAACGCCTTGATGGCCTTGCAGTCGGCCGCCGACTGCTTGCCGTCCACCGGGCGGCCGAGGAACTTCTCGACCTGCTTCTGGTACGGCCCGGTCTGCGTGGAGCAGGACGCGGCCTGCGCGCTGCCGGTCCCGGCCGCCACCGTGAGCGGGGCCACCAGCATGGTGATCCCCAGGGCCACGGCCCCTCGTCTGCGTATGTCCCCCACTGTTTCCTGCCCCTCGTCCGCCGTCCGGCGATCGTCATTCGTCATTCGTCGTGTGTCGTGCGTCCACTGATGGATTCCACCTGCTAGACAGCGCGAACCCCCGGTTCGTTGCAGGACGAATGGGCACAGGTGTGTAACAGGGGGCGATTTGTCGCCACGCCCCCGGCGCGCGACCGCCCGCCGCCGCGCGCAACCGCGCTCAATCGCGCCGCCCGCGCTGCTCGCCCTCCAGCTCCTCGCGGCGCCGCTGCTCCTTCAGCCGCAGCTTCTCGGCCTTGCGCAGCTTGCGTTCGACGCCGACGCCGCCCATCAGGGCGAAGCCCGTGACCACCACGCGGGGCGAGCCCGGGGTGCCCACGCCGGTCGCCCGGTCGTCGAAGCCGCCCATGACGCCGATGCCCTTGACCACGACGTTCAGCTCCGGCGGCACGGTGACCTGGATCCCGCCCATGATCGTGAAGCAGCGGATCTCCACTTCGCGCTCGGCGAAGCGGGCCTCGCGCAGGTCGATCTCGCCGCCGCCCCACATGGCGAACGCGGTGAAGCGCCGCCCGACCGTCCAGCCACCCCTGCGGCCGAAGCCGCTCCAGAAGGCGAAGCCGCCGGTCGAGGTGGGCGGGCCCGCCACCATCCGCGCCGCCCAGTCGACGGCGGCCGCGTCCTCGCCCCCGGGCCGCTTCACCATGGACACCCGGGCGCCGTGCGCCGGCAGGTCGCGGGTGAGCGGCGCCAACTCGCCGTACGTACGGGCCCGGTACGCCGCGTCGAGGCGCTCCTCGAATTCCGCCATGTCGAGGCGGCCCTCGGCCATCGCGTCCCGCAGCAGTTCGGCGACCCGCTCGCGGTCGGCGTCGGAGGCCCGCAGATCGGGGAGTTCTTCACTCATGGGGGCAGCCTACGAGACGCGTGGGGCACCCTACGAGGTCCTCCTGTCCGCGTACATCCTGGCGATGACCGTCTCGATGTCCGGCTCCCGCACGGACAGATCGGCCAGCGGATAGCGCGCCGCGATCTGAGCGACGAGCGGAGCAGCCGACCGGGCGGCGGGGAAGGCGAGCCACTGGCGCGGGCCCTCGATTTTCACCACGCGCGCCGACTCGACCTCGACGGGCGGCAGTTCGCGCTCCAGGTCCACGACGAGGGTGCGCTCGCTCTCCCCCACCTCGTGCAGGCCGGCGAGCGGACCGTCGTACATCAGGCGCCCGTGGTCGATGACCATGACGCGTCCGCACAGTTGCTCGATGTCGGTCAGGTCGTGCGTGGTGAGCAGGACCGTCGTACCCGACCGCGTGTTCAGGTCGCGCAGAAAGCCCCGCACCTTCGCCTTGCTGATGACGTCCAGGCCGATCGCCGGCTCGTCCAGGTAGAGCACCTCGGGGTCGTGCAGGAGTGCCGCCGCGATGTCGCCGCGCATCCGCTGCCCGAGGGAGAGTTGACGCACGGGCACGTCCAACAGGGCGGCCAGTTCCAGGAGTTCGACGCATCGGTCGAGGTTCTCCCGGTAACGGGCGTCGGGGATGCGGTACATGCGGTGCATCAGGCGGTAGGAGTCGATCAGCGGCAGGTCCCACCAGAGCGTGGTGCGCTGGCCGAAGACGACACCGATGCGGTGCGCGAGGCGGGTCCGCTCCCGGGAGGGGTCGATGCCGGCGACCCGCAGCCGGCCCGCGCTCGGCGTGAGGATGCCCGTCAGCATCTTGATCGTCGTCGACTTGCCCGCGCCGTTCGGCCCGATGTAGCCGACCACCTCGCCGCGCGGCACGGTGAAGGAGATCCCGTCGACGGCCCGCACCTCGCGCCGCTCGCGCCGCAGGAAGCCCGTCTTCTTGGACACGTCGAAGACCTTCTCGACGCCGTCCAGCTCAATGAGGTCCGGTTCCACGGAAGTTCAGCTCCCTGTGCTGCGGTACGAACGAAGGCCGGTGCGCCAGGCGAGTCCGGCGAGGGCGAGGCAGGCGACGGCCACCAGCGGCGGCGCGAAGGCCGTCCACCCGGGCAGGTCGAGCGGGTAGGGCCGGTCCAGGATGTACAGGGCGGGCAGCCAGTTCACGAAGGCGAGCGGCAGGACGAAGGTGACGCCGCGCACCAGGTCCTTGGCGAAGACCGACGGCGGGTACTGCAGCAGCGTCGTACCGCCGTAGGTGAAGGCGTTCTGCACCTCCGCCGCGTCCCGCGCCACGAACTGGAAGGCCGCGCCCGCCATGAACACGGCCCCGAAGATCCCCGCCCCGCTGAGCAGCGTCACCGGCACCAGCACCACCTTCATCGGGGTCCAGTCGATGTCCAGGACCACCAGCGCGTACGTGAGGACGAGCGCGCCCTGCGCCAGCCGCCCGAGCCGGTGCAGCCCGAACCGGTCGGCGGCGACCTGCGCGAGGACCGGCGCGGGCCGCACGAGGAGCGTGTCGAGCGTGCCGTCGCGCACCCGCCTGCCCAGGCGGTCCATGGACCCGAGGGACAGGTCGGCGAGTCCGAACGCGGTGCACGAGGTCCCGTACAGGAGGGCGATCTCGGCGAGCGAGTAGCCGCCGAGCCGGTCCACCCGGGAGAACATCAGCACAATCGCCGCGAAGTCGAACCCGGTCACCGCGAAGTTGCCGAGCGCCGTCAGGGCGAAGGACAGACGGTAGGCCATGAGGGAACGGATCCACATGGCGGAGATCAGCCGGTAGGCGCGCAGCCCCGAGCGCGCCTGCGCCCACCGCCGTCGCACTCCGCCCGGCTCAGCCACCCTGGACCACCACCCGGCGCGTCGCCGCCGCCTGGAGCAGCCGGCCGGCCGTCAGCAGCGCCGCGGCCCAGCCGAGCTGGAAGGCGTACGTCCGCAGCAGGCCGAGGCCCGCGGACCGGCCGAGGAACACATCGGCGGGCACCTGGAGCAGCGCCGACCAGGGCAGCGCGCGGGCCAGCTCGCCGAGGGCACCGGGAAAGACGTTCAGCGGCAGCAGCATCCCGGAGAAGAAGGTGCCCGCCAGCATCGCCACCTGCGAGCTGCCCGCCCCGTCCATCAGCCAGAAGGCGGAGAGCGCCACCAGGAAGCGCAGCGCGAAGCTGACCAGCGCGCCCAGCACCACCGCCAGGAGGAACGCGAGCCAGCGCAGCGGGTCGGCCGGCAGCGCCAGGTCGAAGACGAGCGCGCCGATCATCATCGGCACGACGCCGCGCCCGAGCAGCTGGAACAGCGCCCGACCCAGGTCGCTCGCCAGCCACCACGCCTGGAGGTCCGCCGGCCGGTACAGGTCGACGGCGATGTCCCCGGTGCGGATCCGCTCGATCAGTTCGCCCTCGACGCCGCCGCCCATCAGCGCCATGACGGTGAGCAGCGCCTGCCCGAGCCAGACGAACGTGACGGCCTGCGCCTGGTCGTAGCCGCCGAGCCCGGGCCGCTCGTCCCAGAGCGCGACGTAGGTGTAGGCGAGGATCAGCCCGAAGACGGTGTTGGTGAACACCCCGGCCGCCGTCGCGATCCGATACGTGGCGTAGCGGCGGAAGCCTCCCAGGGCGACGGCCGCGTACAAACGGAACCGTCCTGTACGCACACGCATCCCTCTCACCGTGGGCCTCGCCCCTGATCGGACCGAAGCGCAGGATCGTAGTGTGGTCGGGAGCGCTCGCGCCAGGCATTTTCGCCCCGCGGCGCGTGCCTGGCGCCCGACGCGTGCGGCGAAGGTGTGCAATGGGGCCTTACGAGGCTTATCGGATGTATGACGCTGATCAGGAGTTCCGCGAGACATGAGCGACGAGCCGCAGCAGCAGGACGCCGCCGGGGCGGGTGGCGAGCCCGCCGGCACCGGCAAGGCCAAGAAGCCGAGGCGTCCCAAGCGCAAGGGCTGGCGGCGGATCTTCCCGACCTGGCGCATGGTCCTCGGCGGCCTCCTGCTGCTGATCCTGCTCGGCGTGGGCGCCTTCATGACGGGCTACACGCTGGTCGACATCCCCTCGGCGAACGCCGCGGCGACCAAGCAGAGCAACGTCTACCTGTACGCCGACGGCACCGAGATCGCCCGCGACGGCGAGGTGAACCGCGAGAAGGTGCCGCTCAAGCAGATCCCGCTGCACGTCCAGCGCGCCGTGCTCGCCGCCGAGGACCGCGACTTCTACGGCGAGTCCGCGGTCGACCCCAAGGCGATGATCCGCGCGGCCTGGAACACCGTCACCGGCAAGGGCAAGCAGTCCGGCTCCACGATCACCCAGCAGTACGTGAAGAACTACTACCTGGGCCAGGAGCAGACGGTCTCGCGCAAGGTGAAGGAGTTCTTCATCTCCATCAAGCTGGACCGCGAGGTCAGCAAGGACGAGATCCTCTCCGGTTACCTGAACACCAGCTACTTCGGCCGCAACGCGTACGGCGTCCAGGCCGCCGCCCAGGCCTACTACGGCAAGAACGTCAAGGAGCTGAGCACCGCCGAGGGCGCCTACCTCGCGACCCTGCTCAACTCCCCCAACGCCTACGACGTCGCCACCCACCCCGAGAACAAGCAGCGCGCCGCCGGCCGCTGGAACTACGTCCTGGACGGCATGGTCAAGGAGGGCTGGCTGGCCGCGTCGGAGCGGGCGCGGGCCAAGTTCCCGATGCCCGACGAGGCCAAGGGCGCGGCCGGCCTGTCCGGGCAGCGCGGCTATGTCGTCAAGGCCGTCGAGGACTACCTCGCCACCAACAAGATCATCGACGAGGAGACGCTCGCCAAGGGCGGCTACCGCATCACCACGACCCTGCAGAAGGACCGCCAGGACGCCTTCAAGAAGGCCGTCGACGACCAGGTGATGTCCAAGGTCGACAAGGACGCCCGCAAGGCGGACCGCAACGTCCGCGCGGGCGGCGCCTCCATCGACCCGGCCACCGGCAAGGTCGTCGCGATGTACGGCGGCATCGACTACACCAAGCAGTACGTCAACAACGCCACCCGCCGCGACTACCAGGTCGGCTCCACCTTCAAGCCGTTCGTGTTCACCTCGGCGGTCGAGAACGGCTCCGTCACCCAGGACGGCCGCCCCATCACCCCCAACACCGTCTACGACGGCACCAACAAGCGCCCCGTGCAGGGCTGGAGCGGCGGGACGTACGCCCCCGAGAACGAGGACCAGGTCTCCTACGGCGACACCACCGTCCGCGAGGCCACCGACAAGTCCGTGAACTCGGTGTACGCCCAGATGGCCGTCGACGTCGGCTCGGACAAGGTCAAGGACACCGCGGTCGCCCTCGGCGTCCCGGCGTCCACCCCCGACCTGACCGCCTCCCCCTCCATCGCGCTCGGCCCCTCCACCGCGAGCGTCCTCGACATGGCCGAGGCCTACGCGACCCTCGCCAACCACGGCGAGCACGGCACGTACACGCTCGTCGAGAAGATCACCAGGAACGGCGAGGAGGTGGAGCTGCCGGAGCAGAGGACCGAGCGCGCCGTGACCCGCGAGGCCGCCGACACCACCACCTCCATCCTGCAGAGCGTCGTCCAGGGCGGCACCGGCACGGCGGCCCAGGGCGCCGGCCGCCCCGCCGCGGGCAAGACCGGCACCGCCGAGAACGACACCGCGGCCTGGTTCGCCGGCTACACCCCCGACCTCGCGACGGTGGTCGCCGTCATGGGCCAGAACCCCGAGACCGGCGCGCACACCCCGCTCTACGGCGCGCTCGGCGAGTCCCGCATCAACGGCGGCGCCTACCCGGCCCGTATCTGGGCCCAGTTCACCAAGGACGCCCTGGAGGGCAAGCCGGTCAAGGACTTCGACCTGGAGCTGGAGCAGGGCGCGGACCTGCCCGTGCCGCCCGACCCGGCCACCGGCGGCACCCAGGACCCGGCGACCGGCGGCGCCACCACCGGCGGGCCGGACACCGGCGGCGGCACGACCGACGGCGGACCCACCGACGGGGGTACCCTCACCGGCGGGCAGGACACCGGCGGCGCCACCACCGACGGCGGCCAGGATCCCGGCGGGCAGACGGGCGGCCAGACGGGTGACCAGAGCGACGGCGGCACCGGCTCGGACGGCGGCACGGCCGACGGCGGGGCGGTCGACGGCGGCGGCGGCGACCAGGGCGGGCCCACGGGCGGCGGCACCGACAGCGGGGGCGCCACCGACGACGGGGGCGTCACGGACGGCGCGATCGGCGGCCTCACCGAGGGCTGACGGCCGCCCGGCCGGCCGGGGGTCAGTGGCCCGAGGTCGCCTTCAGGCCGACCACGGCCACCAGCAGCAGACAGACGAAGAAGATCCGCGCGGCGGTGACCGGCTCACCCAGCACCACCATGCCGAGCACCGCCGCACCGGCCGCGCCGATGCCCACCCACACGCCGTACGCCGTACCGATGGGCAGCGACTTGGCGGCGTAGGACAGCAACACCATGCTCGCGACGATGCCGGCGCCCGTGAACAGGCTGGGCCACAGCCGCGTGAACCCCTCGGTGAACTTCATCCCGATCGACCAGCCCACTTCGAGCAGACCGGCGACGATCAACAGAACCCAGGCCATGACGGCACCTCCGACGGTGAGAAACGCTCAGCGCGTTGTCCGGTGGGGTGCGTCGTCTTTGCGGAAACCCGGTACGGCGCGTCTCGTCGGGGTCGTTCCACGGTAGCAAACAGGGTCCCGGCGGGGACGCCGCGCGGGCGGGGGCGCGTGCGGGCCCGCCAGGGCCGGGCGCGGGGACGCCTACAGGTACAGGCCCGCCAGGGCCGGGGCGGGCCCGCCTACAGGTACAGGCCCGTCGTGTCCTCGGTGCCCTCGAAACGGTCGGCGGCCACGGCGTGCAGATCGCGCTCGCGCATCAGGATGTACGCCACGCCCCGCACCTCGACCTCGGCGCGGTCCTCGGGGTCGTACAGGACCCGGTCGCCCGGCCCCACCGTCCGCACGTTCTGCCCGACGGCGACCACCTCGGCCCAGGCGAGCCGCCGGCCCACGGCCGCCGTCGCGGGGATCAGGATGCCGCCGCCGGAGCGGCGCTCGCCCTCGCCGGTGTCCTGCCGCACGAGCACACGGTCGTGCAGCATCCGGATGGGCAGCTTGTCGTCGTGGTGGGTCTTCTCGCTCACACCACCGAACCTACCTGCCCCGGCGCCCGCGCGGCCCCGAGGGTCAGCGCTCGCGCCGCCGCGAGCCGACCACGAGCAGCCCGACGACGCCCACGGCGACCAGCGCCACCGGGACGATCCGCTCGATACGGGGCGAACCGTCCACCCCGACGAAACGGCCCTTCACGTCCGAGACGAATCGGTTCGCCCCGACGTACGCCCGTCCCAGCGAGTGGTCCACGCCGGAGACGACCTTCGCCTTCGCGTCGCCGACGATCGTCTTGGGGTGGACGCGCACCCCGATCTCGTCGAGCGTCTCGGCAAGCTGGTCGCGCCGGCGCTTGATGTCCGCCTCGATCTGCGCAGGGGTCCTGGCATCCGACACCGCGCTGCCTCCAGGTCGTATCGATTGTGTGGACGTAACTGTGACCACAGTCTGTCAGCTTCACGCGCGCCGCACCCCACGGCACCCCTATTACGCTCGACTCCGTCACCACACCTTTCGCGCGAAACACGTTTCGCGCGAAGCACCTTTTGTGCGAGCCACCCCGCGAGGAGACCGAAGATGAGCGAGCGACTGCAGCCCGGCGACACCGCCCCCGCGTTCACCCTGCCCGACGCCGACGGCAAGGACGTCTCGCTGGCCGACCACAAGGGCCGCAAGGTCATCGTCTACTTCTACCCGGCCGCCCTGACCCCCGGCTGCACCAAGCAGGCCTGCGACTTCACCGACAACCTCGACGCCCTGGCCGCCGCCGGCTACGACGTCATCGGCGTGTCGCCCGACAAGCCGGAGAAGCTCGCCAAGTTCCGCGAGCAGGAGAACCTCAAGGTCACCCTGGTCGGCGACCCGTCCAAGGAGACCCTGGAGGCCTACGGCGCCTTCGGCGAGAAGAAGCTGTACGGCAAGACGGTGACCGGCGTCATCCGCTCCACCGTCGTCGTCGACGAACAGGGCAAGGTCGAGCACGCCTTCTACAACGTCAAGGCGACCGGCCACGTCGCCAAGATCATCCGGGACCTGGGCGTCTGACCGCCCGGCGCCCCGGGCGCCCGCAGCTGTGACAAAGCCCCCCTCGCCGGGGGCTTTCGTTTGCGCCGGTGATGTCCCGAGCAGGTGAGCCCGGGGGGAGCGTCCCAAGGCAGAACGAAAGGAACCACTCCATGGCGGCCCACGAAGTGACCGAGGCCGATGCCGAGGCGGTCAAACGCCACCGCACGCTGTTCCGCGCCGTCAGACGGCGCAGGAACCCGCCGCTGCGCCGCACCGACATCACGGTCACCGACGAGGCGGCGGTCAAGCGCGCGGTGAAGGCCGCCTCGCTCGGCAACGCCATGGAGTGGTTCGACTTCGGCATCTACAGCTACCTGGCCGTCACCATCGGCCACGTCTTCTTCCCGTCCGGGAACGACACGGTCCAGCTGGTCTCCTCCTTCGCGACCTTCGCGGTGTCCTTCCTCGTGCGCCCCATCGGAGGCATGGTCTTCGGGCCCATGGGCGACAAGATCGGCCGCAAGAAGGTCCTCGCCCTGACGATGATCATGATGGCGGTCGGCACGCTCGCCATCGGCCTGATCCCGTCCTACGCCACCATCGGCTTCTGGGCCCCCGTCCTGCTGATCTTCTTCCGCCTGGTCCAGGGCTTCTCCACGGGCGGCGAGTACGGCGGCGCCTCCACCTTCATCGCCGAGTACGCCCCCGACAAGCGGCGCGGCTACTTCGGCAGCTTCCTGGAGCTCGGCACCCTCGCCGGGTACACGGGCGCGGCCGGTCTCGTCCTCATACTCAACACCGCCCTCGGCGCGGACACCATGGACTCCTGGGGCTGGCGCCTGCCGTTCCTCGTCGCGGGCCCGCTCGGCCTCGTCGGCCTCTACCTGCGGCTCAAGCTGGACGAGACGCCGGCGTTCCAGAAGATGGAGGACGCCACCTCCCACGCGGCGCCCGAAGGCGCCTCGACCGTGGAGAGCACCGCCAAGGGCGACCTCGCGAAGATCTTCCGCCAGTACTGGCGGACGCTGATCCTGTGCGTCGCGCTCGTCGGCGCGTACAACATCACCGACTACATGCTGCTGTCGTACATGCCGACCTACCTCTCCGACGAACTCGGTTACGACGACTCGCACGGGCTGCTGATCCTCATCGGCACGATGATCGTCCTGATGCTGGTCATCAGCCGGGTGGGCCGGCTCTCCGACCGCTTCGGCCGCAAGCCGCTGCTGATGGCGGGCATGCTGGGCTTCCTCTTCCTGTCCCTGCCGTCCTTCCTCCTGATCAAGCAGGGCAGCCTGCTCGCGGTCTCCGCCGGCATGCTGCTGCTCGGCCTCTCCCTGGTCTGCCTCCTCGGCACGATGTCGGCGACGCTCCCGGCCCTCTTCCCCACCTCGGTCCGCTACGGCTCCCTCTCCGTCGGCTACAACATCTCCGCCTCCCTCTTCGGCGGCACGGCGCCCCTGGTGATCACCTCCCTGATCGGCGTCACGGGGACGGACATGGTCCCGGCGTACTACTCCATGGCGGCGGCGGTCGTGGGCGTCATCGCGGTGGCCTGCATGAAGGAGACCGCGCAGAAGCCGCTCTCCGGCTCCCCGCCGTCGGTGGAGACGAAGGAGGAGGCGGCGGAACTGGTCGAGGCCCAGTCCCCGACCCCCCGCTTCTGACCCCCCTCCCCCGCACCGCACCACGGCCCGCCCCACACGCACAAGTGGGGCGGGCCGTTCCGCATATCGGGCGTGACGGTCCGATCAACGGTTCGTTACTCCGTGCGGGGCTGCGAACGCGTGGCCGGGACGGAGGGGACGACATGGCGGTGCGCTACACCCGGGATCTGCTGGAGGAGGCGGCGCGGGAGACGCGTACGTGGGATGAGGCGGTGCGGTGGTGCGGGGGTGAGCCGACGTCCGGCAGTCGCTCCTACCTGCGGCGGAAGATGGCCTCGGAGGGGATCGACACGTCGCACTTCCCTCGGCCGGGGGTGCGGCACACCGAGCAGCGGCTCCGTGCGGCTGTGGCGCAGTCCACCAGCGTCAAGGAGGTGGTTCGCCGCTTGGGCATCAGCAATGTGGGTGGCAATCATGCGCACATCAGCCGCCGGATCACCGCTCTCGGCCTCGACACCACGCACTTCGCCGCCCCACGCGGCGGCCCCAAGGGATCACTGGGGCCCGTGCTCACCCTGAGATCCCCGGACGCGGGTCGGACTCCTGGCACGCGCCTGCGCCGAGCCTTGTTGCGGAGAGGAGTGCCCGAGGAATGCGCGGAGTGCGGTACCGGGACTGAATGGAACGGCAAGCCACTTCGGCTCGAAGTCGATCACATCAACGGGGACTGGTGGGACAATCGTCCCGAGAACCTTCGCCTCATGTGCCCCAACTGCCACGCCGTGACGGACACGTACCGGGGCCGCAAGCGGAGGACGGTATGAGCGGGATCAAGTACCCGCGCGAGACTCTGGCCCGCTTAAGCCCCACGTGCACCAGTCTGGTGGACATGATGCGCCGACTGGGGATGCCGATGGGGGCGGGTCCGCGCCGGTATCTGCGTGACCGTCTTCGGCATTACGGAATCGACACGTCCCATTTCCGTGAGGAGTCTCTGCCTTCTCGTCCGTCTCGCTCCTACTCGAAGGAGATTCTCGCGGACGCCGCTGCCCGTTCCTTCAGCATCCGGGGCATGTTCGTGCACATGGGCATACCGCCGGAGGACGGCCCGTACTGGCACGTGAGGAAGAAGCTCGAGCAATTCGGCATCGATACAGGTCACTTCGCTCCGCAGCGCGGCAAAGCCACAGCTCTCATTCCGCGCGAGGCACTCGCGCGTGCTGTCGCCGAATCCCGCAGTCTGGCCGCAGTGCTACGAGCCCTGGGCCTTCCACCGTTCGGTGGGGCCGGGCGTGCGAGGGCCCTGCGGAGCATCGAGGCGTACGGGCTCTCCACCGCCCACTTCGTGGGGCAAGGACACAACGCCGGTCGTCCCGGGGCCAACCGCAAAAGTGCGGCCGAGGTTTTGGTCCTGCTCGATTCGGACGCGTGCCGCACGCGGACCGTCCTGCTGCGCCGGGCTCTCGACGAGGTCGGGACGCCACGTGTGTGCGGAGCATGCGGATCAGGTGAGGTCTGGCAGGGGAAGCGCCTCGTTCTGGAGATCGACCACATCAACGGCGACCGCCTGGACAACCGCCGGGAGAACCTGCGATACCTGTGCCCTTCCTGCCACAGCCAGACCAGAACCTTCTCGAACCGTCGCCGGACGACGCAGTAGAGTGACCCGGCGGGTCCGTACCCCAGCTGGCCAGAGGGCGCCGGTTTAGGTCCGGTGTGTCGTGGGTTCGAGTCCCACCGGGCCCACGTAGCGAAGGGCGCGACCGTTTTACGTCGCGCCCTTCACCATGCCTCAGCCCAACAACTCCCGCACCGCCGGCACCAGCCCCCGGAACGCCTTGCCGCGATGGCTGATCGCGTTCTTCTCGTCCGCCGTCAGCTCCGCGCACGTGCGCGGTTCTCCCTCCGGCTGGAGGATCGGGTCGTAGCCGAAGCCGCCGGTGCCGGCGGGAGTCGTGCGCAGGGTGCCGCGCAGGCGGCCCTCGACCACGCGTTCCGTGCCGTCGGGGAGCGCGAGGGCCGCCGCGCAGGCGAAGTGGGCGCCGCGGTGTTCGGCGGAGATGTCGCCGAGCTGGGCGAGGAGCAGGTCCAGGTTCGCCCGGTCGTCGCCGTGGCGGCCCGCCCAGCGGGCGGAGAAGATGCCGGGGGCGCCGCCGAGGACGTCGACGCACAGGCCGGAGTCGTCGGCGACGGCGGGCAGCCCGGTGGCGCGGGCGAGGGCGTGGGCCTTGAGGAGGGCGTTCTCGGCGAAGGTGACGCCGGTCTCCTTGACGTCGGGGATCTGCGGGTAGGCGTCCGCGCCGACGAGCTCGTGGGTGAGGCCTGCGTCGGCGAGGATCGCCCGGAGTTCCGTGATCTTGCCGGTGTTGCGGGTGGCGAGGATGAGGCGGGTCATGCCCCCAGTATCCAGCGCCCCGCGTCGGCCGCCGCTACGGCGTGCAGACCTTGGTGAGTTCGCCCGCCGCGTCGGTGACGGGGGTGACGTCGGGCGTGCTGTCGCCCTTCTCGATGGCGTCGCGGACGTTGGCGACGGCCCGGTCGAGGTCGTCGACGGCCTTGTCGACGTCGGTGTCGTCGGTCTTGTCGCTGATCTTGTCGAGGTTCTTGCCGATGTCGTCGAGCGCCCGGTCGGCCTCGGCGGGGTTGTCACCGGCGTTCTCGACGGCCTGCTGGAGGTCGGTGACGCTGTCGGCGATGGTGTCCGCGGTCTGGACGCAGTCCAGGGCCTTGGAGACGGCGTCGCAGCCGACGAGGCCGATGCCGGCCGGTACGGCGATCAGGGCTGTGGCGACAGCGGTGGCGATACGGCGGTGGCGCGCGGCCATGGTTGGGTCCCTCCCCGTGTGCGTACGGGCGCCCGGCTTCGCCCGCGCGCCCGTACTTGTTACAACGCCCGGCAGGGGGTCGTTGGTTGCTCGCCCGCCGTACGTGGTCAGCGGGTGGCGGCCAGTGCCTCGCGCTGGAAGGCGGCGAGGTCCTCGCAGCCGCCGAGGGCGAGGTCGAGGAGGGCGTTGAGCTCCTTGCGGTCGAAGGGCTCGGCCTCGGCGGTGCCCTGGACCTCGACGAAGCGGCCGTCGCCGGTGCAGACGACGTTCATGTCGGTGTCGGCCTTCACGTCCTCCTCGTAGCAGAGGTCGAGGAGCGGTACGCCGCCGACGATGCCGACGGAGACGGCGGAGACGGTGTCGGTGAGGGGCTTGCGGCCGGCCTTGATGAGCTTCTTGCCCTGGGCCCAGGCGACGGCGTCGGCCAGGGCCACGTAGGCGCCGGTGATGGCGGCGGTGCGGGTGCCGCCGTCGGCCTGGAGGACGTCGCAGTCCAGGACGATGGTGTTCTCGCCGAGCGACTTGTAGTCGATGACGGCGCGCAGCGAGCGGCCGATGAGGCGGCTGATCTCGTGGGTGCGGCCGCCGATCTTGCCGCGGACGGCTTCGCGGTCGCCGCGGGTGTTGGTGGAGCGGGGCAGCATCGAGTATTCGGCGGTGACCCAGCCTTCGCCGCTGCCCTTGCGCCAGCGCGGGACGCCTTCGGTCACGGAGGCGGTGCAGAAGACCTTGGTGTCGCCGAAGGAGATGAGGACGGAACCCTCGGCGTGCTTGCTCCAGCCGCGTTCGATGGTGATGGGGCGGAGTTGTGCGGGGGTGCGGCCGTCGATGCGGGGCGTAGAGGACATGGGGGCGAGCCTATCGGGACATGGGCGAGGGGCCCTTCTCCGGCCGGGGAAGGGCCCCTCGGGCGTGAACGCGGGGTTCAGGTGCTCACATCATGTCTTCGATGTCGGCGGCGATCGGGTCGGCGTCGGTGCCGATGACGACCTGGATCGCGGTGCCCATCTTGACGACGCCGTGGGCGCCGGCGGCCTTCAGGGCGGCGTCGTCGACGAGGCCGGCGTCGTGGACCTCGGTGCGCAGGCGGGTGATGCAGCCCTCGACCTCTTCGATGTTGTCGATGCCGCCGAGCCCGGCGACGATCTTCTCAGCCTTGGTGGCCATGTGTTTCTCCCTGGTTCCAAAGGACGCGGCCTCCGTACGTCGGAGGTGCGTACGCCGTAGGTCCGCTGTGTCACGTTAACGCACGGTTGGACCATCTTCGCGGGCGGTCACGGTGTGGGTGCCCGAGGATGACGGTCCAGGTGTCGTCCGCGTCGAGTGGCGTCGAGGCGGCGCTCTCCACCCGTTCCCAACTGGTCTACACCAGTTTTCAACGACCGCCAAACCTGGCCTGTTCCGGGAGGACGCCGATGAGTTCCGACGCCGCCGCGGTGCCGCGGAAGAAGTGGTGGAACGGCCTGTTCCAGGGGTTGCAGAAGATGGGCCGCAGCCTTCAGCTGCCCATCGCGGTGCTCCCGGCGGCCGGCATCCTCAACCGGCTCGGCCAGCCGGACGTCTTCGGTGACGAGGGCCTCGGCTGGACGAGCGTGGCCAAGGTGTTCGCGGCGGCGGGCGGCTCGCTGCTCGACTCCTCGCTCGGGCTGCCGCTGCTGTTCTGCGTCGGGGTCGCGATCGGCATGGCGAAGAAGGCGGACGGTTCGACGGCGCTCGCGGCGGTCGCCGGTTTCCTCGTCTACTACGCGGTGCTGCGCGCCTTCCCCGAGGACTGCCCGGCGGACACGACGTTCGGGGCGGCGGGGATGTGGAGCGGGGTCTGCGTGGCGGAGGACGGGCGGGTCGCGCAGGCCGCGTACCAGAATCCGGGGGTGTTCGGCGGCATCGTGATGGGGCTGCTCGCCGCGTGGTTCTGGCAGCGCTACCACCGGGTGAAGCTGGTGGACTGGCTGGGCTTCTTCAACGGCCGCCGGCTCGTGCCGATCATCATGGCCTTCGTCGGGCTGCTCTTCGCGGGGCTGTGCGTGTGGATCTGGCCGCCGGTCGGTGACGCGCTGACCAGCTTCTCGAAGTGGCTGGTGGATCTGGGCTGGCTGGGTTCGGGGATCTTCGGGGTGGCGAACCGCGCGCTGCTGACGGTGGGCCTGCACCAGTTCCTGAACACCTTCGTGTGGTTCCAGTTCGGCGACTACACCAAGCCGGACGGCACGATGGTGCACGGGGACATCAACCGGTTCCTGGCCGGGGACCCGACGGCGGGCCAGTTCACCTCGGGGTTCTTCCCGATCATGATGTTCGCGCTGCCGGCGGCGGCCCTGGCGATCACGCACTGCGCGCGGCCGGAGCGGCGCAAGGTGGTGGGCGGCATGATGCTGTCGGTCGGTCTGACGTCGTTCGTCACGGGCATCACCGAGCCGATCGAGTACTCGTTCCTGTTCATCGCGCCGCTGCTGTACGTGCTGCACGCGGTGCTCACGGGGGTCTCGATGGCGGTGACGTGGGGGCTCGGCGTGAAGGACGGTTTCAGCTTCTCGGCGGGGCTGATCGACTACGTGATCAACTGGAGTCTGGCGACGAGACCGTGGCTGATCCTGTTGATCGGCCTGGGCTTCGGTGTCGTGTACTACTTCGTGTTCCGCTTCGTCATCACGAAGTTCGATCTGGCGACCCCGGGGCGGGAGCCGGAAGAGGAGGCGGAGGCGCTGGACCGGGAGCAGACGAAGGCCTAGTCGCGCGCTGCGGGTAGCCTCTGTTCTCCCTCCGTTTGAGGCCCTTGGACCGTGCCGTCCGAGGGCCTTTGGTCCGCCCTGTCCGGATATGGCCGAGCCCACAGGAATCACGGGTTCCTTACGTCACCTTCACCGTGCTACAACAGGTCTACACCAGTGAGTGGTGTAGACCACCTGGGTGCTGTCCACCCCCAACTGTCCCCGACAGCGCCCGCACATGGAGGAAGACATGAGTACGGCCACCGCCAAGGCGGCGCCCGCGAAGAAGCGGGGCTCCGGCCTGTTCCAGGGCCTGCAGAAAGTCGGGCGCAGCCTGCAGCTGCCGATCGCGGTGCTCCCTGCGGCGGGCATCCTGCTCCGCCTGGGCCAGCCGGACGTGTTCGGCGCCGACGGGCTGGGCTGGGGCAAGGTCGCCACGGTCTTCGCCACGGCGGGAGACGCCGTCTTCGCGAACATGCCGCTGCTGTTCTGCATCGGTGTCGCGATCGGCTTCGCCAAGAAGGCGGACGGCTCCACCGCGCTCGCCGCGCTGGTCGGCTTCCTGGTCTACAAGAACGTGCTGACCGCGTTCCCGGTCACCGAGTTGAAGATCCAGAAGGGCGCGGACATACCCGCGACCTACAACGACCCGAAGGTCCTCGGCGGCATCGTCATGGGCCTGATCTCCGCCGTCGTGTGGCAGCGGTTCCACCGCACCAAGCTGGTGGACTGGCTCGGCTTCTTCAACGGCCGCCGCCTCGTGCCCATCATCATGGCGTTCATCGGCACCGCGATGGGCGTGCTCTTCGGTCTGGCCTGGGGCCCGGTCGGCGACGCCATCACCAACTTCGGTGAGTGGATGACCGGTCTCGGCTCGGTCGGCGCCGGCATCTTCGGCGTGGTCAACCGCGCCCTGCTGCCCGTCGGCATGCACCAGTTCGTGAACACCGTCGCCTGGCAGGAGATCGGCTCCTTCACCGACTCCGCGGGCGCCGTCTGGCACGGCGACATCCAGCGCTTCATGCACGGCGACCCGACGGCCGGCCAGTTCATGTCGGGCTTCTTCCCGATCATGATGTTCGCGCTGCCCGCGGTGGCGCTCGCCATCACCCACACGGCCCGCCCCGAGCGCCGCAAGGTGGTCGGCGGCATGATGATGTCGCTGGCGCTGACCTCGTTCGTCACCGGCATCACGGAGCCGATCGAGTTCGCGTTCATGTTCATCGCCCCGGTGCTGTACGTGGTCCACGCGCTGCTGACGGCCCTCGCCATGGCGGTGACCTGGGCGCTCGGCGTGCACCACGGCTTCACCTTCTCGGCCGGCGCGATCGACTACGTCCTGAACTGGAAGTTCGCCGAGAAGCCGTGGCTGATCATCCCCATCGGCCTGGTCTTCGCGGCCGTGTACTACGTCGTGTTCCGCTTCGCGATCCAGCGGTTCGACCTGCCGACCCCGGGCCGTGAGCCCGAGGAGGAGGTCGAGGACCTCACCAAGGCGTAGGCCTCACCCCGCTCACGCGAAGGCCCCGGGACCAGGACGGTTCCGGGGCCTTCGCCGTGCGTGCGGCGCGAAGAAAGAGCCGGGCGCGGGCGCGGGGTCACACCTCGTACGTCGCTCCGGGTGCCGCGAGCTCCGTCGGGCCGTCGTACACCGCGCGGGCGTCCGCGAGGTTCACCCGGGGGTCCGTCCACGGCGGGATGTGGGTGAGCAGCAGCTTTCCCGCGCCGGCCCGCTGCGCGCACTCGCCCGCCTCGCGGCCGTTGAGGTGCAGGTCGGGGATGTCCTCCTTGCCGTGGGTGAAGGCCGCCTCGCACAGGAACAGGTCCGTGCCGAGGGCGAGTTCGTCCAGGCTCTCGCAGCTGCCCGTGTCCCCCGAGTACGTGAGGGACCTGCCCCCGTGCTCGACGCGGATGGCGTACGCCTCCACGGGGTGGCGCACCCTCTCGGTGCGCACGGCGAACGGGCCGATGTCGAAGGAGGCCGGTTTGACCGTGTGGAAGTCGAAGACCTCGCTCATCGAGGAGGCCGAGGGCGTGTCGGCGTACGCGGTGGTCAGACGCTGTTCGGTGCCCTCGGGGCCGTAGACCGGCAGGGGGGCGCAGCGGCCGCCGTCGTGCCGGTAGTAGCGCGCCACGAAGTACGCGCACATGTCGATGCAGTGATCGGCGTGCAGGTGGCTGAGGAAGATCGCGTCGAGGTCGTACAGACCGATGTGGCGCTGCAGCTCGCCCAGGGCGCCATTGCCCATGTCGAGCAGCAACCGGAAGCCGTCGGCCTCTACGAGGTAGCTCGAGCAGGCCGACTCCGCGGACGGAAACGACCCCGAGCAGCCGACGACGGTGAGCTTCATGAAGCTGGAACCTCCGCGCTGGCGAAAGAGCTGGGGGGTGGGTGTGCGGTCCGTCGAGCGTAAGGCGCGAAAGGTCGGGTCGCTCCTCCGTCGCGGGGCGTTGTGGGGGAACTCACCTGCGGTGTCACCGGTTCGGGTGGCGCTTGGGGCGGGGGGAGTGGTGGGCGTGCGGGCGGGTGCGCCGGTACGGTCGTGCCCATGGACACGTCCTGGTGGCTCGCGCTGGCCGCCGTGGTGGTGCTCGCCCTCGTCGTCGCGCTGGTCGACGGCTGGGGCCGGGGCCCCCGGCGGTCGAGCACCCGTCCCTCCGGGCCCTCGCGGCCGCCCCGGGGGCCCCGGCGGCGGCTGCCCGCGCCGCGGCCCGCGGAGATCTGGTGGGCGCGGGTGCCCTATGAGGACGGGCCCGGCGGGAAGGACCGGCCGTGCCTGGTCCTCTCGGTGCGCGGGGAGCGGGCGCGCGTCGCGAAGATCACCAGCAAGTTCCACGAGGAGCGGGCGGGGGTGATCCCGCTGCCGCCGGGTTCGGTGGGCGACGCGGAGGGGCGGGCCAGCTTCCTGGAGACCGACGAGCTGCGGGACGTGCCGCTGTGGGAGTTCCGGCGCCGGGCCGGGGTGGTGGACCCGGTCCTGTGGGACCAGGTGCGGTATCTGGCGGACTGAGCCGCCATCCCCTCCGCCCGGGGCTTTCGCCCCGGGGCCCACTCCTCGCAGGCGGGGAGGAGCCGGCCCGGTCCCTTCGGCGGCTGCGGGTCAGGCCCAGAGCTGGCCGTGCAGCGTCTCGATGGCCGCCTCGGTGGTCGGGGCGGTGTAGACGCCCGTCGAGAGGTACTTCCAGCCGCCGTCGGCGACGACGAAGACGATGTCGGCGCTCTCCTTGGCCTTGACGGCCTTCTTTCCGACGCCGATCGCCGCGTGCAGCGCGGCGCCCGTGGAGACGCCCGCGAAGATGCCCTCCTGCTGGAGGAGTTCGCGGGTGCGCGTCACCGCGTCGGCGGAGCCGACGGAGAAGCGGGTGGTCAGCACGGAGGCGTCGTACAGCTCGGGGACGAAGCCCTCGTCGAGGTTGCGCAGGCCGTAGACGAGGTCGTCGTAGCGCGGTTCGGCGGCGACGATCTTGATGTCGGGCTTCTGCTCGCGCAGGTAGCGGCCGACGCCCATGAGGGTGCCGGTGGTGCCGAGGCCCGCCACGAAGTGGGTGATGGAGGGCAGGTCGGCGTAGATCTCCGGGCCCGTGGTGGCGTAGTGGGCGCCGGCGTTGTCGGGGTTGCCGTACTGGTAGAGCATGACCCAGTCCGGATGCTCGGCCGCCAGCTCCTTGGCGACGCGGACCGCGGTGTTGGAGCCGCCCGCGGCCGGCGAGGAGATGATCTCGGCGCCCCACATGGCGAGCAGGTCGCGCCGCTCCTGGGAGGTGTTCTCCGGCATGACGCACACGATGCGGTAGCCCTTGAGCCGGGCGGCCATGGCGAGCGAGATGCCGGTGTTGCCGGAGGTCGGCTCCAGGATCGTGCAGCCGGGCGTCAACCGGCCGTCCTTCTCGGCCTGTTCGACCATGTGGAGGGCCGGCCGGTCCTTGACGGAACCGGTCGGGTTGCGGTCCTCCAGCTTGGCCCAGATGCGGACGGAGTCCGAGGGGGACAGGCGCGGCAGGCGTACGAGCGGCGTGTTGCCGACCGCGGCGAGCGGGGAGTCGTAGCGAGGCATCCGGGATCGGGCCTAGACCATGCCGCCGGCGACGGCCGGCAGGATCGTGACGTTGTCGCCGTCGGCGAGCTTGGTGGAGATGCCGTCGAGGAAGCGGACGTCCTCGTCGTTGAGGTACACGTTCACGAAGCGGCGCAGCTTGCCGTCGTCGACGATGCGCTCGGCGATGCCCGCGTGCCGCGAGTCGAGGTCGGTGAAGAGCTCGGCGAGGGTGTCGCCGCTGCCCTGGACGGCCTTCTCGCCGTCGGTGTAGCTGCGGAGGATGGTGGGGATGCGGACCTCGATGGCCATGGCTGAGGGCTCCTGTCGGAAGGTTCAGGTGAGGGGGCGCGCGGCGGTCCGGCCGTGCTCGTGCACCGGTGTGCGCGGTCGTACGCGGTGGGGCGCCGCGGCCCGTCGCTGGCCGTACGGCGGCAGGGGTCAGCGCGAACAGATGGCGCTGCTGAGCCTGCACAGGTCGACGTGCAGACGCGCCACGAGCAGCATGCCCGGCATCTTGTCGCTCACGTCGTGGGAAACCATGCGCTCATCGTATCGATTCCCGGTCCGGGTCCTGGAATGTGATCTCACATGGTGGATGTTTTCCGTCCATCACCTGGATGCCGGGAGGTAGGTGACCGTCGGCGCCCCGGTCGCGGGGTGTACCGCGACCTCCGCCGTCACGCCGTACACCTCGGCGAGCATCTCGCTGGTCAGGACCTGTTCGGGGGTGCCGGACGCGGCCACCCGGCCGGCCCGCAGGACGTAGAGGCGGTCGCAGAAGTAGGCGGCGAGATTCAGGTCGTGCAGGGCCAGGAGATTGGTCGTGCCGAGGGCGCCGACCAGGGAGAGGATCTCCAGCTGGTAGCGGATGTCGAGGTGGTTGGTCGGCTCGTCGAGGACCAGGACGGCGGGCCGCTGCACCAAGGCCCGGGCCACCAGCGCGCGTTGGCGCTCGCCCCCGGAGAGCCCCGCGAAGGAGCGCTCGGCGAGAGCGTCCGCGCCGACGCGGGCGAGGGCGGTCCGCACCAGTTCCTCGTCCCGCCCGGTGTCCCCCTCCCAGAACCGCTTGTGCGGGGAGCGGCCCATGGCGACGATCTGCCGGACGGTGAGGTCGAAGCCCGCCTGCCCGTCCTGCGGCACGGCGGCGATGCGCCGCGCGCGGGCCTTGGCGCCGAGCCCGGCCAGGTCGGCGCCGTCCAGCAGGACGCGGCCCTCGGACGGGGCGAGCGCCCCGTACACGCAGCGCAGCAGCGTCGTCTTGCCGCTGCCGTTGGGGCCGACGACGCCCACGGTCTCGCCCTCGGCGACGGTCAGGCACACACCGTCGAGCAGCCGCGCCCCGGCGGGCGTGCGGTAGCCGACGTCCTCGGCGCGCAGCGTCACGCGGCCACCCCCTCGTGGCGGTGGCTCCCGCGCAGCAGCCACAGGAAGAACGGGCCGCCCGTCAGCGCGGTGAGCACGCCGACCGGGATGTCCTGCGGGGCGGCCACCGTGCGCGCGGCGAGGTCCGCGACGACCAGGAACACCGCGCCCAGGAGCGCCGCCACCGGCAGCAGCGGCCGGTGCGCGGCGCCGACCAGCATGCGGGCGGCGTGCGGCACCAGCAGGCCGACGAACCCGATGGCGCCGCTGTACGCGACGAGGACGCCGGTCAGGAGCGAGGCGAGGACGAAGACGGCGGCGCGGAAACGGGCGGTGTCCAGGCCGAGGACGGTGGCGCCCTCCTCGCCGACGAGCAGCAGGTCCAGGGGCCGGGCCAGTGCCACCAGCAGGAGCGTGCCGGCGGTCAGGACGGCGCAGGGCAGGGCGAGCATGTCCCAGCGGGCGCCGCCGAGCCCGCCGAGCGTCCAGTACAGGACTTCCTTGAGCTGGTCGGCGCTGTCCGCGGTGACGAGGATGAGGCTGGTCAGGGCGGACAGGATGTACGAGACGGCGACCCCGGCGAGGATCAGGCGGCCGGTGGCGAAGCCTCCGCCGCCGCTTCTGGCCAGGGCGTAGACGAGGGCCAGGGAGATCAGGGCGCCCGCGAAGGAGGCGGCGGGGACGGTGACGGCGGTGCTGAGAGCCGCGCCCAGGCCGAAGACGCCGCCGAGGACGATCGCCGAGACCGCGCCGACGGAGGCGCCCGAGGAGACGCCGAGCAGGAAGGGGTCCGCGAGGGGGTTGCGGACGAGGGCCTGCAGGACGGTGCCGATGACTGCCAGTCCGGCTCCTACGGTGGCGCCCAGTATGACTCTGGGGAGTCTTACGTCCAGGACGATGGTGCGGAACGGGGAGGGTTCCGCGCGGCCCGTCAGGATGTCCAGGACGTGGGACGGGGGGATGGGTACGGAGCCCAGGGCCAGGCCTGCGACGGTCGCTGCCGCTAGGGCTGCGGTCAGTCCCGTCAGTATCAGGAGGCGGCGCCCCCTGTGGCTCGGTCGATCGCCCTTCGGGCTCGTCCTCAAACGCCGGACGGGCTGGAATTTGCCTCCCCCGGGCTGGAAGAGGCGCCGGACGGGCTGGAATTTGCCTCCCCCGGGCTGGATTTTGCCTTCCCCGGGCTGGATCAGGCGCCGGACGCGCTGGGGGGTGCTCACAGCTGGGCCGCCAGCTTTCGCACCGCCTCCGGGGCTCGTACTCCTGTCACCACGTCCGACAGGGGAAGCACCGCGAACCGCTTGTTCCTGATCGCGGGGACGTCCGCCAGGACCGGGTCGTCGAGGAGGCGCTTCTTCTTCTGGGCGACGCTCGTGGCGCCGTAGTCGAGGATCACGACGACCTCCGGCTTGCGTTCGACGACCTTCTCCCAGGACGCGTCGCCGAAGGACCTGCCGAGGTCGGCGAAGACGTTGCGGCCGCCCGCCCGCTCGACGATGTCGTTGCCGATGCCCCGGCCGCCCAGCGTGAACGCCGTCTTGTCGCCGCTGTCGTAGACGAAGACGGACGCCGGCTTCCCGCCCTTCGTCTTCTGCTCGGTGGCGGCCAGCTCCCGCTTCGCGCCGCTCACCCACGTGTCCGCGCGCTCGCGCACCCCGAAGGTCGAGCCGACCTCGCGCACCTCGCGGTAGACGTCGTCCATGGAGACGGCTCGCTTCGCGCACCCCTCGACGTTGAGGCGGCTCTCGATGCCGGACTCGGCGAGCGCGGAGCGGCTGCGGCCGTCGCCGGCGAGGAAGGCGCTGGCGTAACCCCCGTAGACGAAGTCGGGGTCGGTGGCGAGGAGCTTCTCGTAGGAGGGGTACTCCTCGGCGAGCACGGGGACGGACTCGTACGCCTTCTCGTACTTCGGCAGGACCTTGTCGTCGAGGTAGGCGGTGCCGACGAGGCGGTCCGCCAGGCCCAGTTCCAGCATCACCTCGGTGGCGTGCTGGTTCATGGTGACGGCCCGCTCGGGGGGTGCCTCGTACGTCGTCCGCACACCGCAGTTGGTGACGGTGTACGGGAATCCGGCGGCCTCGGCGGCGGGCCCGGCGTCATCGGGTGCGGACGAGGAGCACGCGGCGAGCGGGACGAGCAGGGCGGCGGCGGTCAGGGCGCGCAGGGCTCGGGACATGGCTGAACTGCCTCCTCCGGGGGATTTCCGCGTCCCCCGCGTTGCGTGGAGTGCGGGCGGCAGGTCAGTTCCTGACTCCCCCGCCCCCGGTGCGGGGGTGGGGTCACAGTGGCGGGACCGTGCCGGATTCGCACCGGCTTCCTGGCTCCCGCCGCCCGAGGATGTCGGGCTCAGTATGCCTGGACCACGCGCACCTCTTCCTCGGTGACCTCGCCGTCCACGATGCGGAACGAGCGGAACTGGAAGGGGCCCGCGTCGTCGGTGTCGGCGGTGGAGACCAGGACGTAGTGGGCGCCTGGCTCGTTGGCGTAGGTGATGTCGGTGCGGGAGGGGTAGGCCTCGGTCGCGGTGTGCGAGTGGTAGACGATCACCGGCTCCTCGTCGCGGTCGTCCATCTCGCGGTAGAGCTTGAGCAGGTCGCCCGAGTCGAACTCGTAGAACGTGGGCGAGCGGGCGGCGTTCAGCATCGGGATGAACCGCTCGGGGCGGTCGGTGCCGGCGGGGCCCGCGACCACGCCGCAGGCCTCGTCGGGGTGGTCCTGGCGCGCGTGCGCGACGATCTGGTCGTGGAGGGCCTGGGTCAGGGTCAGCATGGCAGTCAGGATAAGCAGAGGGCCCGCACCGTACCGGAATGCGGTACGGGCGGGCCCGAATGCTGGACAGGTGCCCCGAGGGGCGGGTGTCAGTCCTTGGCGCCCGGTTCGCCGGCGGAGGCGACGGCGGGGGTCTTGCGCTTGTTGAAGGCGGCGGCCTCCGGGTTGCGCTTCTTGAGGATCAGGTAGGAGCCCGCGAGGATCGCGACCCACACCGGAGCGGCGTACAGCGAGATCCGGTTGTCCTCGTCGATGCCCATCATCACGATGACCATGCCGATGAACAGGAGCGCGAACCAGCTCGTGTACGGGGCTCCGGGCGCCCGGAAGGTGGACTGCGGCAGCTCACCGCGGTCGGCCTTGCGGCGGTAGCGGATCTGGCACGCCAGGATCATGATCCAGGCCCACATGCCGGAGATGGTCGCGAAGGAGACGACGTAGGTGAACGCCTTGCCGGGCCACTGGTAGTTGATCCAGACGCCGACCAGCATGCACGCGGCGGAGGCGGTGGTGCCGATCAGCGGCAGGCCGTTCTTCGTGAGCCTGGTGAAGAACTTCGGGCCCTGGCCGTTGAGCGCCAGGTCGCGCAGCATGCGGCCGGTGGAGTACATGCCGGAGTTGCAGGAGGAGAGCGCGGCGGTGAGGACCACGAAGTTCACGATCGCGGCGCCGATGCCGAGGCCCATCTCCTCGAAGGCCGCGACGAACGGCGAGACGCCGGGCTTGAAGTGCGTCCACGGCACGACCGACAGGATCATGATCAGCGCGCCGACGTAGAAGACGGCGATGCGCCACGGCACGGTGTTGATGGCCTTGGGCAGGACGGTCTTCGGGTCCTTGGACTCGCCCGCGGTGACGCCGACCAGCTCGACGGCGAGGAAGGCGAACATCACGATCTGCAGCGTCATCAGCGTGGAGCCGATGCCGTTGGGGAAGAAACCGCCCTGGTTCCACAGGTGGGCCACGGAGGCGGTGTCACCGGCGTCGGAGAAGCCGATGGTGAGGATGCCGACGCAGATCAGGATCATGCCGATGATGGCGGTGACCTTGACCATCGAGAACCAGAACTCCAGCTCGCCGAAGAGCTTCACGGAGATGAGGTTCGCGCCGTACAGGATGACCGTGAAGATCAGCGCGTAGGCCCATTGCGGGATGGAGCCATGGGTCCAGTACTGCATGTACTGGGCGGCCGCCGTGACTTCCGTGATGCCGGTGACGACCCAGAAGAGCCAGTACGTCCAGCCGGTCACGAAGCCGAAGAACGGGCCCATGAATTCGCGCGCGTACTCCGAGAAGGAGCCCGACACGGGGCGGTACATGAGGAGCTCGCCGAGCGCCCGCATGATGAAGAAGATGACGAGGCCCGCGATGGCGTACGCCAGGATGAGGCTGGGGCCGGCCTTGTGGATGGCCTTGCCCGCGCCGAGGAACAGGCCGGTGCCGATGGCACCGCCGATCGCGATCATCTGGATCTGCCGGGCCCCCAGACCACGCTGGTAGCCCTCGCCGGACGGGCCGCCCGCGGCCTGCACGGCACCATCGCCGTCGTGCCCGTCGTGCTGCTCTTCGACCTGCACTGAGGTCATGGTGACGCCTTTCTCCATGCTGATCCGCGCCCGCGTCTCGCGTTGATGGCTGCGGATCAGGTCCTGATCCCCCCGGATATGTATGGAGTGCTACCGGCGGTCTGCCGGCCCGAGCGCCCTCGGTGACATGGGTGGCGTCACCGAGCGGTCGTGAAGATTTATCACGGCGGCAACAGTGAGGGAATCGGCCACCTGTGGCGCACACCACAGGGAGAAGCGGACAAAGTCCGCCTTGGTGCGTATAACCGGACAATGAAGTGACGGGATCGTTATCCGGATTTGAGCGTCCGCTGAGCGAACGGACCGCCATGTGAACAGAAGGTGCCCTGTACAGCAAATGCAGCTGTCCTATGCACCCATTTTCGGCCCCCGCTCAGTCCAGCAACGTCCCGACCAGCGTCTCCTGCAGTCCGCCGAGCCAGAGGTACGCCATCACCATCGGCTTGCGCGGATCCGCGTCCGGCAGCCGGTAGAGCAGATCGGCGTCCTCCTCGTCGGTGACCTCCAGGCGCGTGCCGATCGCGAGCCGCAGGTCATTGAGTGCCCCGAGCCAGTGCCGCGACTCCTCGACCGACAGTTTCAGGACAGCTCCGCCCTCGCCCGGGGACGCCATCGCGTCCAGCGAACGGATCACGACCAGCGCGTCCTCCCGCTTCTTGGCCCGCAGGTCGTTCTCCGTGAACCGGCGGAACTCGGCCGAATACGCGCGCAGTTCGTCCTCGCGCCCGACGTCCCCGGTCTCACTGCCGGGGCCCCCGTACGCGTCCGGCAGCAGGCGCTGCAGCACGGGGTCGGCGGGCGGCTCGCTCGGCCCCTGGGCGAACAGCTCGGCCAGCGGGTCGTCCCCGGGCTCCCCGCCGGGGCCGGGCCCGATCAGCTCCAGGAGCTGCACGGCGAGGGAACGGATGATCGAGATCTCGACCTCGTCGAGCGCGACGGCGGCGCCGCCCCCGGGGATCGGTTCGAAGTGTCCAGGCATCAGATGCGTCGCTGCTTCCGGTCCGCCGCTACTTGCGGTCCTGCTGAAGGGTGGCCCACAGCCCGTACCCGTGCATGGCCTGCACGTCGCGCTCCATCTCCTCGCGGGAGCCGGTGGAGACGACCGCGCGGCCCTTCTCGTGCACGTCCATCATCAGCTTGGTGGCCTTCTCCTTGGAGTACCCGAAGTACGTCTGGAACACGTACGTCACATAGCTCATGAGGTTCACGGGGTCGTTGTGCACGAGCGTGATCCAGGGGACGTCCGGCTCGGGGACGACGAACGTCTCCTCGTCCGATTCCGGGCGGGTGATCTCTGCGGGAGCCGTACTCACACGCCCATGCTGCCACCTCGGTGGGGCACTCGCACAAACGGGCCCACGAAATCGTCAGAGTGACGAGATGCGGGGTAGCATCCTTCGCATGAACACAGCGGACCTTGGCCTGCCGGTGGATGTCCCGTCGACGGCGCTCTTCACGGACCAGTACGAGCTGACCATGCTGCAGGCCGCACTGAAGGCCGGCACCGGCGATCGGCGCTCCGTCTTCGAGGTCTTCACCCGCAGACTGCCCGAGGGGCGGCGCTACGGCGTCGTGGCGGGCACCGGCCGGGTCCTGGACGCGGTGGAGAACTTCCGCTTCGACGCGGACGTCCTCGGCTTCCTGCGCGAGCGGGACATCGTCGACGAGGCCACCCTCCAGTGGCTGGCCGGCTACCGCTTCACCGGCGACATCTGGGGCTACCCCGAGGGCGAGGTCTACTTCCCCGGCTCGCCGATCCTGCGGGTCGAGGGGTCCTTCGCCGAGTGCGTGCTCCTGGAGACCGTGATCCTCTCCATCCTCAACCACGACTCGGCCATCGCGGCCGCCGCCTCCCGGATGTCCTCGGCCGCCGGCGAGCGCCCGCTGATCGAGATGGGCGCCCGCCGCACCCACGAGCTGGCCGCCGTCGCCGCCGCCCGCGCCGCGTACGTCGGCGGCTTCGCGACCACCTCGGACCTCGCCGCCGGCTTCCGCTACGGCATCCCGACCGTCGGCACCAGCGCCCACGCCTTCACCCTGCTGCACGACAGCGAGCGCGACGCCTTCCGCGCCCAGGTCGACTCGCTGGGCCGCGGCACGACCCTGCTCGTGGACACCTACGACGTCACCGAGGCCGTCCGCATGGCCGTGGAGGTCGCCGGGCCGGAGCTGGGCGCCGTACGCATCGACTCCGGAGACCTGCTGCTCGTCGCCCACCGGGTGCGCCAGCAGCTGGACGAGCTGGGCGCGACCGACACGAAGATCGTGGTGACCTCCGACCTGGACGAGTACGCCATCGCCTCCCTGCGGGCGGCGCCCGTGGACGCGTACGGCGTGGGCACGCAGCTCGTCACCGGCTCCGGGCACCCCACCGCCTCCATGGTCTACAAGCTGGTCGCCCGCGCCCACTCGGCGGACCCGGCGGCGCCCCTGGAGCCCGTCGCGAAGAAGTCGCTGGGCGCCAAGAGCTCCGTGGGGGGCCGCAAGTGGGCCGCACGGCGGACCGACGAGCACGGCGTCGCCGAGGCGGAGGTCGTCGGCACCGGCGCCGTGCCCCCCGAGCTGGCGGACCACCAGCTCCTGGTCGAGCTGGTCAAGGGCGGCCGGGTCGTCGCCCGGGAGCCGCTGGACACCGTCCGCGACCGGCACGCGGCCGCGCGCGCCGGGCTGCCGCTCTCGGCGACCCAGCTCTCGCGGGGCGAGGCCGTCATCCCCACGGAATACCTCTGACGGGCCCGGGCAGGCTCCCTTCCCGCACCGCACCCCGCGTCCCTCCGCTCGTCGTCACCCCACCAAAGGACACCGCCCATGCGCCGCGCGCTGATCGTCGTAGACGTCCAGAACGATTTCTGTGAGGGCGGCAGTCTCGCGGTCGCCGGGGGCGCGGACGTGGCCGCGGCCATCACGGAGCTGATCGGGCAGGCCCCGGCCTGCTACCGGCACGTGGTGGCCACCCGGGACCACCACATCGATCCGGGCCCGCACTTCTCGGACCGGCCGGACTACGTGGACTCCTGGCCGCCGCACTGCGTGGCGGGGACGGAGGGCGTGGGCTTCCATCCCAACTTCGCCCCCGCCGTCGCCTCCGGGGCGATCGACGCCGTCTTCGACAAGGGCGCCCACTCGGCGGCGTACAGCGGTTTCGAGGGCGTCGACGAGAACGGGCTGTCCCTGGCGGACTACCTGCGGGAGCGGGAGATCACGGAGGTCGACGTGGTCGGCATCGCCACGGACCACTGTGTGCGCGCCACCGCCATGGACGCGGCGCGCGAGGGCTTCGGTACCACCGTGCTGCTGGACCTCACCGCGGGCGTCTCCGCGGAGAGCACCGAGCGGGCGCTGGCCGAGCTGCGCGCGGCGGGCGTCGAGCTGACGGGCAAGCCCGTCGTCTGACCCGGGACAGGGCTCGGCCGCTCCGGGGCCGGGCTCAGCGGCGCAGCGCCCGGATCGGGTGCCACAGCTCCTGGAGGGAATTGGGCGCCGTACGCCATATCAGGCCGTCCGGGTGGTGCAGCACCGCCGTTATCTCGTCCGGCGTGGGCGGTTCCGCGTTGCCCCGCAGGTACACCGCCCGCAGGCCGAGGTTGCGGAGCCTGGTCAGGGCCCTCGCGCGGTTCACAGCGTGCACGATCATGCGGACCGCGCCGCCGGCCGGCGCCGGGCTCGGCAGGGTCAGTGCCACCACCACGGTGCCGTTCGGCAGCTTGCAGAAACCTCCTGCGGCCATGCCGGATCACTCCCCCGTCAATAAGAAGTACACAGCACGCACCTAAACACGATCGGCCGCCGCCCGCTAGGGGGCGACGGCCGATCATGGCTTGACCTGCACTAACGCTGGATCAGCGCTTGGCGGGGCCCACCTGGACCGTGATCGAAGAGCCGTCCTTCGGCTGCTTCAGGATCTGGATCTTGGTGTTGGTGTCAGTGACCTTGACACTTCCGGTGGGGTTGGACGCGTACCAGTAGGTGCCCTTGTGGTCGTCGAAGGCCGGGACGCCCTTCTGGGACTTGAGCTTCAGCGCGACGTCCGCGTTGTGCAGCGTGAACGCGTCCGTCGCGTACTTGCTGAACGGCGCGTCGTACGGCTGGATCTTGTTGCGCAGCAGGTCGCCGTTCTTCCACTTCAGCGGCTTGGCGTGCGCGTCGACGGGGAGGATCAGACCCTCGCCGGGGTGCTGGCTGGTGTTGTTGTCCTTCTGGGAGGTGTCCCACTGCCAGACCATCAGGCCGGTCTGGTAGGGGTAGTGCTCGACCCAGTCGGGGCGGGTGGTCGAGAAGCCGAAGTTGTACGGGCCGACCTTGAGGGTCTTGTCGTACGAGACGTACTGGCGGTTCTCGGCCAGGTAGTACTGGTCGTACTTCTTGGTGAAGGACTCGCCGATGCGCGAGAAGCCCTTCGTCGCCCAGCCGTTGTCGTCGCCCTCGGCGCCGTCCTCGAAGAGCTTGGCGCCGTCCGCGGTGATCGCGATGGCGTCGGCCGCGAAGCCCTTGCCGCCCGCGCCGCCGTCGGTGGAGTAGCGGAAGCGGACGTCGATCTTCTTGCCGGCGTAGGCGTCGAGCGGGAAGACCAGCTTCTTGTACGCGCCCGAGACACCGGTCAGCGCGGGCTTGTCGCCGGCGTCACGGGTGATCGGCCTGCCGTCCGCGGTGCCGTCGACCGGCGTCCAGTTGGCGCCGCCGTCCGTGGAGACCTCGGTGTAGAGGTAGTCGTAGTTGGCCTCGATGTCCCACCAGCCCTGGAGCGACAGGTCGGCCTTGGCCTTGCCGGTCAGGTCGACGGAGCGCGTCAGGGTGTTCTTCAGGTCGTCGCCCTGGTTGCTCCACCACTGCTTGGAGCCCTCGGCGGGCTTCACGATCTTGGTGGTGACGGCCTTCTTCGGCAGGTCGACCACGAGCGCCTGGCGGTGGCGGGTGTTGTACTCCGAGACGCCCAGCTTGTGCTCGGAGGTGGTGGCCGCCTTGGCCTTGGCGTAGTCGAGCCAGCCCAGCTGGAACTTGTCCCAGGCGGTCATGTCACCGGGCAGGTCGCCGATCGCGTCCTTGCCGGTGCCGAGCCAGGAGCCGGCCGACATCAGCGACCAGAAGCCGACCGAGTTCTCGCCCTTGCCGCTGGTGTCGTACAGGTCCGGCAGACCGAGGTCGTGGCCGTACTCGTGGGCGAAGACGCCGAGGCCGCCGTTCTCCGGCTGCATCGTGTAGTCGCCGACCCAGATGCCCGAGTCGCCGATCTGGGTGCCGCCGGCCTTGTTGTTGCCGGGGCCGGTGCGGCCCGCGTCGTTGCCGTACGCGTACCAGCGGTGCGCCCACAGGGCGTTCTTGCCCTCGGCGCCGCCGCCGGCCGACTCGTCCTCGCCCGCGTGGACGATCTGGAAGTGGTCGATGTAGCCGTCGGGCTCGTTGAAGTCGCCGTCGTTGTCGAAGTCGTAGCGGTCCCAGAGGTCGTACTTGGCCAGGTCCGCCTTGATCTGCGCGTCGGTGCGGCCCTGGGCCTTCTGGGCCTTGGCCCAGGCGGTCACGCCGTCCTTGACCGCGTCCCAGACGTTGGCGCAGTTGGTGTCGCCGCAGTAGTTCGAGCCGTAGCGCGCCTCGTTGTAGTCGACCTTGACCCAGTCGGAGACCGCGCCGTCGACCGAGTAGCGGCCCGAGGAGGTCTTCTCGTAGTAGGTCTTCAGCGAGTGCTTGGCGTTGCCCTTGCTGTCCTTGCCCTCTCCGAAGTACAGGTCCTCGAAGTGCTTGCGGTTGTAGTCCGCCTGCCAGGCCGTGCTGTTGTCCTTCGCCCGGTCGGGCTTGGCTATCTTGTTGTGCAGCGGGCCGGGCTTGCCGCCGTACTTCTTGACGGGCTGCTCCGGGCCCTCGGGGCCGTCCGGGTCGTACATGGTCGTGTCGTCGACCTTGTTCCCGAACTCCACCAGGATCGTGAAGACCTTGTCGGTCTTCTCGCGGCCCAGCTCGACGTACTTCTTGTCGTCGAGCTTGACGACCTTGGAGGCGCCGCGCTTCTGCACCTTGGCGTCGCCCTCGATGACCTGCTGGAGCGCCGCCTTGCGCTGCTGCGCCTGCTGCTTGCTGAACGGACCGTCGAGGTCGTGGTCGACCTGTGCCTTGAGGCGCGACGGGTCCTGCCGGTCGACGGCGGGAGCCGCACCCGGCGCCCCGTCCCCGGGCGCGGCCGCGGCCGTCGACACCGAGTACGTGGCGGCCGCCGCGGCCACCGCTACGGCCACCGCCGTTGCCCTGAACGTGCGTGTTCTGACTGTCACTTGATGAATGTCCTCCCCACGCGCCCGCGCGAATGGCGGACCGAGATCCCGGTCGGAAGGGAGGTCCGCGCGCGATGTACGCGTCACAAGTGACGACATTCGACCGGAAGTGCGGGAGAAAAGACAGACCTTGACTTGAACAGGCCAAGTGCACTATGCGACCTGCGGATCCGCTATCCGGACACCGGGCACGTGCTCACCGTACGTTCGAACAAGCGCGCCGCACCGTCCACTTGATGGACGTCGTGAACCCGTGCGCCCCCCGTGCTCCGGCACCGTGGGTTAGGTCACGCTTACCGCCCGTTCCCGTCGGGCATGCAGCGTCATAGGGTCAAACGACGGTGCGCCACCACGCGGGACGGCACCGGCGTGCACCCTTTGCTTCGCGAAGATCGGTACCCATATCCGCATCCGCCCCCACGGCCAGCACGTGGGGGGATCACTGCCGAGGACGGATCACGTCATGCCTCGTCCCATGCCACGTCCGACCACCGCACAGATCGCCTACGGTTCGGTGACCGTCGTCTTCTCCACGCTCGCCATGCTGCTGCTCTCCCAGACGGGTTCGGGAGTGGCCGGTGTCGCGGTGATAGCGGTGGCCGCGCTCGGCCTCGGCTTACTGGTGGCGATGACGGTGCCGGCGCCCGCACCGGAGACGCCTGTGCAGGAGACACCCGTGTCGGAGGCGCCCGCGCCGGAGGCGGCCGTGTCGGAGGCGCCCGCCGGGGCCGCCGCCTCGGGACGCGTCCCCGCGCAGCGCGCCGTGCTCGCCGAGTCCGTACGTGAAACGGCGGGCCCGTGAGTCACGGGCCCGCCGGTCGTGGTGCCGCCGCACCGGGTGTGTTCCGTCAGACGCCGACCACCACCGTCTTGGCGGCCTTGTCGTGCAGGCCCTGTTTGTAGGGCTTGTCGAAGAAGCTCCAGCCGCCGCAGATCGCCGTCCAGATGCAGGCGCAGCAGAACGCGAACGGCAGCCAGAGCACGGCCGCGCGGACGAGCGCGGTCTGCGTGCTCGGGGTGGCGCCGTCACTGAGGTTCGCGACGCGCATCCCGAGCAGTTTCTTGCCGAGCGTCTGCCCCGTCCTGGAGATCATGACGGTGTCGTACGCGAGGTAGAGCACGGCGGCCAGCAGGGACTGGCCGAATGACCGGCCCGTGTTCACCTTGTCCGGGTCGACGTCGTACTCGGATGTGTTGAACAGCCAGGACAGCAGCCACACGACGATGCCCACGAGGATCATGTCGATGATGCGGGCGAGGACCCGCTTGCCGCTGTCGGCCAGCGGGGGCATGCCGGCCAGCGGATCCTGCCCGCCGTACCCGCCAGGACCGCCGTACCCGCCGGGGCCGCCGGGTCCGCCGCCGTAGGGGCCGCCGCCTCCTCCCCCGTACGGGCCGCCGCCGCCATAGGGGTCGCCGCCGTCGGGCGGGGGCGGGACGCCGTAGGGAGAGCCGCCGGGGCCCGGGGGTGTGTTCCCGTACGGGGCGCCGCCGCCCGGGGGCGGGGTGTCGTAGGGGGAGCCACCGCCCGGCGGGGGCTCACCCGGCGGCTGCTTCTTGAAGGGGTCGTCGTCCGGCGACGGGTTCCGCGGCGGTTGGGTGCTCATGGCCCGAGTCGACCGCGCCCGCCCGGCCCGCGCATCCGGCGAGCGGCCGACCGGGTTACCCGGCGACGAAGGTGCCCGCCGCCTTGTCGTGCCAGCACTGGCGCCACGGCTTGTCGACCAGGCACCACAGCACGCCGACGACACCGATCACCAGGAACCCCGGCACGCTGTAGACGAGCCAGCGCCGCAGTGCCGCGCCGAACGTGGGCGTCTCGTGCTCCTCGATGTCCCGCACCTCGATGCCGCACACCCGCTTGCCCAGCGTGCGGCCCCACTTGGCGGTGGGCAGCACCTCGTACAGGACGCCGAAGAGGAGGACGACGGCGAGGACGAGGCCGAGGCAGCCGGCGGTGGTGCCGTCGAGCAGCCAGACCGTGGTCCTCTCGCCCGACAGCTTCGCCGCGTCGATCTTGCTGTCGATGTGGTCGGCGGCCTTGGCGCCGAGCGGCAGCGCCGCCGCGCCGGTGACGGCGGCGAGGGCGACCGTGTCGATGAGCCGCGCCACCAGACGCCTGCCGAGGCCCGCGGGGCGGGCCGACGCCTGGTTCCTCGCGAGCGCGAGGAAGGGGTCCTCGGCCACCGGCTTCCACGGCACGACCGGCTGCCCCTCGCCCTGCCGCGCCGGGTCCGGGGCGCCACCCGCGAGCTGGTGCACCTGCTGCGCCCAGGAGGCCGAGCCACCGCCCGGCCCCGCGGTGACGGGCGCACCCGCACCGCCCTGCGGGGGCGCTGCGCTGGGCTGGGGGTGGGGGGTCTGCGGGGGCTGGTGGGACTGGGCGGGCTGGTGCGGCGCCGGGGTCTGCGCCGGTGCGGAGGCCTGGGGCGGCACCGAAGCCTGCGGCCGTGCGGAGGACCGCGGTGGTACCGAGGACCGCGGTGGCACGGGAGCCTGCGGCGGTACGGGCGCCTGTCCGGCGGCGCCGCGGTCGGGGTGGTGTTCCGGGGCGGGGCGGATGGCGCGGATCGCCATGGTGCCGTCGGTGCCGGTCGCGGGGGCGGGGACCCCGGCGGACTTCACCGGGCCCGTGGGGCGGCGGAACGTCACGGTGCCCTCGGCGGAGGCCGGCTTGGACGCACCGGAGTTCGGGGCGCCGGAGTTCGGGGCGCCGGAGTTCGGGGCGCCGGCATCGGCGGTGGAGGCCTCGGACGCCGCGGCCCCCGGCTCCGCGGCGCGGCTCGTGACCGCGCCGGGACCGCTCGCGCCCCGCGCGGGGCCGGGCGCCGCCTCGCTCGGTACGCGCGGGTCGGCCCCGCCCGGTCCCGCGCCCCACGAGATCCGGCGCTCCTGCTCGCCGCCGAGGCCGGACTGGCGTGCGGCGTCGGCCTGCCAGGCGGACGCGGGCCCGGACGGCGCGCCCGGGTCCTCGTCGAAGAAGTGCGGCCCCGTCTCCTCCACCGGGGGCGCCACGGCGGCGCCCGCACCGGGCGGGAGCGGCAGGGGTTCGCCGTCGGACGGCGCGGGGCGGCTCGTACCGGGCACCCAGGCGGCGCCGTTCCAGTACCGGACATATCCGGGGATGGACGGGTCGGGGTAATAGCCTTCGCGGGGCCGCTCGTCGCCTGGGGCCGGAGTTGGGGCGCTCATGTCCGTCGTCCCGTATCTGCTCGGGGGTCGTGTGAGGGGTCCACATCTATCAGACCTCCGCGGGTCACCGGGCGGCTCCCGCCCCACGGACCACTTTCCGGGCACGCTTCCCACCCTTTCCCCGCGAGGCCCCCGCTCCCCGCGATCGCGGCTCGGGAGCGGCCCGTGAAAGACACCGGAAGAAATCCCGCGAACCCGCGTAATGCTGCGGGGCCCACGCGCTCTCCACTCGTACGGGTCCGCTCCCCGGGCCCCTCCGAGGAAAGGAAGCGCACCGACATGCACTCCGTGGTGGAACGCGAGCTCGAACTCAAGCTGATCCTCTCGCCGGAGCGGATCATCCCCGTCCCGGCCCGGCTCACCTACCGCACCGACGATCCCTACGCCGTCCACATCGCCTTCCACATCGGCTCGCGGCACCCCGTGCACTGGACGTTCGCCCGCGAGCTGCTGGTGGAGGGGGTGTTCAGGCCGTGCGGTCACGGGGACGTGCGGGTCTGGCCGACGCGGACGGACGGCCGGGGCGTGGTGCTGATGGCGCTCAGCTCACCGGACGGCGAGGCCCTCCTGGAGGCCCCCGCCGGCGCCGTGTCCGCCTGGCTGGAGCGGGTGTTGCGGGTGGTGCCGCCGGGCTCGGAGAGCGATCGGCTGGGCATCGACGACGGCCTCACGGAGCTGCTGGCGCCCACCGGGGGCCGGGTGGACGAGCTGTGGCCGCGCGAGTCGTGGCCCGCGGACGACGCCAAGGACGGTGAGTGAGCCGCGCGGCCACGGGGGCGCCGTCGCGCGGGGCTCGGCGGGGGGCGGGTCAGAACAGCTTGCCGGGGTTGAGGAGCGAGTGCGGGTCGAAGGCCGCCTTGACGGCCCGCTGCATCTCCACTCCCACCGGGCCGATCTCGCGGGCCAGCCACTCCTTCTTGAGGACGCCGACGCCGTGCTCGCCGGTGATGGTGCCGCCGAGTTCGAGGCCGAGGGCCATGATCTCGTCGAAGGACTCGCGGGCGCGCCGCGCCTCGTCGGGGTCCGCCGAGTCGAAGCAGACGGTGGGGTGCGTGTTGCCGTCGCCCGCGTGCGCGCAGACCCCGATGGTCAGGCCGTACTTCTCGCCGATGCGCTCCACCCCGGCGAGCATGTCCGCGAGCCGGGAGCGCGGCACGCACACGTCGTCGATCATCGTGGTGCCCTTGACGGCTTCGAGCGCGGTGAGCGACAACCGCCGCGCCTGGAGCAGCAGTTCGGACTCGGCGGTGTCCTCGGCGGGGACCACCTGGGTGGCGCCCGCGGCCTCGCAGAGCGCGCCGACGGCGGCGAGGTCGGCCGCCGGGTCCGGGGTGTCGAAGGCGGCGAGCAGGAGGGCCTCGGTGGTCTCGGGCAGGCCCATGTGCGCGAGGGCGTTCACGGCCTTCACGGTCGTACGGTCCATGAGTTCGAGCAGCGACGGGACGTGCCCGCCTTCCATGATCGCGCAGACGGCGTCGCAGGCGTCCTTGGAGGAGGCGAACTCCGCGGCGAGGACCAGCTGTCGGGGCGGCCGGGGGCGCAGCGCGAGGACGGCGCGGACGACGATGCCGAGGCTGCCCTCGGAGCCGACGAACAGGCGGGTGAGGTCGTAGCCGGCGACGCCCTTGGCGGTGCGGCGGCCGGTGCTCATCAGGCGACCGTCGGCGAGGACGACGTCGAGGCCGAGGACGTACTCGGCGGTGACGCCGTACTTCACGCAGCACAGGCCGCCGGAGGCGGTGCCGATGTTCCCGCCGATGGTGCACATCTCCCAACTGGAGGGATCCGGCGGGTAGTACAGGCCGTGTTCGCCGACCGCGCGGGACAGCGTGGCGTTGACGACGCCCGGTTCGACGACGGCGATCCGGTCGACGGGGCTGATCTCCAGGATGCGGTCCATCTTGACCAGGGACAGCACGATGCAGCCCTCGCTGGCGTTGGCGGCGCCGGACAGGCCGGTGCGGGCGCCCTGCGGCACCACGGGGACGCGCAGCTCGGTGGCGGTGCGCATGACGTGCTGGACCTGCTCGACGGTGCGCGGCAGGACCACGACGGCGGGGGTGCCCGCCGCGCAGAAGCTCGCCATGTCGTGGGCGTACGCGGAGGTGACGTCCGGATCGGTGAGGACCGCCTCGGCGGGCAGTCCCTCCTGGAGCAGTGCGACGAGGGTGCGGCTCATGATCACAGCCTCGCACCCGGGGCCATCGGTGTGAACCCGTGTGCGACGCCTTCGGCGCGCCGGGATGTGATCTTCGTATTGACGCACAGTGAGCGTCATGAAGTCCTACCGGTCCCGGTCCTCCCTGACGCCCTCCACGTCCCTCATGGAGCCCGCGAGGCCGCCCGGGAGGCCTTCGTCGCTGCGGCGCGTGCTGGTCGCCTCGGCGGTGGGGGCCGTGGTGCTCGGCGCCGCCCACGCGCTGGTGCCGCTGGACGACGAGAAGCCGGCGCCGCGCACGCTCGGGCCCGCGGGGCGCGCGCAGCTGGCCGTGGGGGCGGGGGCGCCGGCCGCGCTGCCCGATCTGACGGCGCTCATCCGGGAGCGCGAGGCGCATCTGCGGGCGCACCCCGGCGACGACCACTCCTGGGCGGTGCTCGGTTCGGCGTATGTGGCGCGGGGGCTGCGTACGGCGGACTTCGCCTCGTATCCGAAGGCCGAACAGGCGCTGCGGACCTCGCTCAAGGTGCGGCCCGTGGGCAATGCGGAGGCTTTGACGGGGCTCGCCGCCCTGGCGAACGCCCGGCACGACTTCCGGGTGGCCCGCGGGTGGGGCGAGCAGGCGGTGCGGCAGGCGCCCGCGCGGTGGACGGCGTATCCCCCGCTGATCGAGGCCTACACCGGGCTCGGCGACGCGAAGGCGGTCGGCAAGGCCCTGGAGTCCCTGCGGAAGCTGGGCTCCGGCGCCTGGGTCAGGTCGCGCACCGGTCAGGTCTACCGCGCCCGCGGCTGGCGCGAGGACGCCAACACGGCCCTGTCCGACGCGGTGGCGCTCGCCGAGACCCCCGCGGAGAAGGCGGCGTGCCTGCACGGCGCCGGGGAGCTGGCCTGGGAGCGCGGCGAACCGGCGCAGGCGCTGCGCTACTTCGACGCGGCGCTCGCCGCCGACCGGGACCACCACGCCTCGCTGGCGGGCCGGGGCCGCGCGCTCGCGGCGCTCGGCCGCACCTCCGAGGCGCTGCAGGCCTACCGCTCGGCGCTGACCAGGCAGCCGCTGCCGGAGTACGCCCTGGAGCTGGGCGAGCTGTACGAGTCGCTGCGGTTGCGGCCGGCCGCGCGCGCCCAGTACGACATGCTGCGGGCGCGCGTGAAGCAGGAGAGCGCGGGTGGCGTCAACAACGAGCGGATCCTCGGCCTGTTCGAGGCGGACCACGGCGACGCGGACGCGGCGGTGAAGCGGCTGACGGCGGAGTACAAGCGGCACGGCGGCCCGGCGACGGCGGACGCGCTCGGCTGGGCGCTGCACCGGGCCGGCGACGGCGAGGCGGCCCTGAAGCTCGCCACCAAGGCGACGGAGAAGGGCCCGGGCAACGCGCTGTTCGCCTATCACCGGGGGGAGATCGAGCGGCAGCTCGGCCACTACGGGGCCGCCCGGCGGCACATCGGGGAGGCGCTGCGGATCAACCCCTACTTCTCGCCGCTCGCCGCGCCCGAGGCGAAGGGCGCCCTGGAGGCGTTGGGCGAGCCGCCGGAGGGCGGTCCGGCGCAGATGTACGCGCCGGCCGACGCGCCTCCGCCACCGCCGCTGCCGAGCCCTCCGGCGCGGCGGACGGCGCCTCGCGGGGCATCGGCGGGGGCCTCCTCGGCGTCAGCGGGCAGCTGAGTCGGGGGCGGGCGGCGGGCCCCAGGGGGCTTCCAGGGCCGTGCGCAGGGCGCCGGCCAGGTCCTCGCCGATGCGTTCGGCGAGGTGTTCCTCCAGGCGGGCGAGGGCGGCCTTGGCCTGGAGGTGCGCGCGTGCGCCGGCCGGGGTGCGCCTGATCAGGCGCTGCCGGGCGGAGGCGGGGTCGGGGATCTGTTCGAGGACGCCGGCGGCGACGAGGCCGTGCACGGCCTGGTGGGCCGTCTGGCGGGTGACGCCCATGCGCCGGGCGAGTTCGGAGACGGTGGTGCCCTCGTCGTCCAGTACGGAGCAGAGCTGCACCTGGGTCGGGGAGACGGGGGCGGCCCCGGCGGCGGCCATGGCCGCGGAGAGCCCCTCCTCGAACCAGCGGCGGGCGTCGCCGAGGAGTTGGGGCAGGTCGCGCTGGGTGGACGGCATGACTTCCTCACAGGATGTGCTCACCGGCTTGCTCACCGGCACCCGGCAATGTCAGGCTACCTGACATCCCGTTCGGTCCCGACTCCTCCGGAGCATTCCATGGCCATCGAGTACGCCACGCGCCACCGGTCCGCCTCCCGCATCCCCGCGGACCCCGGCAAGCCCTACTTCATCGAGAAGGGCGAGGGCGACCGGGCCCATCTGTTCGGCGACCTGATCACCGTCTACGCGGGCGGCGAGCAGACCGAGAACACCTTCAACTTCTTCACCGTGGAGGGCCCCAAGGGCGACCTCATCCCCGCCCATGTGCACGCCGACACCCACGAGGTCTTCTACGTCACCCAGGGCGCCGTCCGCCTCTTCGTCGAGGACACCGAGGGCGAGCAGCAGGAGAGGCTGCTCACCCCGGGCGACTTCGGCTTCGTACCGAAGAACTGCACGCACGCCTACCGCATGGAGCGCCACCACAGCCAGGTCGTCGGCGTCGCCGCGGGACCCGGCGGGACCTTCGAGCGGTTCTTCGAGAACCTCGGCGCGCCCACCGGGCAGCACGGCCTTCCGCACCAGCCGCTCATCCCCGAGCCCCACAAGTGGGGCACGGTCCCCGAGCGGTACGACGTGACGTTCCTGCCCGACCACCAGTGGCGCACCCGGTGACCGGGTGCGCCGGAGCGGCGTGGACCGAAGCGGCGTCGGCCGGAGCGGCGGCTAGAGGTTGCCCCGCTTCTCCTGCTCCCGCTCGATCGCCTCGAACAGCGCCTTGAAGTTGCCCTTGCCGAAGCCCATCGAGCCGTGCCGCTCGATCATCTCGAAGAACACCGTCGGGCGGTCCTGGACCGGCTTGGTGAAGATCTGCAGGAGGTAGCCGTCCTCGTCGCGGTCGACGAGGATCTTCAGCTCGCGCAGGGTCTCCACGGGCACCCGGGTCTCCCCGGCCCACTCCCCCAGCGTGTCGTAGTACGAGTCGGGGGTGTCCAGGAACTGCACGCCGGCCGCGCGCATCGTGCGGACGGACTGCACGATGTCGTTCGTGGCGAGCGCGATGTGCTGGACGCCCGCGCCGCCGTAGAACTCCAGGTACTCGTCGATCTGCGACTTCTTCTTGGCGATGGCGGGCTCGTTGATCGGGAACTTCACCTTCAGCGTGCCGTCGGCCACCACCTTCGACATCAGCGCGCTGTACTCGGTGGCGATGTCGTCGCCCACGAACTCCTTCATGTTCGTGAAGCCCATGACCTTGTTGTAGAAGGCGACCCACTCGTTCATCCTGCCGAGTTCCACGTTGCCCACGCAGTGGTCGATCGCCTGGAAGGTCCGCTTGGCGGGCGGCTCCACGATCGGCTTCGCGGCGACGAAACCGGGCAGGTAGGGGCCGTCGTAGTCGGTGCGCTCCACCAGCGTGTGGCGGGTCTTGCCGTAGGTGGCGATGGCGGCGAGGACGACCTTGCCGTGCTCGTCCTTCTCCTCGTACGGCTCGGTGATCCCGCGCGCGCCGTGGGCGACGGCGTACGCGTACGCGGCACGGGCGTCCGGCACCTCGATGGCGAGGTCCACGACGCCGTCGCCGTGCTCGGCCACGTGGGAGGCGAGGAAGTGGCCGCGCTCGGTGGAGGCCTTGATGACGGAGGTGAGGACGAAGCGGGCGGCGCCGTTCGTCAGCACGTAACTGGCGGTCTCGCGGCTGCCGTTCTCCGGTCCGGAGTAGGCCACGAGCTTCATCCCGAAGGCGGTGGAGTAGTAGTGCGCGGCCTGCTTGGCGTTGCCCACGGCGAAGACGACCGCGTCCATTCCCTTGACCGGGAAGGGATCGGCCTCACGCGCGGTGTCGGGGGTGGGGTGGGTGCTGGTCTCAGTCATGAGCTGAGGCTCCACCCGATTGACAAGGTGCGCAATAGTTTGCGTTTTCAGTGGTCAGATTGCCCAGCGGAGGATCAGGATGAGCGGGCTATCTGTACATCATGACCATCCGGGAGGCCGCATGGCGATCGATCATCTGGACGGCAGGCTCATCGTGCTCCTGGCGCGCGAGCCGCGGATCGGGGTCCTTGAGGCGTCCCGCAGGCTGGGCGTGGCGCGCGGCACGGTGCAGGCACGGATGGACCGCCTCCAGTCCAACGGGGTCATCCGGGGCTTTGGCCCCGAGGTCGATCCCGCCGCGCTCGGCTACCCCGTCACGGCGTTCGCGACGCTGGAGATCAAACAGGGCCAGGGCGCGGACGTCCGGGCCCATCTGGCGACCGTCGCCGAGGTCCTCGAACTGCACACCATCACCGGCCACGGCGACATGCTCTGCCGCCTGGTGGCCCGCTCGAACGCCGACCTCCAGCGGGTGATCGACCGCGTGGTGGGCTTCACCGGCATCGTCCGGGCCTCCACGGCGATCGTCATGGAAAACCCCGTCCCCCTACGGATCATCCCCCTGGTGGAACAGGCGTCCGAGGACCCCTGAGCACAGGCCGCCGGGCCGCGCTGCGGCTGGTCAGCAGTTCGGGACGGCGGTGCCCTTGGCGAGGGAGCGCAGGGCCTCGACCGTTCCCTTCAGGGTGGTGACCGGGACGAGGCGCAAGCCCTTGGGGCGGTTGGCACGGGCGTCGGCGCACTCGGCCTTCGGGACCAGGAAGACCGTCGCGCCGTCGCGGCGCGCGGCCCGCGTCTTCAGGGCGACGCCGCCGACCGGGCCGACCTCGCCGGCGGCGTTGATCGTGCCGGTGCCCGCGATGTCGCGGCCGCCCGTGAGGTCGGCGCCGCTGCCGTCGCCGTCCAGTTTGTCGATGATGCCGAGCGAGAGGAACAGGCCTGCGCTCGGGCCGCCGATCGCGCCGAGGTCGGCCTTGACCTTCACCTTGCCGGTGTCGTCGAAGCCGTTCGCCTTCAGGTAGCCGAGCGCCGCCTTGGTGGCCTCGTCCTGCGACTTCCTCATGTCCCCGAGGTTGTGCTCGCGGACTTCCTTCACGTTGTCACCGGTCGGGTAGACGGAGTCCTTCGGCATCACGGCCCGGTCGCGGCGGAACCAGCCGTCGACCACGTCGCCGAGCCGCACGTCCATCTCGGGCCCCGTCGCGACGATCGTCGTCATGCGCAGGGCGCCCTTCGTCTCCCGCGTGGGCACGCCGGTGATGGTCAGGACCGGCTCGCCCTCGTACTTCCCCAGGACGTTCGCCGTCCCCCCGGGCTGCGCCACGGCGTACGGCAGCGGCGCGAGCCCCGCCACGGCGAGCAGCGCCGCGACGGGCAGCGCGCAGACGAGGAGGACCTGGGGGCGCGTGAAACGAGGCAGGGAGAAGACCACGGGATCAATCTAACGTGACGTCCGGGGCGACCTGGAGCCACCGAGCCCGTCCGGCGTTCGAGGACGAGCCCGGCGCAACCGGCGACGGCGCCCGCCCGAGCTCAGCGCAGCGCGTCCGCGACCTCCCGCGCCGCGTCCACCACCCGCGGCCCCACCCGCTCCGGCACGGAGTCCGCCAGCATCACCACGCCCACGCTGCCCTCGATGCCGGTCACCCCGACCAGGGGGGCCGCGGCGCCGCTCGCCCCGGCCTCCAGCTCCCCGTGGGTGAGCGCGTAGCCGGGGTCGGTCGCCAGCCCCTGCCGGGCGGCCAGGATGGCGCGGCCCGCGGCGCCCCGGTCCAGGGGATGGCGGAAACCGGTGCGGTACGCGACGTGGTAGTCCGTCCAGGTGGGCTCGACCACCGCCACCGCGAGGGCCTCCGTGCCGTCGACGAGCGTCAGATGCGCCGTGGCCCCTATGTCCTCGGCGAGCGAGCGCAGCGCGGGCAGCGCGGCCTCGCGGACCAGCGGATGCACCTGCCGGCCGAGCCGCAGCACGCCGAGGCCGACGCGGGCGCGCCCGCCGAGGTCCCGTCGTACCAGGGCATGCTGTTCGAGCGTGGCGAGCAGGCGGTACACGACCGTGCGGTTCACACCGAGCTTGTTGGACAGCTCGGTGACCGTCAGGCCATGGTCGGTGTCGGCCAGCAGCTTGAGGACGCGCAGTCCTCGGTCCAGCGTCTGGGATGTCTCCGCGGTCACGACGCCCACTCCTTTGGTGAGGGTCGGCGACCTCCTTACGCGGCGGTTGCGCCGCCGGTCCCGTGGGCGACGCGCGTCAGAGGCCGCCGGTCGGAACACCGGCTGCGCTCCGCGGCGGCGCTGCCACGGGGCGTGTGCGTGTGCGGGGACAGTAGCGAGGCCGTCCCGCTGAGCGGAAGACTTCGTCCAGAATCCGGGCATCGGGAGGTCCGCGGCGCCCCCATTGCCCCGTTACGCGGGGCGCGAGGGCAGGCGTGCGCACGCCCTGCGCACAACCCCTCCCCACCCGGAACGCCCCGCTCCTGCCGGACGGCCGAGCGCCGCGCGGCTCACTTCATGCGGGTGGCCCACTCCTGGACCTTCTCGATGCGCTGGCGCAGCTGCCCCGCCGTGGCCTCCGCGCTCGGCGGCCCGCCGCAGGTGCGCCGCAGCTCGGTGTGGATCACGCCGTGCGGCTTCCCGCTCTGGTGGACGTACGCGCCGACCATCGTGTTGAGCTGCTTCCGCAGCCCGAGCAGCTCCTTGTGGGAGACCACGGGACGCCGCTCGGCGGGCAGCTCCAGGAGGTCCGCCTCCTCGTCCGGCTTCTTCCTGCTGTGCGCGATCTGCCGGGCCTGCCGCTTCTGGAGCAGCATCTGCACCTGGTCGGGTTCGAGGAGTCCGGGGATGCCCAGATAGTCCTGCTCCTCCTCGCTGCCCGGGTGCGCCTGCATGCCGAACTCGGCGCCGTCGAACAGCACCCGGTCGAAGACGGCCTCGGACTCCAGCGCCTCGAAGGAGAACTGCTCCTGCTCGCCGGTGTCCTCGTCCTGCTCCTTGTTCGCCTCGTCCATCTCCTTCTCGGACTCGGCGTAGGGGTCCTCCTCGCCCTCCTTCTTGGGCTTGTCGAGGGCGTGGTCGCGCTCGACCTCCATCTCGTTGGCGAAGGTGAGCAGGTCGGGCACGGTGGGCAGGAAGACGGAGGCGGTCTCGCCGCGCCGCCTGGACCGTACGAAACGGCCGACGGCCTGCGCGAAGAAGAGCGGGGTGGAGATGGTGGTCGCGTACACGCCGACCGCCAGACGCGGCACGTCGACGCCCTCGGACACCATGCGGACGGCGACCATCCACCGGTCGGTGCTCGCGCTGAAGTCGTCGATGCGCTGGGAGGCGCCGGTGTCGTCCGAGAGGACGACGGTGGCCCTGGTCCCGGTGATCTCGCGGATCAGCTTGGCGTAGGCGCGCGCGGAGTCCTGGTCGGAGGCGATGACGAGCCCGCCCGCGTCCGGGATGGCCTTCCTGACCTCGGTGAGCCGCTTGTCGGCGGCCCTGAGCACGTTCGGCATCCAGTCGCCCCGGGGGTCCAGGGCGGTGCGCCAGGCCTGCGAGACGGCGTCCTTGGTCATCGGCTCGCCGAGCCGGGCCGCGATCTCGTCCCCCGCCTTGGTGCGCCACCGCATGTTGCCCGAGTACGACAGGAAGATCACGGGCCGCACGACGCCGTCGCCGAGGGCGCTGCCGTAGCCGTAGGTGTAGTCGGCGGCCGAGCGCCGGATGCCGTCGTTGCCCTCCTCGTACGTGACGAAGGGGATCGGGTTGGTGTCGGAGCGGAACGGCGTACCGGTCAGCGCCAGGCGCCGCGTCGCCGGCTCGAACGCCTCCAGGCAGGCCTCACCCCACGACTTCGAGTCACCGGCGTGGTGGATCTCGTCCAGGATGACGAGCGTCTTGCGCTGCTCGGAGCGGTTGCGGTGCAGCATCGGCCGCACGCCGACGCCCGCGTACGTGACGGCGACGCCCTGGTACTCCTTGCTGAGCGGCCCCGCGCTGTACTCCGGGTCCAGCTTGATGCCGATCCGGGCGGCCGCCTCCGCCCACTGCTTCTTCAGGTGCTCGGTGGGGGCCACCACGGTGACCTGCTGCACGACGTGGTGGTGCAGCAGCCAGGACGCGAGCGTGAGCGCGAACGTCGTCTTGCCGGCGCCGGGGGTGGCGACGGCCAGGAAGTCTCGCGGCTGCTCCTGGAGGTACCGCTCCATCGCCCCCTGCTGCCAGGCACGCAGCTTGTTGGCGGTGCCCCAGGGGGCGCGGCCGGGGAAGGCGGGCGAGAGGTGGTGGGAGGAGTTGGCGGCGGCGCTGGTGGTAGTCACGGTCTCCGGGTTTTTACGGCTCGGGTACGTACGACAACCGGGCCACCTTACCGGTGATGGATCGGGGTGCCGGTGAGATCGGGGCGGGGGCCGGGGCGGGTGCGACCGGTCTCACACGGACGTCCCGCCCCTCGCACTTACGTTCCAACGCGTACGTTCCTGCGTCCGTCCCCGTGGCCGGAACGCCGGCCCCCCTCCCGGCGGGGCCCACCGGGATGCCTTCGGCCGTGCGGTGCCTTTGATGGGTGCCGGGGGCCACCCTGCTCATCCGGAGTGTGGCGGCTCCGGCGTGCCGGTCAGAGGCAGGCCCCCGAGGAAGGGGGTGGGTGGTTCCCTTTCGCTGCCGGGTGCGGATTGGTTCGTCAATGCGGACGCCGGGCGGCCCGCCCCGCGCCTCCCCGCCAAATTGCCTCGACCACCTCGTGACGACCACCTCCTGGCACTAGATAGACCGTTCCACTCCCTCTCCTAGTGGAGTCCCTTGCCCCCTCGACCCGACCCTGGTCACCCCGACGGGCATTGCCTACGCTGAGCCGCGTCGGCGCAGCGGGAGCGGGGAAGCGGGGACAGGCGTGGATCCAGAGATCGTCACCGTCGCGGGGGTGGCCGGCACCACCCTGGTGAGCGCGTTGACCACCGACGCGTGGCAGCACGCGCGCGACGGCGTCGTCGCCTTGTGGCGCCGCTTCCGCCCCGAGGGCGCCGACGCCGTGACGCGGGACCTCGACGAGGCCCGCACGACCCTGCTGGCCGCCGCCGGCACCCCACAGGACGAGGTGACGGCGCAGGCCCTGCGCCTGGCCTGGCAGGGGCAGGTGATGGCCGTACTGCTGTCCGACCCGGAGGCGGTCGACGCCGTGCGCACCCTGCTCGCCCGGATCTCCCCGCCGCAGGGGCAGGAGGCGAGCGTCCGGATGCACGCCACCGCCAAGGACCACGGCCGGATCTACCAGGCCGGGCGCGACCAGCACATCACCGAGCGGTGACGCCGGTGCGCCCGGCCGGCGGGAACCCGCCCCGCTTCCACGGGGAGGCCGACGGCGGCGGACGCGTGTACCAGTCGGGGCGCGACCAGCACGTGACGGAGAACCACTTCCACCTCCCGGCACCCCCGCCCACCCCCGCGACCGGAGGCATGGGCATGGGCGCGGACACCGACCGCAGAGGCTTCATCCAGCGCGTCGGCGGCCTCGCGGGCGCCCTCATCACCGACGGCGTCAGCAGGAGCGGCAGCCAGATCAGGATCGACCCCGCGCTCATCGAGTCGCTCGCGACGCTGCGCCGCTCCCTGGTCGCCTCCGAGCGCTCCCTCGGCCCGGCCCAGGTGCTGCCGCTGGCCGAGCAGCAGGTCGCCGTCCTCACCTCGATGCGCAAGCAGACCGGCGACCGCGCGCTCGGCAGGGACATCCTCAAGCTCCAAGCCGCCTGGATGGACTTCCTCGGCTGGCTCTGGCAGAGCCGCGGCGACCACGAGACCGCGGGCTCCTACGCCGAGAAGTCGGCGATGCTGGCCACCGCCGCCGGGGACCCGGAACTCGCCGGGTACTTCCATGCCCGCAGGTCACAGCTGGCCACCGACGGCTTCGACGCCCACGTGGGCCTCGGTCTCGCCGAGCACTCCGTGGCGGGCGACCCGCGGCCGGGCCGCCTCCAGGCCTTCGGGCACCAGCAGCGCGCCCAGGCGTGGGCGCTGCTCGGCGACGCCCGCGAGGCGCTGAACGCGCTGGACATGGCCCAGGAGATGATCCACGGGCCCATGGAGGACCGGCGCGACCCGCTGGGCGTGTCGGCCAGCTTCATGACCGACAACTACCTGCGGGCCCAGCGGGCGATGATCCTGTTCAGGGTGGGCAGTCTGGAGCCGGCCACGGAGGAGATGCGTTCCTGCCTGGAGGTCTGGGACACCGGCTTCCACCACGAGAAGGGCCTGTTCCAGGCCCACTTGGCGCACGCCTATGTCCTCGCGGGCGACTGTGAGACCTCGCTGGCGTACGGGCGCGAGGCGCTGGGCAACGCGTTGGAGACCGGGTCCGGGCGGACTCTGCGCGCCCTCGGGGCCGTGGTCGTCGAGCTGTACGACAAGGTGCGCTGGAGCGCGGAGTTCGAGGCGTTCGCGCGGCGGGTGGAGTTCGCCTGTTCGTGAACGGGGTGTGGCGGTCCCGTTGCGGGGGTGGCCGTTTGCTTGAGGGGGGCGGCGCCGGCGTCTACGTTCAAGGGGTCGGGTTCGCACACCGGAACCCGGTGCACGGCCGTGTGCCCGAGTGGCTGAGGGGCTGGACTGCAAATCCAGTTACGCGGGTTCGATTCCCGCCACGGCCTCCACCGCGGGACGAGCGGGCTTGGACCCACGTCCCCGTGGGCCCAAGTCCGTACTACCTCACGTCACGAGGAGCCGACGAGCGAGGAATCGCGCACGGCGTATACGGCGTCACACCGCTCACGGACGTCGGCATCGTGGGTGGCGATCACCACCGCGCATCCGGCCTCGCTCATCTCACGCAGAATATCGATGACGATAGCGGAGTTGGCGTCATCGAGAGCACCGGTCGGCTCGTCCGCGAGCACCAGGGCCGGCTGCTTGACGATGAGCCGAGCCAGCGCCACACGCTGCTGTTCCCCACCACTGAGATAGTGGATCAGCTCCTTCTCCCGCCCGGCCATGCCGACCCGGCCAAGAGCCTCGGCGATGACCGCGCCTCTCTGCCCTTTCGCTCCCCGCCGTGGCCTGGCAGACACTTCCAGGTTTTCGCCGACAGTCACGTTATCGATCAAGGCATAGTTCTGGAACAGGTAGCCCAGAGTGTCCCTACGGAACTCGCGGGTCTCACGTTTACCGAAACGGGTGATGTCCTTCCCCTCGTACCGGATCACCCCGGCGCTCGGCTTGTCCAGCAGTCCAAGACAGTTGAGGAGGGTTGACTTACCCGATCCACTCGGCCCGACGAGAGCGAGCATTTCGCCTTGGTTGACAGTGAAGGACACGTCCCGCCACAAGGATCTCGCACCAAAGGACTTGGACAGGCTTTGGACGTCTATCACGATACACCCCAACTGAATGAAAATCCTTCTCGCCTGGCGGCACTCATGCGACGGCCGCCCCTTCCTTCACGATTCGACGATGGAAGAGCGCAAGAGCAATGAGCACGGCCCCGAACGCGAAGACAACGAGAGCAGTAATGACTCCGATATCCAGTGTTGTGATGTGCAGTGGTTCGTACGGGGCAGGCGCTCCAGCCGCCGCGAAATCCTTCAGCTCCTGATTCTGTTGCCAGACCTCGAAAGGAACCCGGGTGGCAAAGATGATCGCGATAGCAACCTCGACGGCCAGAATGAAACGATGAGTCGCCACATATCGCCAGCCACTTATACTCTGTACGAATATACGTTGCGCGTTCTTTCGCGAGTAAATGATACAAACACCCACACCGGCGGCGAGAAGAACCAGAACGGCGACAGCAAGATTAAAGACTTGAACCGACATCTCGTTGGCCGCTTTCCTGAGGTCCAGAGCGGTCTTCTGGCCGATGGGACTCACGGAATTAACGTAGTCCTGCAACTTCTCTGCCTTTATGCCATTCAGCGCCTCTTCAGGGTTCGGGAAGACGATCCCGCCCTGCGTTGCGAATGTGGTGTAGGCGTCATTTGTGAGAAAGTTCGATCCATTGGGCACGACGACGACAACCGGGTCGCGCACCACGGAACGATCCTCGTTCGGACTGTGTCCCGCATTGTAGACATATGAGCCGGTGTTGTAACCGAAGAGATATTGCCCCTGCTTGCCCGTCAAGGTCTCCAATGGAATGTCGCGACTGAGATCCGGGTCAATTATTTGGGCAGCAGCTTTGGTGATGACCGATGTCTGCGCGGCGAGAGGAGCAGGGACGATGACGCGTACCGCGCGCGAGTCGGGCTTCTTTCCTCCACCTGCAGGGCGGGCAAGACGCCGCCCTGCAGCATCGAGGACCGGTTGCTCAGCGAGATACTTTTCGTTGACGATGAGGATCTCACCAGCCGGCAGGCGCGCGTCCGGGGCGGACCCCTGGAGATCCCTGCGCCCGGCGACCACCACCTCGCCCCGCTTGTCGGCTTCGCGCAGCCAGGGACCGACGCGTTTGTCCAACTGATCCTGCTGCATGGCATAGGCGCCGCTGAGCCGGATCGAAACCGCATCGCCCACGGCTTCGTAGCGATCCCGGTTCTCCTCGCGCGTCAGGACATCCCGGGCGGCGAGGCTGACGCTCGCGGCGATGCTGAGAGCGAGCAGCAGCGCCGGGATGCGTACGAGGTAGACGCTGACTGTAGCCGCGCGCGAGGGCAGTTCGCCCTTGAGGGCCCGCAGTACATCGACCTTGAAGGTCAGAGCAAGCACGGCCGCATGCGTGGCCAGCACCACGAAGAGCAAGAAGGCGGCGATTCCCACGGCCACCGAGGCGAAGAGCCCGAACCAGGCGAACTCGTTGTAGAGACCGAGGGAGACCAGCGTCACGACCGCCACCACGACGGCGGAAACCGGCCAGAACACCGCCATCTGACGTAGATCGCGAAGAAGGATGCCGGTAAAAGACATCCCCTGCATCCGCAGGACCCCATAGGTCTTCGCGTTGAGCAGCACACTCGCGCCGGTCATCGTCAGCGCCGTGAGGGCTATCACGCACAAGGCCCTGAACAGCGGGTCGCCCGAGTACGTGTCAGCCAGCTCGGTGTACGAGAGAGGGTGGGTGACGCTGGCATTCAGGCCGAGGTCGCTGAACATGGCCACCAGATCATCAGCCGCCCCAGCCGCCCCAAAGACATAGTAGGAACCCCGCGGATCCTGCTGTCCGACTTCGGAGATCGGATGCACGCGCGTTTCATAGTTCCTGCTGAACTCCGGATACCCCTCGTCCAGCCATGTCGCTGCCGAGGAGTCGCCGGCACCGGGAGTCATGTACAGATGGCGGACCGCGTCCGGGTTCTTCAGGTCAGGTACTTCACGAGCCACCCCGACGCCATGTTCGGCCGAGAAAGCCTTGATGGCCTGGACGACTCGAACACCGCTCACCGAATCGTCTGAATCGGCGACGCTCACCAGACCCGAGTTCCCCAGGACGCCGCCCTCGTCCAACCCTCGCACAGACAGAAATGCCAGCACTGCGGACAAGGCCAAGAGGGCGGCGTGGACGAATCGTATACCTCGGTGCAGCATCGGATACCTAGGTTGAGGGCGCACGAGGCGCACGTGCCGAGAAGCGAAAGCCGGGAAGGAGAAGTTCTTGGGGCGAATAACCAGGTCCCATAACCACAGCAAGTCGGGCATGCGCGAGCGGCGCCACTCCCGCATGCCCAGAAAGCTGATTTACGGCCAGAGAATCAGCAGCTCGGGTCGTAGTAGTAGCTGATGTCGCCACCGTTTCGCGTACCCGAGGCCTTGGACCACTGCCCCTTGGCCGTGCACCCGCTCTTGTAGAGCTGCGAACCGATCTTCACCGAGGACGCGTGCTTGTTGTTCGGGTGCTTGTAGTTCGACCACGCCGTGTTGGCGCCCTTGTCGTAGCTCCACGAACCGCCGCCGACGTCGACAGTGGTGGCAAGCGCGGGAGTGGCTGCGGCGAAGATGAGGCCTACGGTCGCGACCGCGGCCTTAATTCCATTTCGCTTGTTCATAGTTGATCCCCTTTTCAACCTGGAGTGCGTCCGGACGGGTCACGGTCCGAACAAGTAGCGATCCTGCTGCGGAGAGTGGCGGCTACGCAACTAGATGATCATGTGACGTAGGTAATATGTGGTTCTTGCATCTTTCATGTTATGTGCGACCGAGGTCGCGTCAGCCATGGGCTGTTTTCGGGCAATCGAGAACCAGGCATAGTGACGCGCGTTGCCGAGCGCGCGGAAGGCTTATGAACAAACGCCCGACAGGGCTGCGATCCCCGAGGAAGAGTCAGCCGCGACGCCACGGACCCAGTTCCGTTGCATGGTTTTCGGCCAGTCGGCGTGGGGAAGGCCGACGCCGCGATGGCATTGTTGATCAAGTCGGCTTGCAACGGGGCCGCGCACCGGGCCGGGGGCCGCGTGCACACGACCGTGGTCATCGATCGGCCTCCTCGTGCCCTCTTGGCTCTCCCGCCTCGTCCAACCGCCGCTCGGGGAGCCCTTTTTCATGCCCATTGACCGCCCAGCACCTCCGTCACCCGCCGGAGACGAGAACACGTTCGTAAAACGTCCCGTGAGCCCGGCGCACGGCCATGTCCTGGTCTGGCTGGTCCCCATGGTGTGGACGTTCGTCTTCGGTCTGTGGGGCTTGTCGCGGCAGGACAGCGTGTGGCGGGACGAGGCCGCGACGTGGCAAGTGGCCCGACGCTCCACGGGCGAGATATGGCACATGCTGGGGAACGTCGATGTCGTGCACGGGTGCTACTACCTGTTGATGCACGTACTGTTCGAATGCTTCGGGCCCAGCACCGCGACCCTACGGCTGCCCTCGGTGCTTGCCATGGGAGTGGCGGCGGCATGCGTGGCGATCATCGGCCGTCGGCTGGCCGACCCCTGGGTGGGCCTCGCGGGCGGGATGGCCTTCGGGCTGCTTCCGGCCGTGCAGTTCTATCTGCAGGAGGGGCGGCCGTACGCGCTGGTCGCAGCCGGGGCCGGCATAGCAACCCTGCTGCTCGTCACCCTGCTTCAAGGGCATGGCCGATCGGCGGGTTGGGCCGCATACGGCGCCGCCGTCCTGGTGTGCGGGTTGCTGAACTGGCTGTCGCTCATGATGCTGCCCGCCCACCTGTTGACCTTGATCTGGTCTCGAGCGGAGCGCGCCGTGTGGACCCGCTGGGCCACGGTCTCCGCGACAGCGACGGCGTGCGTACTGCCCTTGGTCCTCTTCAGCCGGAGCCAGTCCGCACAAGTGTCATGGATACCGCCGCTGACCTGGCACATGCTGATCGGCCCGGCGGTCCTCCTAGTGATCGGTGGCATCGGAGCACTGCTGGACCGGCCCCGAGCAGGGCGGTTGTCGGTGGCGGCCGTGGGGCTGCCGTTGCTGGCGGTGCCGCACATCGGTCTTGTCGGTCTTTCACTGATTCAGCCGCTCTTCCTGGACCGGTACATCCTGTTCGGTCTGCTGGGGCTCGCCCTGCTGATCGGCGCGGTCGTCGGCTCGCTGGTGGCCGCTGTCGCGCCCCGGTTGCCGAGAGCGGCCAAGTGGGTTCTCCCCGCGGTGCTCGCCCTGGCGATGGCGGCGCTGCTGCCCCAGTCCCTGGCCAAGCGCTCCCCGGCCAGCCGCGTCGATGACGTGAAAGCGGCGGCCACAGATGTACGCCGCCTGAAGAAGCCCGGGAACGCCGTCCTCTTCGTCCCGTCGGCCCGCAGGGACACCAAGTCCGTCTCACCCAGTGCCTTCACCGGTCTGCACGACATAGCGCTCGTGGAGAGCCCGGAAAAGTCCGGGACGTTGAAAGGTGTGGAGGCGGACCCGGCCCGCATACGAGCCGCGATGCTGGCCCAGCGCCGGATACTGCTGGTGACGGACGCACCTGGGGTCGCGAGCCCCTTGAAGGGAGCACGGGACAGAATGAAAACCTCCGTGCTGAAGAAGTACTTCAGGGCAGTGACCGACGACCAGGTCCGCGGCCGCAGAGTGACCGTGTACGAGCAGCGCACGGCAGCGCGCTGACCGAGGTCGTCTCGTGTCTGGACTCCAGAGTCGGGCCCGGGCTCCCCGCCGGGCCCGTGGCGGCGGGTCTCAGGCGATCCGCGCGTCCTCCAGGCGCGCCAGGATCGCGTCCACCGTCTCCCCCACCGAGAGCTCCGAGCTGTCCAGCCACAGGCCGAGGCGCGGGGTGGTCTCGCGCAGGCCCGTGTCCAGGTCCTGGACCGTCCACGCGCCGTAGCCCGTCTTGCCGCGTCCGGCCTCCCGGGCGGCGACCGCCTCGGGGCGCGGGGCGAGGACGACGACGTACACGGGGCGGGTGCGCAGCAGGTCGACGTACGTCCGCAACCACGGGCCCAGGATGACGTCCTGGACGACGGCCGTGAAGCCGGCGGCCGCGTACGCGTCGGCGGTGGACGCCGACAGGCCGTACCGCAGGCGCAGTTGCGCCTCCGCCTCTCCCCCGGCCCCCGGCTCGAACTCCGCGCCGCCCGAGACGATCATCCGCCGGTAGACGTCGCCCCGCACATGCGCGGACTTCGGCAGCCGCTCGGCCAACGCCTGGGCCACCGTGGACTTTCCGGCCGCCATGATGCCCGTGACGACGACGACACCGGTGGGGTCGGAGATGGTCATGGCGCCCATGGTGCCACCGGCTCCCCGGGCGCCGCGAGGGATTACTGCGCCACCGCCGCCTGTGGCCGGATCGGCAGGCGGTTGACCGGGCGGCCCGTCGCCGCGCGGACCGCCGAGGCGACGGCCGCGGGAGAGGTGACGACCGGCACCGCGCCGGCCGCCTTCGCGCCGAAGGGGGCGACGACGTCCCGCTCCTCCACCAGCTTCACGATGCGGATGTCCGGGGTGTCCAGGGCCGTGGGCAGGGCGTACCCGGTGAGGTCGGGGTGGCGGACGATGCCGCGCGGGGTGCGGAGGTTCTCCGTCAGCGCCGCGCCCACGCCCTGCGTGACGCCCGCCTCGATACGGGTCCGCAGCTGCTCCGGATTGAGGACGCGGCCCACGTCCTGGGCGACGGCCAGCTCGACGACCCGCACCGAGCCGATCTCGATGTCGACGTCCACCACCGCGCGGATCGCGCAGAACGCCATGCCGACGAAGGCGTCGCCCTGCCCGGCCTCGTCCAGCGGCTCCGTCGGATGCGGACGGCACTGGGCCGTGGCCCACAGCTCCTTGCCCTCCAGCGCCTCGGTGACCGTCGTGGACAGCACCCCGTCGTACGAGGTGATCTTGCCGTCGGTGATCTGGAGCAGCTCGGTGGACATGCCGAACTTGTGGGCGAGCGGCTGGAGCAGCTGGGTGCGGACCATCTTCGCCGCGCGCTCCACGGCGCCGCCGGACACCCAGGTGTGGCGGCCGCGGCAGCTCGGGCCCGCCGGGGGCTGGTCGGTGTCGACGGGGGCGACCCGCACGTCCTCGATGCCGAGGGTCTCCTGGACGATCTGGCGGGCCAGCGTGGTGAAGCCCTGGCCGGTCTCGACGGCCGCGCAGATCACCGTGGCCACGCCGTCGTGGACCTTCACGGTGGCGGTGGAGACCTCGTCCGTGCCCTCGGCGCCCAGGAGCTGGACCATGCCGAGGCCGTAGCCGACCCCGCGCCGCACGGCGCCCGGTTCGCCCGCGCCCTCGGGGCCGCCGGGCAGCAGCCACTCGTCCTCGGGGGTGTCCTTGGGCAGCTCGGGCAGCGGGAAGTCCCGTACGGCGGCGAGGAGTTCGGCCACGGGGGCCGGGCACGTCACCGTCTGGCCGGTGGGCATGATGTCCCCGGTGGCCATGGCGTTGCGCAGCCGCAGCTCGGCCGGGTCGACCCCCAGCTTCTTGGCGATCTTGTCCATCTGGGCCTCATACGCGGCGCACACCTGCATGGCGCCTTCGCCCCGTACGTGCCCGGAGGGCGGGTTGTTCGTCCGGACCGCCCAGCCCTCGATGAAGGCGTTCGGCACCACGTAGGGGCCGCAGGCGAAGGAGACGGCGGCGGCCAGGGCCTCCGAGGAGGTGTCCGCGTAGGCGCCCGCGTCGAGCAGGATCTGCGCCTCCACCTTGACCAGGCGGCCCTCGGCGTCCGCGTGGTGGCGGTAGCGCAGCAGGGTGGGGTGGCGGTGGGCGTGGCCGAGGAAGGACTCCTCGCGGGTCGCGGTGATCTTGACGGGGCAGCCGGTGCGCAGCGCGAGCAGCCCGAGCGGGAGCTGGAAGCTCGCGTCCTCGCGGTCGGCGGTCGCGCCCGGCACGCCGGTGACGACGACCTTCACCTGCTGCGGCGCCAGGCCGTAGCAGGCGGCGGCCCGGTCGCGGTCGGCGTGCGGGTCGGTGGAGGCGATGTACAGCTCCACCCCGCCGTCGGGGCGCGGCACGGCCAGCCCCGCCTCGGCGCCGATCGGCGCCGGGTCCTGGCGGCCGATGCGGTACAGGCCCTCGACGACGAGTTCGCCCGCCGCCTCCGGGTCGCCGTGGCGCAGCGGGATGTGGCGGATGAGGTTGCCGTCGGGGTGCAGCGGCTCGGCCTCGAAGGCCTTCTCGGGGTCGGTGACCGGTTCGAGCGGTTCGTACTCGACGATGACGGCGGCGGCGGCCATCCGCGCGGTGTCGGGGTGGTCGGCGGCCACGGCGGCGATGGCCTCGCCGTGGTGGCGTACGACGTCGGAGGCGAAGACCGGGCGGTCCGGCGTCCTGCGCCCGTGCAGCGCCTCGCCGGGCACGTCCTCGTGGGTGATGACGGCGCGTACGCCCGGCATCTGGAGCGCGTGGCGGGTGTCGATGGAGACGATGCGCGCGTGGGCGTGCGGGGAGCGCAGGACCGCCGCCCACAGCAGGCCCTCGGCCCACAGGTCGGCGGCGTAGGGGAAGGTGCCCTCCGTCTTGGCCCGGGAGTCCGCCGGCGGCAGGGACGCGCCGATGCCGTGCGGCAGCGGCTCGGGGCCCGGCGCGGCGGCGGGCGGGGGCACGGTGGTGGTCTCGTCGCTCACGCCTGGCCTCCGTCCTGGCCGAAGGGGCCCCGCGGCCCTTCGTACGGCCCTTCGTCGTACGCGCCTTGGTGGACGCCGCCCGCGCCCGGGGCCGCCTGGTGCGGGATGCGGGCCTCGTCGCCCTGCTCGGCCCGCTCGGCGGCCGACGCCGGAGTGTCGGCGGCGGCGCTCGCCTCGCGCTCGGCGACCACCTCGCGCACGGCGTCCAGGACACCGCGGTAGCCGGAGCAGCGGCAGAGGTTGCCGCACAGGGCGCGGCGGGTCTCCAGCTCGCTGGGGGCGGGGTTGCCCTCCAGGAGGTCGTGCACGGTCATGGCCATGCCCGGTACGCAGAATCCGCACTGCACGGCGCCGCACGCGGCGAGCGCGCGCTGCACGTCGGAGGGCTGCCCGTCGGTGGCCAGGCCCTCGACGGTACGGATCTCGCTGCCCGCCGTGGTGGCGGCCGGCACCAGGCAGGACGCGACGAGCCTGCCGTCCACCTGGACGTTGCAGGCCCCGCACTCGCCCTGCGAACAGCCGTCCTTGGCGCCCGCGAGACCGAGCCGCTCCCGCAGGACGTACAGCAGGGACTCGCCGATCCAGGCGTCGGTGACGGGACGGTCGGTGCCGTTCACGCGCAGCACGTAGGAGCCGAGGGGGTGGTCGTCGTGCAGGGGGTTGGGGGCGATGACGGGGGCGTCGGCGGTTTCGGCCGCCGCGTCGTCGTCCGGAGCGGTGTGCTCACCGGCCTCGGTGTCCGGTTCGGCGGCCTCGACGGCCTCGGCGGGCGCTTCGGCGGTCCCGGCTGCCGTGTCGGGCGCGTCCGCGTGCTCCGGCCCGGCCATGGGCTCGGGGGCCGGGGCCGGTTCGGGAGCGGCGACGGGCCCGAGGGCGATGGGCTCGGGGGTGACGGCCGGTTCGGCGGGCGCGTCCTCGGCGTGCTCCGGGGGCGTGTCCGGGGTGGCGACGACGGGGGCCCCGTCCGGGGCTTCGGGCGCCGCTTGCGAGGCGGCCTCCGGCAGCGCTGCGGGCTCGGCCTCCTGGGTAGCCTCCGGAGCGGCTTCGGCGAAGGGCCGGGGGAAGGCGTCGTCCAGGGCGCCGTCGGTCGGGTCCGTCTGCTCGGCGGACTCGAACTGCTCCGCCGGGTCCGACGCGTCGAGCACCGCGGCGATCTCCGCCGCCTCGGCGGCCTCGGCGGCCTCCTGGACGGTCTCGACCATCTCCTGCACGGCTTCGGCGGCCAGCGCGGCCTCCGCGGCCCGCGCCGCCTCGATCCCCGACTGCCCGGCGGGCGGCACACTGACCGCCCGCAGCAGCGTCGTGCGCTCGAACCCGTTCTCCCGCGGCTCCCGCGGCTCCCGCGGTTCCTGCGGGGCAGGCTCCGCGGCGGGCTGCTCCGGGGTCTCCTGGGGCTGCTCGCCCCAGGGCGCGCCGGCGCCCGCTCCCGTCGCCCACGGCGCGGGCGCGCCGCCCGGCAGGGTCGCCGGCGGCGTGCCGCCGCCGGGCCAGGAGGTCAGGTGCGTGCCGTAGGGGTAGCCGCCGGCCTGCGCGGACGCCGTGTACTCGCCCGAGTCGTCCGGCAGTTCACCCTCGGCGACCGGGATGGACCACTGTCCGGTGACGTCGGAGGAGGGCGCCGCGCCGGGGTGCGCGTAGGACTGGCCGTACCCCTGGCTGTGACCCTGCTCGTAGCCCTGGTGGTCGTACCCCAGGGGCTCCGACTGCTCGTACCCCGGGTGCTCCGAGGACTCGTACCCCGGGTGCTCCGACGGCTCGTACCCCTGGTGTTCCAGGCGCTCCAGGTGCTCCTGCTGCCCGTACCCCTGGCCCTGCCCGTACGCCTGCGTCTGTGCCGCTTCGGTGCCGGCGAAGGTCCACTGCCCGGTGGCGTCGTAGCCGCCCGCGACCTCGGGGGGCATGACCCACGAGCCGGTGGCCGCCGGGTCGGTGGCGTCGGCGGTGGTCGGCGTGACCGTGATCTGCGGCGGCACGTAGCCGTGCCCCGGCGCGGCGAGCGGGACGTCCAGCATGCCCTCGGGGAGCTGCACGAACGCCGTGGCGTCCGAGTCGTACTCACCCTGCGGGTGCGGCTGCCAGCCGCCGCCGTTGTCGGTGTTCCGGTCGTCGCTCACGACAGCGCCCTCCCCAGTGCTCGTCGGGCCAGCGCGGCGACGGTGCGCCGCAGGTGCAGTACGCCGGGCGACAACGGCTGTTCGGTGCCGTCGGCCGCCGGGGGCAGGTCGGGGACGCACGCGGCCCCCACGTACTCGCCGAAGGCGGTGACCGCCTCCGGCACGAGGCTGCCGCGCTCGCCGTCCCAGTCGATCAACGAGGCGACCCACTGCTCGGCCTCCAGGGGCCGCAGCGGCATCGGCGCGATGGCGCCGACCGCGCACCGCACCCCGCGCCGCGCGGGGTCGAGGACCAGCGCGACGGACGCGGTGGCCCGGCCGGGGCCGGTGCGTCCGGTCGCCTTGAGGAAGACCTGGGGGGCGTGCAGCAGGGGCACGCGCACGAAGCCGATCAGCTCGCCGGGACGGAGCATCTCCATGCCCGCGAGCAGGTTCGCGACGGGCACCTCGCGGCGGGCCCCCTCGGGCCCGGCGATGATCAGGACGGCTTCGAGGGCGGCGAGGACGGGCAGCGCGTCGCCGGTCGGCGCGGCCGAGGCGATGTTGCCGCCGAGGGTGCCCGCGTTGCGGATCTGGGGCGGTCCCGCGGCGCGCGCGGCGGCGGCCAGGGCGGGGATGAGCGCGGCGAAGTCGGGGCGGCCCATGCGGGCATGGGTGAGGCCGGCGCCGAGCAGGGCGTGCCCGTCCTGGTACTGCCAGCCGCGGATCTCGTTGATGCGGCCGAGGCCGACGAGGGCGGCGGGGCGCAGCTGTCCGGAGTTGACGGAGGCCATGAGGTCGGTGCCGCCGGCGACGGGCACGGCGGCGGGCATGGCGGCGAGTGCCGCCACGGCCTCGTCGAGCGTGACGGGCAGCTTCACCGACCGCGGTGTCGCCGCCTGCGGTGCGTGCGTGCTCAAAACCGGCTGCCCCTTCCCGATGCCCGGCCGTGTACTTCACCTGCGTCGCGTACGTGAAGTGCTCGCCGTCCGCGACGTGTCACCGTTCGCCTGTTCCGCCGTACGGTACGTGCTCCCCACCCGGACGTGGCAACTCTGGCACATCTTCCGCGGGGCCCGACGCGGGGGTCCGCTAGGAGGCATTCGTCCCCGGTCCAGGGGGATATGCCGTTTTCGCACGGCTTTTGGCGGCCCGGGGCGGGGCGGGGGCCGCCGGGACCGGGCACGCGGGCAAGGGGCACGCACCCGGAAGGACCTCACCGGAAGGGACCTCACACGATCGGGGGCGGCCCCTCGATCGGGCGGCCGAGGTCACTGTTCGTCAGCCCTTCGGGGGCCGGCCGCCGCTGCCAGGGCAACGGGCCGCCCGGCGGGCGGTAGTGGACGCCGAGGGCGTCGAGCCGCGCGTAGTGGGCCTCCATGCGGCGGCCGAAGTCGGCGAAGTCGCGTTCGGCGGGGGCGGGGAGGTGGCGCCAGGCGACCTCGCAGAAGGCGGCGAGGCGGGGGAAGACCTGGTAGTCGACGCGGTCCTGGTTCTCCATCACCTCGGTCCAGACGTTGGCCTGGGTGCCGATGACGTGCGCGGCCTCCTCGGCGGTGAGTTCGGCGGGGACCGGCTCGAAGCGGTAGACGTCCTCCAGGGTGCGGACGAAGCCGATGGGCATCGGCTCGTCGGGGCCGCCGTCCTGCCGGTGGTCCAAGTACACGTGCTGCTCGGGGCACATGATGACGTCGTGGCCGGACCGGGCGGCGGTGATCCCGCCGCGGTAGCCGCGCCAGGAGGAGACGGTGGCGCCCTCGGCGAGGCCGCCCTGCAGGATCTCGTCCCAGCCGACGAGCCGCCGCCCGCGGGCCGTGAGCCAGGCGTCGAAGTGCCGGATGAACCAGCTCTGCAGCCCCTCCTCGCCCTCGACGCCCAGCTCCTTGATCCGGACTTGCGCGGCCGGCGAGGCCTTCCACTGCACCTTGGGGCACTCGTCGCCGCCGACGTGGATGTAGGGGGACGGGAAGAGTTCGAGGACTTCCTCGAAGACGCCTTCGTAGAAACGGAGTACGTCCTCGGTGGGGGCCAGCACGTTCGGGCTGACGCCCCAGGTGTCCCAGACGGTCAGCGCGCCGGTGTCGACCACGTCGGCGTTGCCGAGGTGCGGGTAGGCGCTGATCGCGGCCTGCGAGTGGCCCGGGACGTCGATCTCGGGGACGACGGTGATGTGCAGGGAGTCGGCGTACGCGACGATCTCGCGGATGTCGTCCTGCGTGTAGAAGCCGCCGTGCGGGCGCTCCTCCCACAGCGGTGAGTTGCGGTGGCCCCACTTGGAGCGGGCGCGCCACGCGCCGGTCTCCGTGAGCTTCGGGTGGCGCTTGATCTCCACGCGCCAGCCCTGGTCGTCGGTGAGGTGGAAGTGGAAGACGTTGAGCTTGTGGGCGGCGAGCAGATCGAGGTAGCGCAGGACGCCGTCCTTGGGCATGAAGTGCCGGGAGACGTCGAGCATCATGCCGCGCCAGCCGAAGCGGGGCGCGTCCTCCACCACGGCGGCGGGCAGCGGGTGCCGGGCGCCGGGCCGCAGTTGAGCGCGCCGGAAGGCGTCGGGACCGAAGAGCTGACGGAGCGTCTGGGCGCCCCAGAAGACCCCGGCGGCCGCGCCGCCGCGGATCTCGACGCGGCTGCCGTCGACCGTGAGCCGGTAGGCCTCCGGCTCCAGGGAGGCGTCGATGAGCAGGGAAACGGAGTCGTCCGCGCCCTCGGCGCCGGGGGGCAGCGCCAGGCCGAGGGCGGCGCCGAGCGTGGCGCGCAGCCAGCGCTCGGTGGACTCGGTGCCGGGGCCCGCCCACAGGGTGGTCGTCGGTCCGGCGGTGAAGGGGGAACCGGGCACGGCCTCGGCGCGTGCGGGCGCCGGGATGAGTTCGGCGAGCGGCGCGAAGCGCCTTCCCTCGGGGTGGTGGTGGGCGACGGGTGGGCGCTCAAGGGTCATGCGACGCAAGGCTGTCACGCGATCGCGGCACGCAAAAGGGGCGTTGCGGCACGCGCAACGCCCCTTCGGCGAGGGGTCTGTGGGTGGCCCCGGAGGGGAGGGAGGAGGGGGTTACTTCTTGCCGCCGTCCTTGCCGCCCTTGTCCTTGTCGCCGCCGGCGCCCATGGACTCGTAGATCTCCTTGCACATGGGACAGACGGGGTACTTCTTCGGGTCGCGGCCGGGGACCCACACCTTGCCGCAGAGCGCGACGACGGGCGTGCCGTCGAGCGCGCTCGCCATGATCTTGTCCTTCTGGACGTAGTGCGCGTAGCGCTCGTGGTCGCCGTCACCGTGCGACACCTGCGGCGTCGGCTCTACGAGGGTCCCCGTACCTGCCCCGCGCTCGGGCTCGGGCTCAAGAGTGCTCATAAGGGCCAAGGGTACTCACGCGCGCCGCCTCCGGGCAGCGGCCGCCGCCCCGAACCCCTCGCCGGTACGCCGGCGGGGCGCCGCACGAGCGCTGGGCGGAGCGCGTCCTCGGTCAGTTGAGCGAAGGGTCGTCCGGATAGGTGGCGACCATCGCCAGCTCGCTGCGCTGGCGTCGGAGCACCGCGCGCCACAGCCGCTCCGGGTCGGGCGAGGAGACGTCCCCCGGCTCGGACTCGACCACGTACCAGGCGCCGTCCGCCAGCTCGGTCTCCAGCTGGCCGGGCCCCCAGCCGGAGTACCCGGCGAAGATCCGCAGGCTGCCGAGCGCCGGGGAGAGCAGCTCCGGCGGGGCCTCCAGGTCGACGAGGCCGATCGCGCCGTGCACCCGGCGGAAGCCCACGGGGTCGACGCGGCCGGTGCGGTAGCGGATGCCCGACGGCGTGCCCTCCTCGCCGGGGATCACCGCGATGCCGAGCGCCGAGTCCAGCGAGACGGGGCCGCCCTGGAAGACGACGCCCGGCGCACCGGCCAGCGCGCCCCAGCCCTCCAGGATGTCGGCCACGTCCACCGGCGTCGGGCGGTTCAGGACCACACCGAGCGAGCCCTCCTCGTCGTGGTCGAGGAGCAGCACCACCGCGCGGTCGAAATTGGGGTCCGTCAGGGCCGGCGTGGCCACGAGCAGCCGCCCTGTGAGCGAGGACACCTCGGTCATGCTCCACATGATCCCGCATCTTCGCCGCGCGCGGGGAGGGAACGGCCCCACGGGGACCGGTGCAGTTCAGGGCGCATGAGAGCGGCCGGAGCGCACGGCGGCGGCGGTGACCCGGAGTGTCCGGTTCCGTACGGTTCGTGTTGTGGCGAACTCATGACCTGTTTTGCACGCCCTTGCCCTTACGGAAGGGGGGTACACGGCCATTACGCTTGCCCCTTGGTCCCCCCGTCCATCCAATCGGAACGCGAGATTCATGACCGTCACCGGCATTGACGATGTACTGCTTGTCCACGGCGGCACCCCGCTGGAGGGCGAGATCCGTGTCCGCGGCGCGAAGAACCTCGTGCCCAAGGCCATGGTTGCCGCGCTGCTCGGCAGCGCTCCGAGCCGGCTGCGCAACGTCCCCGACATCCGCGACGTGCGTGTCGTACGCGGCCTGCTGCAGCTGCACGGCGTGACGGTCCGTCCCGGTGAGGAGCCGGGAGAGCTGATCCTGGACCCGTCGCACGTGGAGAGCGCCAACGTCGCCGACATCGACGCCCACGCCGGCTCGTCGCGGATTCCGATCCTCTTCTGCGGACCGCTCCTGCACCGCCTCGGGCACGCCTTCATCCCCGGCCTCGGCGGCTGCGACATCGGCGGCCGTCCCATCGACTTCCACTTCGAGGTGCTCCGCCAGTTCGGCGCGACCATCGAGAAGCGCGCCGACGGCCAGTACCTGGAGGCCCCGCAGCGCCTGCGCGGCACCAAGATCCGCCTGCCGTACCCGTCCGTGGGCGCCACCGAGCAGGTCCTGCTGACCGCCGTCCTCGCGGAGGGTGTGACCGAGCTCTCCAACGCCGCGGTCGAGCCGGAGATCGAGGACCTGATCTGCGTCCTGCAGAAAATGGGCGCGATCATCGCCATGGACACCGACCGCACCATCCGCATCACCGGTGTCGACAGCCTCGGCGGCTACAACCACCACGCCCTCTCGGACCGCCTGGAGGCCGCCTCCTGGGCTTCCGCGGCCCTGGCGACCGAAGGCAACATCTACGTCCGCGGCGCCCAGCAGCGCTCGATGATGACCTTCCTGAACACCTTCCGCAAGGTGGGCGGCGCCTTCGAGATCGACGACGAGGGCATCCGCTTCTGGCACCCGGGCGGCTCGCTCAACGCCATCGCCCTGGAGACGGACGTGCACCCCGGCTTCCAGACCGACTGGCAGCAGCCGCTGGTCGTCGCGCTGACGCAGGCCGCGGGCCTGTCCATCGTCCACGAGACGGTCTACGAGTCGCGCCTCGGCTTCACCTCCGCGCTCAACCAGATGGGCGCGCACATCCAGCTCTACCGCGAGTGCCTGGGCGGCTCCGACTGCCGCTTCGGCCAGCGCAACTTCCTGCACTCGGCGGTCGTGAGCGGCCCCACGAAGCTCCAGGGCGCCGATCTGGTCATCCCCGACCTGCGCGGCGGCTTCTCGTACCTCATCGCGGCCCTGGCCGCCCAGGGCACGTCCCGGGTGCACGGCATCGACCTGATCAACCGCGGCTACGAGAACTTCATGGACAAGCTCCAGGAGCTCGGCGCGAAGGTCGAGCTGCCGAACGGCAGGACGGCGCTCTAGCAGCCCGCGTGTGCGCCGGCCGGCGCACACGAAAGGGGCGGTCACCCACTGGGTGACCGCCCCTTTCAGCTGCTCAGGGTTACTTACTTCCCCTTGGCCGCTTCCTTCAGCTTGGAACCAGCCGAAACCTTGACGCTGTAGCCGGCCGGGATGTTGATCGGCTCGCCGGTCTGCGGGTTACGGGCGGTGCGAGCGGCACGGTGGGTGCGCTCGAAGGTCAGGAAGCCGGGGATGGTGACCTTCTCGTCGCCCTTGGCGACGATCTCGCCGACAGTCTCGGCGAACGCGGCCAGCACGGCGTCGGCGTCCTTGCGGGTCACCTCGGCGCGGTCGGCCAGCGCGGCCACCAGCTCACTGCGGTTCATGTTTGTACTCCCGTGTTCTTTTGCCGTTGAGGCGTGATCGAAGCCGATGCTGCCAGGGTCCTCGGACAGTCCCCGGACCCGGGTCTTGCGTCAGACCCTCGCGCCCGATTACGCATCCTGCCCCCACCTGCGGCGGGAAAGCCAATCCGGCACCCTCCACAGGGCCGCAGGGCCATGGTCCGCCACCCTAAAGGGGCGTTTACGACCCGGCGTCCCGCGACGCGCCGAGGTCAGGCGGACGTGGGACCCGTCACAGCGGCGCCCGCGGCCTTCGCCGCGGTGCGCACCGCACCGGCCACGGCGCCCGCGACCTTGTCGTTGAAGACGCTCGGGATGATGTAGTTCCGGTTCAGCTCGTCCTCGGCGACGACGTCGGCGAGCGCGCCCGCGGCGGCCAGCATCATCTCCGTGTTGACGGTACGCGACTGGGCGTCGAGCAGGCCGCGGAAGACGCCCGGGAAGACCAGGACGTTGTTGATCTGGTTGGGGAAGTCCGAGCGGCCGGTGGCCACGACCTCCGCCGTCTGGCGGGCGATCGCCGGGTCGACCTCGGGGTCGGGGTTCGCGAGCGCGAACACGATGGCGCCCTCCGCCATGGCCGCGACGTCGTCGCCGTTCAGCACGTTCGGGGCCGAGACGCCGATGAACACGTCGGCGCCGACGACGGCCTCCTTGAGCGTGCCCGTGAGGCCCTCGGGGTTGGTGTTGTCGGCGATCCAGCGCAGCGGCGAGTCGGCGGCGGCGGAGACCAGGTCCTCGCGGTCGGCGTGCACGACGCCGTGGATGTCGGCCACCACGGCGTTCTTGACGCCCGCCGCGAGCAGCAGCTTGAGGATCGCCGTGCCGGCCGCGCCGGCGCCCGACATGACCACGCGCACGTCGCCGATGCCCTTGCCCACCACGCGCAGCGCGTTGGTGAGCGCGGCCAGGACCACGATCGCGGTGCCGTGCTGGTCGTCGTGGAAGACGGGGATGTCCAGGGCCTCGCGCAGGCGTGCCTCGATCTCGAAGCAGCGGGGCGCGGAGATGTCCTCCAGGTTGATGCCCGCGAAGCCGGGGGCGATCGCCTTGACGATCTCCACGATGGCGTCGGTGTCCTGGGTGTCCAGGCACAGCGGCCAGGCGTCGATGCCGGCGAAGCGCTTGAAGAGGGCCGCCTTGCCCTCCATGACCGGCAGGGCGGCCTTCGGGCCGATGTTGCCGAGCCCGAGAACGGCCGATCCGTCCGTTACGACCGCAACGGAGTTGCGCTTGATGGTCAGGCGGCGCGCGTCCTCAGGGTTCTCCGCGATCGCCATGCAGACCCGGGCGACACCCGGGGTGTAGATCATGGAGAGGTCGTCACGGTTCCTGATGGGGTGCTTGGACTGCATCTCGATCTTGCCGCCGAGGTGCATCAGGAACGTACGGTCGGAGACCTTGCCGAGGGTCACGCCCTCGATGGTGCGCAGCTGCTCGACGATCTCGTCGGCGTGCGTGGTGGAGGACGCCGCGATCGTCACGTCGATCCGCAGCATCTCGTGGCCGGAGGCCGTGACGTCGAGGCCGGTGACCGAGCCCCCGGATGACTCGACGGCCGTGGTGAGCTGGGAGACCGCGGTTCCGCTCGCGGGCACCTCCAGCCGGACCGTCATCGAGTAGGAGACGCTGGGCGCCGTTGCCATGGCCGACTTCCTCTGCTTTCACCTTGTAGCTGTTGCCGTCCGATGGTCGCACCTACCAGCGGGTACGTGGTAGTCGCCCCGGATTGAGAACGTTTTGTTCACCGGCGGTCACATCGCGCTGTCCGACTGATTTCGGAAAGATGTTTCCACCATACGAGAAGTTGAAGAAAACAGAAAGAGGCCCACGTCACGTGGTGACGTGGGCCTCTCCCCTTACGTTCATGACACCGGCCCGCCATGCTCGCCTCGCGGCAAGTGGTCGCTCGTGGCGACGAAGGTTGGGCCCGGGGGCTTGGATCGAGCCGGTGCCACATCCAAGGTAACAAACGAATCCCGCAGGGCAATTCCGTCCCGGGAACTCAATCCCGGAGCAGGTCCGGCACGCCCCGCTCGTCCGGTTCGTCCCGGTCCCCCGAGACCACCGTGAGCTGCTGCGTCGCCCGCGTCAGCGCCACGTACAGCACCCGCAGGCCCGCCGGGGACTCGTCGGCGATCTCCGCGGGCGAGACGACGACCGTCGCGTCGTACTCCAGGCCCTTGGCCTCCAGGCTGCCGAGCGCCACCACGCGGTCGCCGAGGCCGTCGAGCCAGCGGGCCGCCTGGTCGCGGCGGTTCATCGCGACGACCACGCCGATCGTGCCGCTCACCCGCTCCAGGAGCCGGGCCGCCTCCGCCCGCACGGACGCGCCGAGGTCCCCGTCGCGCACCACGGAGAACCGCGGCTCCACGCCGGTCGAGCGGACCGCCGACGGGGACAGGGCGCCCGGCATCGCGAGGGCCAGGACCTTGGCGGCCAGCTCCGCGATCTCGGCGGGGTTGCGGTAGTTGACGGTGAGCGTGAAGCGGCGGCGCGGGCGGCTGCCCAGGGCCTCGTCGCGCGCCGCGGCCGCCTCGTCCGGGTCCGACCACGAGGACTGCGCCGGGTCGCCCACGACCGTCCAGGTGGCGTGCCGCCCGCGCCGGCCGACCATGCGCCACTGCATGGGGGTGAGGTCCTGCGCCTCGTCGACGATGACGTGCGCGTACTCGGTGCGCTCGGCCGCCAGGCGCTCGGCGCGCTCGCGCTGGGTCTCCTCGCGCTGCGGCATCAGCTCTTCGAGGCCCGTGAGCAGGTCCAGGGGGTCCAGCTCCTTCTTCTTGCGGGGCCGGTGCGGCGTGCCGAGGATCGCCTGGAGTTCGTCCAGGAGCGCGACGTCGTGCACGGACAGGGCGTCCCGCTTCAGGGAGCGGGCGACCTTGCGGACCTCGCCGGGGTTCAGGACGCGGCGGGCCCAGCGGCCGAGGCGCCGCTCGTCGCCCATCGCGGCGAGCACCGCGCGCGGGGTCAGCTCCGGCCACCAGGCGTCCAGGAAGCGGATGAAGTCGTCCTCGGACGTGATGTCGTCGTCGAAGGAGGAGCGCAGCTCGGCGGCCAGCTCGGGGTCGGAGTGGCGGCCCGCGGCCCCCGACTGCGACCACAGGGCGTCCAGGAGGAGCTTGCGGGCGCGCGGGCGCAGCAGATTGACCGGGGCGGTCCCGCCCAGGGCGTTGCGGCGGATGCGGTCGAGCTGCTCCGCGTCCAGTTCCAGTCGGCGGCCGAACGCGACGACGCGCAGGCGGGAGGGGGCGCCCTCGGGCTCCCTGGGCGCGGGCGCCGGGTCGTCACCGAAGGCCAGCTGCTCGTCGCGCGGGGGCGCGGGCCTGGCCGCCATGCCCTCCAGCGCGCCGCGCGCCGCCTTGCGCAGCACCGTCAGCATCCGCGAGGAGCCCTTGACGCGGGCCACCGCCGGGGAGTCGTAGACCGTGGCCTCGACGCCGTCGACCAGGGAGCCGACCGCGCGGATCGCCACCTGGCCCTCCTCGCCGAGGGAGGGCAGGACGCCCTCGGTGTAGGCGACCAGGAGCGGGGTCGGGGAGACGATGAGGATGCCGCCCGCGTACCGGCGGCGGTCCTGGTAGAGCAGGTAGGCGGCGCGGTGCAGCGCCACCGCCGTCTTGCCGGTGCCGGGGCCGCCCTCCACGTACGTCACCGACGCGGCGGGCGCGCGGATCACCATGTCCTGCTCCGCCTGGATCGACGCGACGATGTCCCGCATGGTGTGGCCGCGGGCCTGGCCGAGCGCGGCCATCAGCGCGCCGTCGCCGATCACCGGGAGCCGCTCGCCGTCGAGGTAGGCGGTGATCTCCGGGCGCATCAGGTCGTCCTCGACGCCGAGGACCCTGCGGCCCTTGGAGCGGATGACGCGGCGGCGCACGACGCGGCCCGGGTCGACGGGCGTGGAGCGGTAGAAGGGGGCGGCGGCGGGCGCGCGCCAGTCGATGACGAGCGGGGAGTAGTCCGCGTCCAGGACGCCGATGCGGCCGATGTGCAGCGTCTCGGCGATCTCGGCCGTGTTGTCCTCGTTGACGGCGCCCTCGGCGGGCTCGACGGCCGTGTACGCGCCGTCGGGCCCCTTCTTGCCGTCCTTGCCCCGGAGCAGGTCGATGCGGCCGAAGAGGAAGTCCTCGAACTCGTTGTTGAGCCGGTTGAGGTGGACCCCGGCGCGGAAGACCTGCGCGTCGCGCTCGGCGAGCGCGCCGGGCGTGCCCACCTGTGCACGCTGCGCGGCGTCGTTCATCAGGAACTCGGCCTCGTGGATCTTCTCCTCGAGGCGCCGGTAGACCTGGTCGAGATGGTCCTGCTCGACGCTGATCTCACGGTCGCGTGTGCCTGACGGCATGACTGCGTTGACGTCGGCCACCGGGGCCCCTTTCAAGCGTGCTGCTGCCCCTGTTGAGCAGCCGTCCACCGTACGCGAAAGGGACCGTGCTTGTGCACCCGGTCGCGGTTACACGTCGACCCTGACCAGCCGGTCGCCGTCGAACGTGGTCACCTCGAAGTGATCGATGTCGTTGCGGTCCATCGCGGCGCCCCCGTGGACGTACAGCGGGCCGCGCGCCCACTTGTCCGGGCTGTCCTTGATGCCGTAGCCCCACTTGGGCACCGACCAGCTGGTGACCGTCTCCTTGGCGCCGTCCTTGCCGACGGCGACCAGGGAGCACTTCAGCGGGCCCTTGACGTTCTTCAGCTCCAGGACGGCGTGGGTGCCCCACGCCTTCTTCTCGGTGCCGACCGTGGCGCTGACCTTCGTCGCCGGGTCCGTGGCCCCCGCCTTCTCGTCCATGTGGTGGAAGAAGGCGTCCTCGGCGGGGCTGGTGGGGTGCGGGTCGGCGGCGACGTCCTCGGGGCCGCCGCCCTCGCCGGTCACCGCGAGGACCGCGAGCGGGCCGCCGACGATCAGTGCGACCGCCGCCGCGACCAGGAGCAGACCCCGCCTGCGCCGCTGCTCGCGCCGGCGCGAGACCTCGCCGAGCAGGCGGTCGGCCAGGCGGGGGCCGGGGCGGGCGGCGAGCTGGTCGCCGACGGTCGGTACGCGGTGGGCGCCGTGTCCGCCGTGATCCCGGTGCCCGTCGTGGCCCCCGTGCCCCTCGGGGAAGCCGGCCAGCGCGGCCAGCATCGGCTCCACGCCGGACAGCTCCTCCAGCTGCCGCGCGCACGGCTCGCACCCGGCGAGGTGCGCCTCGAACCGCGCGGCGTCGGCCTCGTCCAGGACCCCGAGGGCGTAGGCGCCGACGCTCTCGTGGACGGTCTCGTCCTGCCACCCGCCCTGGTGGCCGTGGAACCCGGTCATGCCGTCACCCCCCGCTCCTCCAGTGCGAGCTTCATCGAGCGAAGCGCGTAGAAGACCCGTGAGCGGACCGTGCCGCTGGGGATGCCCAGCGTCTGCGCCGCCTCGTTGACCGTACGCCCTTTGAAGTAGGTTTCAACAAGTACCTCTCGGTGCGCGGGAGTCAGGTCCTCCAGCGCGTCGGAGAGTGTCATCAGCCACAGCGCCTTATCGATCTCGTCCTCCGCGGGGATGACCTCCAGCGGCGACGGATCGACCTCCTGCGGCCGGGCCTGCCGGCTGCGGTGGCCGTCGATGACGATGCGCCGGGCGACCGTCACCAGCCAGGGGCGTACCGAGCCGGTCGCCCGGTTGAGCTGACCGGCGTTCTTCCAGGCACGGATGAGTGTCTCCTGCACGACGTCCTCGGCGCGCTGCCGGTCTCCCGCGACGAGCCGCAGCACGTACGCGAGGAGGGGGCCGGCGTGCTCGCGGTAGAGCGCGCGCATCAGCTCCTCGTCCGGGCCCGCCGGCCGGCCGAGTCGGTGCCGGGGCGGCCGGCGGCGTTCATCGGCCACGGCGGAATCCTTGCGCACGTCTGCCTCCGGTGTCCGCCCTTCGGGCGGGTCGGGCGGGTCTCACGACGGGGATACGTACGCGGGGCGCGGGGCGTTCAACGCCTCGCGGGGCGGGTTTGGTTCGGGTCCGTACCGGGTGCGTATCGGGTGCGGATTCCGGCACGGGTTCAGGTGCGGATTCCGGCGCGGGTTCAGGTGCGGGTCCGCGGGCGGGTTCAGGTGCGGGCGAGGGCGGCCCTGCGGCGGTGCCGGGCGACCCGCTCGCGGTTGCCGCACACCTCGCTGGAGCACCAGCGGCGGCGGTGTCCGCGCGAGGTGTCCAGGTAGACGAGCGGGCAGTTGTCGCCCTCGCACCGGCGGATCCTGGCGCGGGCCCCGGGGTCGGTGAGCAGGTCCACGGCGTCCCTGGCGAGGCAGGCGACGAGCGCCGCGCAGTCCGGGTCCTCGCCCAGGGCGCGGACCAGGGTGCCGTCGGCGGCGCGGACCGCGCGGGGGGCCGGGGGCGCCTCGGCGGCGAGGGCGTTGACCCGCTCCAGGGCTTCGGCGGCGGGCCTGTGCTCGATCTCGCCGAGGACCGACTGCCGTATCTGGCCGCGCAGTTCGTGGAAGGCGGTGAGCCACGCGGGGCCCGCGGCGCGCAGGGGTGTGCCCGCCGGGACGAGGCCGGTGCCCACGAGCCAGGCGCGCAGTCCCGCCACGGAACCGAGCCGTTCCACGGGGTGGGTGGTCGCCACGAGGTCCAGACAGCTCCGCCCGGAGTCGAACCGCGGCTCGTACGGAGCGGGGGCCGTGTGCAGCGCCATGCGTCTGTCACCGCCTCGGGGGTCACCGGTGAGTGAGGGCGGTGGCGTGCCACCGGTTCGAGGCCGCCGCGCACCGCGTACTCCCTACAGTGCCCGTCCCCCGCCGGGTCCGGAACCCCTGCCACCGCACGCATCGGACGCGGCGTCAGCTTTTCGGGGGCGGGCGGTTGCTTGTCGCGGGGCGGCGGGGCCGGCCGGACGGTCACTGGCCGTACTTGGACTCCGCCGTCGGGTCGACCGCCAGCCGGTACCCCCGCTTGACCACCGTCTGGATCAGCTTCGGCGCCCCCAGCGACGTACGCAGCCGGGCCATCGCCGTCTCCACCGCGTGCTCGTCGCGGCCCGCGCCGGGCAGCGCGCGCAGCAGCTCGGCGCGGGCGACCACCCAGCCGGGGCGGCGGGCGAGGGCGCGCAGCAGGGCCATGCCGGCGGGCGGCACGGCCCGCAGCTCCTCGTCGACCAGCACGGCGTGACCCCGGATCTCGACCCGGTGCCCGGCGACGGGCAACACCCGGGCGCGCGAGGGCAGTTCCTGGCACAGCAGCTGGACGAGCGGGCCGAGCCGGAAGCGCTCGGGCTGCACGGTGACCACCCCGCGGGACTGGAGCGGCAGCGCCGTCACGGGCCCCACACAGGCGGCCAGGACGTCGTGGTCGAGGGCGGCGAGGAACTCGGCGGCCATGCCCCGCTCCTCCGCCCGCGCCAGCAGCGAGGCGGCGGCGGGCGCGCTGGTGAACGTCAGCGCGTCCACGCCCCGCCCGGCCGTCGCGTCGAGCAGCCGGTCCACGGGGGCGAGGTCCTCCGGCGGCAGCCACCGGTACACCGGTACGCCGACGACCTCCGCGCCCCCGGCCTCCAGCGCCTCGACGAAGCCGGGCAGCGGCTCGCCGTGCAGCTGCAGGGCGATACGCCGTCCCGCGACGCCCTCGCCGAGCAGCCGGTCGAGGACCTCCGCCATGGACTCGGAGGAGGGCGACCACTCCTCGGTGAGCCCGGCGGCGCGCACCGCGCCCTTCACCTTCGGCCCGCGGGCGAGCAGCTCCACGCCGCGCAGGCAGCCGAGCAGGGCGTCGCCGTACCCCCAGCCGTCGGCGGCCTCGATCCAGCCGCGGAACCCGATGGCGGTGGTGGCGACCACGACGTCCGGCGCGTGGTCGATCAACTGCCGGGTCGCGGCGAGCAGTTCACTGTCGTCGGCGAGCGGCACGATGCGCAGGGCGGGGGCGTGCAGCACGGTGGCGCCGCGCCGCTGGAGCAGCGTGCCGAGCTCGTCGGCGCGGCGGGCGGCGGTCACGCCCACGGTGAATCCGGCGAGGGGTCCGTGCGCCGGCCGCGCACCGGACGACGGGCCGGGTGAGGGGCTGCTGGGCTGTGGTGGAGTGGCGTGCATGGTTACGTCTCGTCTCGTCCCGCTCGTGGCTCGTGGGCGGCGGACGACCGAGCCTGTCAATCGTGCGTGACAGGCCCGGATCACGGCGATGTCCGCCGTGTTACGTCACACCTCGGCGTAGCTGAGCCGCGGCTTCGCGTCCTGGTCGGCTCCGGCGACCGTCCGCGTGGCCGCCTTCCCGCGAAGGTATACGGCCCAGGTGAGGACGGAGCACACCCCGTAGAAGGCGAGGAACCCGACGTAGGCGCCCGTGCCCGACCCGGCGCTCTGGAAGGACTGCCGCAGCGCGAGGTTGATGCCGAGCCCGCCGAGCGCGCCGACCGCCCCGATCAGCCCCATCGCCGCCCCCGACAGCCGCCGCCCGTAGGCCGCGGCCTCCTCGCCCACGAGCCCCTTGCGCTCCGCCTTGGTCTGGAAGATGCCGGGGATCATCTTGTACGTCGAGCCGTTGCCGAGCCCGGTGAGCACGAACAGCGCGATGAAGGCGCCGACGAACAGCGGCAGCGACTCCTTGACGGAGGCCACCACGATGACGCCGGTCGCGGCCCCCATCCCGACGAAGTTGCCGAGGGTGATGCGGGCGCCGCCGAACCGGTCGGCGAACCGTCCGCCCACGGGCCGGATGAGGGAGCCGAGCAGCGGGCCGATGAAGGTGATCTGGGCGGCCTCCAGCGGCGTGCGCCCGAACTGCGTCTGCAGGACGAGCCCGAAGGCGAAGCTGTACCCGATGAACGAGCCGAACGTCCCCACGTACAGGAACGCCATGATCCATGTGTGCGCGTCCCGCGCCGCCGCCCTGACCGCCCCGGTGTCGTTGCGCACGGAGGAGATGCTGTCCATGTGGCGGGCGGCGCAGAAGACGGAGAGGAGGATCAGCGGGATGTAGATCCCGAGCACCACCCGGGGCCCGCCGCTCGCCCCGATGACGGCGAGCCCGACGAGCTGCACGACCGGTACGCCGATGTTGCCGCCCCCCGCGTTGAGGCCGAGCGCCCAGCCCTTCTGCCGCAGCGGGAAGAAGGAGTTGATGTTGGTCATGCTGGACGCGAAGTTGCCCCCGCCGACGCCGGTGAGCAGCGCGCACACCATGAAGGTGGTGTAGGAGGTCCCCGGTTCCATGACCGCGAAGGCGGCGACGGTCGGCGCGAGCAGCAGCGAGGCGGCGATGACGGTCCAGTTGCGGCCGCCGAAGCGGGCGACGGCGAAGGTGTACGGGACGCGGACGACGGCGCCCACCAGGGTGGCCATCGACACCAGGAAGAACTTGCCCGCCGGGTCGATCCCGTACTCCGGTCCCATGAACAGGACCAGCACGGACCACATGCTCCAGATGGAGAACCCGATGTGCTCGGAGAGCACCGAGAAGGCGAGGTTCCGCCGGGCGACGCGCTCGCCCCCCTCCTCCTTCCAGAACCTCTCGTCCTCCGGGTCCCACCGCTCGATCCACATCACGTGCCTCCACGGCTAGTCCGCAACCACGTCCGCGTCCACATCCGCGTCCGCGCCCACCGGCCCCGGCCGGCGCGGCCGGGGTGGCGTCGGTCCCGAAGGTAGGGAGAGCGCGTTTCGGTCCTGTGGCGTCGGGTGACCGGCGGGGAACGTTGCTCTCACCGGGGGCGGGGCGCGGTGGTGAGGGCGGGCCGCCGCCGAGGGGTGCGGGCGGCCGGTGGGGGCATGGGCGGCCGGTCAGCCGAGGTGGGTGTCCCCGAGGGAGACCAGGAGGCGGCGCAGCGCCCGGTCCAGCGCCTCGCGGTCGGCGGGGGTCAGGGCGGCCAGCATGCGCTCCTCGTTGGCGATGTGGTCGACCACCGCGCGGTCCACCAGGTCGAGTCCGGCCTCGGTGAGGCGTACGCGGATGGCCCGGCGGTCGGCGGGGTCGGGGCGGCGCTCGATCAGCCCCTTGCGCTCCAGCTTGTCGAGGCGGTTGGTGATGGCGCCCGAGGTCACCATCGCGGTCTTCAGGAGGCCGCCCGCGGTCAGCTCGTGCGGGGCGCCGACGCGGCGCAGCGTGGCGAGCACGTCGAACTCCGGGAACTCCAGGTTGTACTCGGCGAACACCTTCTTCATGCCCTTGCTCAACAGGTGGTCGGCGCGCTTGATGCGGCCCACCAGGGCCATCGCGTCCAGGCCGGAGAGTGCCAGGTCGGGACGTTCGCGGCGCCACTGGGAGCGGAGCTCGTCGATGGCGTCGGGGCGGGGGTCGGCGGGCTGCTGCTCGGCGGGCTGCTGGTCGGCCATGGGGTGCTGCTCCTTCGGGTTCTTCCTGAGGCGGTTTTCTCAGCGCTCGGTATCTGAGCGTCAGGCATCTGAGCGTCAGGCATCTCAACGAAGAATCTCTCAACATTCAGATACTTGACGTTCGCGGACCGCTGGTCCATATTTATCTCAACGTTGAGAATAACAGCGTTCAGGGGAACAACGAGGGGAACCGTCATGTCCGTCAGCCACAGCACCGCCGCACAGCGTCCGGCCGCAGCGCCCACGGCCCCCGGCACCCGGGCGCCCCGCACCTCGGCCAAGGCCGCCGCCGGTGTCGCCGCGCTCGCCGCCATCGGCCCGGCCACCTGGGGCACGACCTACGTGACGACCACCGAGCTGCTCCCCCCGGACCGCCCGCTGCTCGCCGCCGCCCTGCGCGCGCTGCCCGCCGGCCTGATCCTGCTCGCGCTCACCCGCCGGCTGCCGCGCGGCGACTGGTGGTGGAAGGCGGCCGTGCTCGGGATGCTCAACTTCGGGGCGTTCTTCCCGCTCCTCTTCTTCGGCGCCTACCGCCTGCCCGGCGGGGTCGCCTCCACGATCAGCGCGGTCATGCCGCTGCTGGTGGCGGGCCTCGGGGCCGGCGTCCTGAAGGTGCGGCCCACCCGCCGTACGCTGATCGCGGGCCTGGTCGGCGTCGTGGGCGTCGCCCTGCTGGTGCTGCGCGGCAGCGCGGCGGTCGACGCCACCGGGATCGCCGCGATGCTGGCGGCCACCACGCTGATGGCCCTGGCCGTGGTCCTCAGCAAGCGCTGGGGCCGCCCCGAGGGAGTCTCGCTGCTCACGCTCACCGGCTGGCAGCTCACCGCGGGCGGACTGGTCCTCGCGCCCCTCGCCCTCACCGCGGAGGGCCTGCCCGACCACTTCACCGGCGCCAACATCGCCGGGTACGCCTACCTCGGCGTCATCGGCACGGCCATCGCGTACGCCCTGTGGTTCCGCGGCATCGAACGCCTCCCCGCCTCGTCGGTGTCCTTCCTCGGCCTGACCAACCCGGTGGTGGCGACGCTCGCGGGCCTGCTGCTCCTCGGCCAGACGCTCACGTTCTGGCAGGTCGGCGGCCTGCTCCTGGTCCTGGCGAGCGTCTTCCTCGGCCAGAACCTGCGCCGCGCCGGCAAGTCCTGACCCCGCCCCTCGTCACCGCCCACGCCCCCATACGCGAACACGAACACGAACCCGAGGAGAACCCATGCGCATCACCGTCTTCGGAGGAGCGGGGACCGCCGGCAGCCGCGTCGTCACCGAGGCACTGACCCGCGGCCACGAGGTCACCGCGGTCGTCCGCGACCGGGCCCGCTTCACCGAACTGCACCCCCGCGCCACGCACCGCACGGGCGACGCGGGGGACCCGGCCCAGGTGGCGGAGCTGGCCGCCGGGCAGGACGTCGTGGTGAACGCCACGAGACCGGCGCCGGGCCGCGAGGCCGACCACGCGGCCGTCACCAGGGCCCTCCTGGCGGGCCTCGCCGCCACCCCGGACGTCCGCCTCCTGGTCATCGGCGGGGCGGGCAGCCTGACGGTCCCCGGCACGGACGGCACCCGGGTGATCGACGACCCGAGGTTCGTCCCCCCGGCGTGGCGCCACGTGGCCGAGGCCTCCAACGCCCAGTACGAGGCACTGCGCACCGCGGACACCCCCGTGAACTGGACCTACCTGAGCCCCCCGGCGCTCCTGGAACCGGGCGTCCGTACGGCCCGCTTCCGCCTCGGCAGGGACGAACTCCTTATAGACGCGGCGGGCAAGTCCTCCCTGTCCATGGAGGACTTGGCGGTGGCCCTGCTCGACGAGACGGAATCCCCCCGCCACCCCCGCGGCCGCTTCACGGCCGGATACTGAACGGCCGGCCACCGGGCGGTCACCCCTGTGTGGCCGCACCCCCGAGGCAGGCGGTCGGACCGCCTGCCTCGCCCTGTTGCTCAGCAGCGCGCAGGCTTCCGCCACGAGCACTCCACGTCGGCGTCCTGGCCGTGGTCGCCGTTTTTGGCCGCGCGCGACGAACGGGGCGTGACCGGTACCGCCTTGTCCTCCGTGGACGAGGCGAGGGTGACGACGATCGCGTCCTCCAGCGCCTTCACCAAGGGGGCCAGGTGGTTGTTGAGGATGACGCTGAACACCAGTTCGCGGCCGCCCTTGTCCGTCACGTAGCCGGACAGCGCGGAGGCGCCCGTCAACGTGCCGGTCTTGGCGCGGGCGTTGAGGGCCGCCGGGGTGCCGCACATCCGCGAGCGGAGCGTGCCGCCGACGGACTTGCCGGGCCCGCAGGCCACCGGCAGCGACGCGTACCAGTCCGCGAACCACGGCTCGCCCCGCACCGCACGCAGCAGCGCGATGTACTGGTCGGCCGGGGCGTTGTCCTTGCGCGAGAGGCCCGAGCCGTCGACCTGGCGCAGCCGGCCCGGGTCGACGCCGGCGGTCTTCAGATAGCCGCCGATCGCGGTGATGCCGTCGCCCCAGTTCCCCGGGCGCCCCGTGGCCTCGTACCCCATGGCCTTGGTGAGGCTCTCCGCGTGCATGTTGTTGGAGAGTTTCATGAACGGCACCAGGAGGTCCTTCAGCTTCATGGACGCGTGCGAGGCGAGCCGCCGGGCGCCCTCGGGCGTGGCGGTCCCGGTCCGAGTCGGCCCGCTCACCCGCACCCCGTGCGCGGCCAGCGCGTCCCTGAAGACGGCGGCCGCGTATCCGGTCGGCTCCCAGACGGTGACCCACTCCTTGGTCGTGGCCCCGCCGACCGGGACCGTGCCGCTGACGGTGAGGGTGTTCGTGCCGTGCCGCCGCTCCACGGCGAGGGTGTCCGCGCCGCCCCCGGCGACGGTCCGCGCCCGCAGATCGACGTCCACGTAGTCGGTCCTCGGCGTCAGGGTGACCCGCGGCCTGTCCCCTGCCCTCGCCCCCGGCGCCACCTCGACGATGACCGTGCCGGTGTCGTAGTCCGTGTCGGGGGCAAGGCTCAGGGCGCTGATCTGCGCCGCGTAGTACGCGGACTCGTCGTCGGCGCTCCAGGTGTCGCCGACGCGCCGGGCGTCGAAGCGGGTGTCGTCGGCGATCAGGCGCCCGGAGACGCGCCGGATGCCGGAAGCGGCGACCTGCGCGGCGAGCCGGTCGTAGTCCCCGGCGAGCGTCGTGGGGTCGCCGGTGCCCCGCAGATACAGGTCGCCGCGCAGGACGCGGCCCTGCCGTTGGCCGGCGGCCAGTACGTCGGTGGTGAACCGGTGGTCGGGCCCCAGCAGCTCCATGGCGGCGGCCGAGGTGAGCAGCTTGGTGTTGGAGGCGGGCATGAGGCGGCCGCTGGGCCGGTGCCGGTAGAGGACGTCGCCGGTCGCGGCGTCGGCGACGACGACACTGGCGACGGCGCCCTCCAGCCGGGGGTCGCCGAGGACGGTGTCGATGGCCTCGGGCAGCCCCGAGCGGTCGGCGTCGGCCCCGGCGGGGGAGCCGACGGAGAGGGTGGCCGCCGTGACGGCGAGCACGGCGGGCCAGATCCAGTGGCGCATACGGTGGTTGACGCGTCTCACGGGTCTTCTCATGACCCTGGAGCATCCCGGAAGGCGCCGCCGGGCGACAGACCCCGCTCCGGCCGGACACGGAAAAAGCCCCCTGGCCGGGGCCAGAGGGCTTCAACCTCACATGGGAATTGTGGAGATGGCGGGAATCGAACCCGCGTCCAACGGTGCAGAATCAGGGCTTCTCCGTGTGCAGTTCGCTGCGATTTTCTCGGCCCCGGCGATCACGCGAACAAGTCGCCGACGGGCCCAGTCACTGTTTGATTTCCTCCTGGACCCCGTGACCGGGTCCAGAAGTTTAGTTCCCTAGCTGATGCCAGGATCCGGGTCGGGAACAGCCCCGGGCTGACACTTCACCGAGTCGCTACTTAGGCAGCGAGGGCGAAGGAATCGCGCTTGGTGTTGGCGATTATTGTTTGCGACATATGGTTTACGAGATCATTGCCGCTTCCTCGACACGCTTCCCCTGCTTCGACATCCGCTGTCGAAACCGATCATCCCCATGTTGTTTTTTCAATGTGAGCCCCTGCTGGGCGGGGACCCGGTGCTCCTGCCGTGCGGAGCAAGGCCCATCGTACGTGACCGATGCCCGACGGTGCCAGCCCATTCCCGCGGGTCCCGCGGGCGCCCGGCCCCGGCGGACGGCTAGGCGATGCCCTGCCGGCGCCGCGCCGCCGAGATCGCGCGGTTCGTCTCCCGCGTGTCCTGCTTCTCGCGCAGCGTCTGCCGCTTGTCGTACTCCTTCTTGCCCTTGGCCAGCGCGATCTCGACCTTGACCCGGCTGTCCTTGAAGTACAGGGCCAGGGGCACGATCGTGTGACCCGTCTCCTGCGACTTGGACTCCAGCTTGTCGATCTCCGCGCGGTGCAGCAGGAGCTTGCGCTTGCGCGTGGCGGAGTGGTTGGTCCACGTGCCCTGCACGTACTCCGGGACGTGGATGTTGTGCAGCCACGCCTCGCCCCGGTCGATCTGCACGAAGCCGTCCACCAGGGAGGCCCGGCCCAGCCGCAGCGACTTGACCTCGGTGCCCATCAGCACCAGGCCGCACTCGTAGGTGTCCAGGATGATGTAGTCGTGCCGCGCCTTCTTGTTCTGCGCGACCATCTTGCGGGCGGGGGCCTTCTCATTGGCCTTCGCGGCCTTGCGTTTTACCTTTTCCTTCGCCATAGTGCGGCCATTTTCGCACTACGAGGGGGGTCCGAGGCCAGTCAATACCGCTTCGGCCCGCTCCTTCGCCCCGCGCTCGACCTCCAGGTCCGGGGTGATGCCCCGCCCGTCGACCGCCCGCCCCGAGGGGGTGCGGTAGTGCCCGACGGTCAGCTCGGCGACGGAACCGTCGGGAAGACGGCTCGGCATCTGGACCGACCCCTTGCCGAAGGTCCTGGAGCCCACCACCACCGCGCGGCCCCGGTCCTGGAGGGCGCCCGTGAGCAGCTCGGCGGCGCTCATGGTGCCGCCGTCGACCAGCGCCACCACCGGCCGGTGGGCGTCGCCGCCCCGCTCGGCGTGCAGGGCCCGCTGCTCGCCCCGCACGTCGTACGTGGCGACGAGACCGCCGTCGACCAGCGCCGACGAGGCGGTGACCGCCTCCGAGACCAGGCCGCCGGAGTTCCCGCGCAGGTCGAGCAGGATCCCGGCGCCCTCGGGGGCCTCGCGCACGGCCGTGCGCACCGCCTCACCGGAGCCCTTGGTGAACGCGGCGACCTTGATCATGACGGCCCCGTCGGACAGCTCGGTGACGGTGACGGAGTCCGTGGAGAGGCGGGCCCTGCGCAGCGTCTCGCTCCACGCGCGCGTGCCGCGCGTCAGACCCAGGCGCACCGGGGTGCCCGCGCGGTCGCCGCGCAGCAGGGCGACGACCTCCGTGACGGGGCGGCCGGTGACGCGCTCGCCGTCGACGGCGCGCAGGCCGTCGCCCTCGCGGATCCCGGCGCGCTCCGCCGGCCCGCCCTCTTGGACCCGGGAGACCTCGATGCGCCCGTCGGCCCCGCGCCTGGCCCACAACCCGACGCCGGTGTACGCGCCGTCCAGGGCCTGCTCGAACTTCCGGTACTCCCCGTGGGAGTACACCGAGCCCCAGCGGTCCCCGCTGCGGCTGACGGCCTTCTCGGCGGCGTCCTTGGCGGACTTGCCGTCGGCCATCGCCTCGGCGGCGGCGTCGGCGGCCTCCTCGGCGCTGCCGGCCTCGCCGCCGAGCGGGGCGACGGCTCCCGGCCGCGTCGCGGGGGGCGGCGGGTTTCGGCCGTCGTCCGCCGTGTCGCTCCAGGAGCCGGTGGCGGCGCCGGTGACCAGGACGCTCGCGAAGACCAATGTCAGCGTGGCCCCGCGGCGGAGGCGGCGGACGCGCGGGGGCACGGCGAGCCGATCGGCGAACCGGTCGAGACCTGACATGCCGGTGAGTCTAGGACAACGAGGGGCGCCGCACGGTTGGTTGAACCATGCGGCGCCCTGGGACGACGAGGGTACTCGTCACACCTTGAGGTACTTGCGCAACGCGAAGAAGGCGGCGAGCGCGGGCATCAGCAGGCCGATCGCGAGCACCAGCGGCAGCTTGGTGAGGACCGCGTCCCAGCCGATGAAGTTGATGAGGTTGATCTTCTCGGAGAGCGCGAGACCGTGGTCGATCATGAAGTAGCGGCCCGCGACGAGCATGCCGCAGGCGAGAGCGCCGCCGATGAGCCCGGCGACGGCGGCCTCCATGATGAACGGCATCTGGATGTAGAAGCTGGAGGCGCCGACCAGCCGCATGATGCCCGTCTCCCGCCTGCGGCTGAACGCCGAGACGCGCACGGTGTTGACGATCAGCATCAGCGCGACGACGAGCATCAGCGCCATCACGGCGACGGCCGCCCAGTTCATGCCGTTGAGCAGCTCGAAGAGGTTCTCCAGGTAGTCCTTCTGGTCCTCCACGGACTGCACGCCGTCACGCCCCGAGAAGGCGGTGGCGACGACCTGGTACTTCTCCGGGTCCTTCAGCTTGACGCGGTAGGACTCCTGCATCTGGTCCGGCGTGAGGGAGCTGGACAGCGGGGAGTCGCCGAACTGCTCCTTGTAGTGCTTGTACGCCTCGTCCGCCGTCTCGTGCGTGACCGTGTCGACGACCGGCATCTTCTTCAGATCCCGCAGGATCTGGTCCTTCTGCTCGTTCGTGACGGCGCCCTTGGCGCACTTGGGGTCCTGCTCGGCGTCGGCCTTGTTGCACAGGAAGATCGAGACGTTGACCTTGTCGTACCAGTAGCCCTTCATCGTGCTCACCTGGTCGCGCATGAGCAGCGAACCGCCGAAGAGGGCGAGCGAAAGCGCTACGGAGACGATGACCGCGAAGGTCATCGTGAGATTGCGGCGGAGACCTACGCCGATCTCCGACAGGACGAACTGGGCGCGCATGGCGGCCTTTCAGTGGATCAGGTGGATCAGATGGTACGGGCGGGGCGTAGCCGTCAGTGCTGGTAGCCGTAGACGCCGCGCGACTGGTCGCGCACGAGACGGCCCTTCTCCAGCTCGATGACCCGCTTGCGCATCTGGTCCACGATCTGCTGGTCGTGAGTGGCCATCACGACGGTGGTGCCGGTGCGGTTGATCCGGTCGAGCAGCTTCATGATGCCGACGGAGGTCTGCGGGTCGAGGTTGCCGGTCGGCTCATCCGCGATGAGGAGCTTGGGTCGGTTGACGAACGCGCGCGCGATGGCGACGCGTTGCTGCTCACCGCCGGAGAGCTCACCGGGCATGCGGTCCTCCTTGCCGCCGAGTCCCACCAGGTCGAGGACCTGGGGCACGGACTTGCGGATCTCGCCGCGGGACTTGCCGATGACCTCTTGCGCGAAGGCGACGTTCTCGGCGACGGTCTTGTTGGGCAGCAGGCGGAAGTCCTGGAAGACGGTGCCCAACTGGCGGCGCATGTGCGGCACCTTGAAGTTGGACAGGCGCGCGAGGTCCTTGCCCAGGACGTGCACCTGGCCGTGGCTGGTGCGCTCCTCGCGCAGGACGAGGCGCAGGAAAGTGGACTTTCCGGAGCCGGAGGACCCCACGAGGAAGACGAACTCGCCCTTCTCGATCTCCAGGGAGACGTCCCTGAGCGCGGGGCGGGTCTGCTTGGGGTAGGCCTTGGAGACGTTGTCGAAACGGATCACGGATGCACCACGGGTTGCCGGGGGTAGGTGTGCGTGACCCTACGCGAACCCGGTGCGCGAGCGCAGTCGGCGTCCGGAGTTGCGCGGTTTGTCGCGCTGGTACGGGGGTGCGGAACCCCCGAAACGGTGGCGGGGCGGCGGGCCGCGCCGAAATCCGCGGAAGCTGGCACAGTGGTAGGGGGAACGATTGGGTTCCCCGTAGCGTTGGGCAGGCTGAGACTGTGCGGGAGGAGAAGCGCATGACCCTGGATCGGTTGGTATGCGCGAACTGCGCAGCGCCCGTGAGTGAAGGCCGTTGCCCCGTGTGCCGGGCCAATCGCGCGCGCATGCAGCAGGAGGGGCCCTTCGCGGGCCTCAATCCCGCGGCACTGATAGCGCTGCTCGTCGTCCTGATCGCGGCGGTGGCGCTGCTGGCGCAGCGCTAGTCGCCCGGTCCGCGCAGCCGCTCGAACGCGGAGCGGCAGGAATCGCGGAGCGGCAGGAATCCGGACCCGAGAAGGGCCCGAGGCTTCGATGAAGCCCCGGGCCCTTCTCGCGCGCATGTCCTGCTATGCCTGTCCTGCCCGCCGCGCACACCCGCACTGTGTACGTCGGCACTGCGTACGTCGTGTACGTGCCGTACGTCTCAGTGCGTCACGCGGCTCACGCCTCGGTCAGGCGGCCGCGCCGCGGTTGCCGACGAGGCGCGGCAGGACGCGGAAGCCGATGCCGCCGGCGATCATCGTCGCGGCGCCGATCACCAGGAAGGTGGTCTCGGTGGCGCCGGTCTCGGCCAGCTCGCCGTTGCCGCCCCGGGCAGCGCCTCCGGTGCTGCCACCGGTGCCCTTGTTGCTGCCGCCCTGCTCGACCGGCCGGGAGCCGGTGTCGGTCAGGCTGTCCTTGCCCTGGCCCTGCTCGACGGGGTTGGAGCCGCCGGCCGGGTCGGTGTCGTTGCCGCCGCCGTTGCCACCGCCGTTGCCGTGGCCGTTCCCGCCGCCGTTGCCGTTGCCACCGCCGTTGCCGTGGCCGGGCTCGTTCGGGCCGCCCGGGTCCGAGGTGGGCGGGTCGGTCGGGTCGGTGGGGTCGGTCGGGTCGGGGTCCACCGGGTCCTCGGTCGGCTCCGGCGGGTCCGTCGGCTCACCGGTGGGCTCCGGCGGGTCGTCCGTCGGCTCCTCGGTGGGCACCGGCGGGTCGTTCGTCGGCTCCTCGCCCGGCTCCAGGTCCACGTCCACCCCGACGCCGCTGTCGTCCGCGTGGGCGCCGGCGCCCACACCGCCGAGGTCCACGCCCACGTCGAGGGCCGAGGCGGCACCCGCGGCGGTCAGCGAGGCGCCGGCGGCGATCACCGCACCGGCGGCTATCCGCGCGACACGGATCCGCGTCTTCTTGGTCATCTGGTTGCTACCCCCAGTAGCTGAATCGTCAGAGAGGCAGCGTCCGGGGCGGCGTTCGCCGGGGCGTTCGAGCAGCCCCCGCAGTACCCACGCGCCCCAGTGATACGCATACCGCGCGCCACCCTTTCCACTTTTCACAGCAGCGTCAAGGTCGTTGCGGGCGCGATGTCCGATATTGGGGCAGTTGACCGGCGTAGGGAGATGTGACTGTGACGAAAAAGGCAACTGCCGTCGCTTTGACCGCAGTTGCCTTGTCGATAAAGCCGCTCTCGGCGGTTTTTACTTCTCCTGCTGCTTGCGCCAGCGAATTCCGGCTTCCAGGAAACCGTCGATCTCGCCGTTGAACACCGACTCCGGGTTGCCGACCTCGAACTCCGTGCGCAGGTCCTTGACCATCTGGTACGGGTGCAGGACGTACGAACGCATCTGGTTGCCCCAGGAGTTGCCGCCGTCGCCCTTGAGGGCGTTCATCTTCGCCTGCTCCTCCTGGCGGCGGCGCTCGAGGAGCTTCGCCTGGAGGACGTTCATCGCGGTCGCCTTGTTCTGGATCTGCGAGCGCTCGTTCTGACAGGAGACGACGATGCCGGTCGGCAGGTGGGTCAGGCGCACCGCGGAGTCCGTGGTGTTGACGCCCTGCCCGCCGGGGCCCGAGGAGCGGTACACGTCGACGCGCAGCTCGCTCTCGTCGATCTCGATGTGGTCGGTCTGCTCGACCACCGGGAGGATCTCGACGCCGGCGAAGGAGGTCTGGCGACGCCCCTGGTTGTCGAACGGCGAGATGCGGACGAGGCGGTGGGTGCCCTGCTCCACGGAGAGGGTGCCGTAGGCGTACGGGACGTTGACGGCGAAGGTGGTCGACTTGATGCCGGCCTCTTCCGCGTACGACGTCTCGTACAGCTCCGTCTTGTAGCCGTGGCGCTCGGCCCAGCGCAGGTACATGCGCTGGAGCTTCTCGGCGAAGTCGGAGGCGTCGACGCCGCCGGCCTCCGCGCGGATGGTGACGAGCGCCTCACGGGCGTCGTACTCCCCGGACAGGAGGGTCCTGACCTCCAGCTCGTCCAGCGCCTTCCTGACGGCCGTCAGCTCGGTCTCCGCCTCGGCGCGGGTGTCCGAGTCGTCCTCCTCCTCGGCCATCTCGAACAGCACGCTGAGGTCGTCGATGCGCCCGCGCAGCGCCTCGGCCTTCCTGACCTCCGCCTGGAGGTGGCTCAGCTTGCTGGTGATCTTCTGCGCCGCGTCGGGGTCGTCCCACAGGGACGGCGCGGCCGCCTGCTCCTCGAGCACGGCGATATCGGCCCTCATCTTGTCGAGGTCCAGGACGGCCTCGATCGACTCCATGGTCGAGGAGAGGGACTTGAGCTCTTCGGATACATCGACGACTGCCACGACTCCAGCGTAACGGCTGCGGCAACCGAGCTGGTCCTGGCGGGGGCGCCTCGGGGGTTCCTGCCTGGCCCCGGGTCGGCGGCGCGGGCGTCTCCCCCACCCGCGTCGCCCCCTCCCGCAGGAAGCCGACCAGGCTGGGGCCGACACGGCTCACCCCCCAGGGCGTCTCCCACCCACCCACCCGTTCACCCCGCGTCGAGCCATCCCCGGGAACCCGGACAGGCCGGGGCCGATATGGGTTGCCCCACAGGGTGTTCTCCCACCCACCCACCCGCTTACCCCGCATCAATCCGCCCCGGTGGAACCCGGACATACCAGGCCGATACGGCTCACCCCCAGGGCGTCTCCCACCCACCCACCCGTTCACCCCGCATCAACCCGCCCCGTAGGAGCCCGGCTCACCGGCCGACGCCGGGTGAACGGCCAGGGCCGAAACGGGCCACCTCGCAGGCCGACGCCGGGTAAACGGGCGGGTGGGTGGGAGACATCCGCCGCGAAGCGGCGGGAAACGGTCCACCCACCCGCGGTGAAAAACAAGCAGGCCGCGTCACGGCGCAGACAACCCGGGGTTCCCCCGCCGGGGGCGGGAAACAGCCTCCCCGTCCCCAGACGGGGAACAGGTACGTCACGTCACGGCGCGGACCCCCAGCTCCCCGCCCCGCAGGCCGACCCCGGGTGAACGGGCGGGTGGGTGGGAAACATCCGCCGCGAAGCGGCGGGAGGCGGTCCACCTACGCACGGGCGGGGAACAAGCGGGACGCATCACGGCGGGGGCAGCGCCGGGTCCCCCTTCCGGGGCGGGAGATGGCCCGCCCGTCCGCAGACGCGGAACAGGCACGTCACGTCACGGCGCGGACAGCCCCGGGGCCCTGCCCCGCAGGCCGACGCCGGTGAACGGGTGGGTGGGTGGGAGGCATCCGCCGCGAAGCGGCGGGAGACGGGCCAGCCGCCCGCAGGCGGGGAACGAGTAGGCCACGTCACGGTGCGGACAGCCCCGGGTTCCCCCCTCCGGGGGCGGGGAACATGCCGGGCCGCGTCACGGCGCGGACAGCGCCGGGTCCCCGTCCGGGGGCGGGGAGCACGCCGGGCCACGTCATGGCGCGGGCGGTACCGAGGACGTGCCGGGGTCCGTCCAGGCGCGGGCCGCGCCGAGAAGGTACCGGGGCCCCTCATGGTGCGGGCGGGTCGAGAGCGTGCGAGGCCGCTCACGGTGTGGGTGGGGCCGAGTCGCCGGGGCGGGGGTTCGCGTCGTCGCCCGACGTGGCCGCCCACGTCCCCACCCCCGCCGCCGCGACGAGGACGACCCCCGCCACGCCGAGCGTGATCCTGCGCCGCCGCGTGGACGCCCGATGCTTCGCGGAACCGGGCCGCGCCGCCCCGGCCGGCCGAGGCACCCGGGCCGTGCCCCGCGCCCCGCCGGCCAGCTCGTCGGGCCCCGGCACCCGCATGGACGTATGCGTGTCCCGGTTGGCGTCCGCGGACGCCGGGCCCCGCACCAGGGGCACCGCCCCCCGCCGGGGCGAGGACTGCCGCGGCTCGGGCGCCGACTCCTCGTACGCCTCCTCGGCCGGCGAAGGCTCCGTGTCCGGTTCGTCGACGTCCAGCGGCGGCATCCCGGCGACCAGCGGCAGCAGCTCCCGCAGCCGCGCGGCCAGCTCGGAGGCGCGCAGCCGGGACGCCGGGGCCTTGGCCAGGCACTGCACGAGGAGCTGCCACAGCTCCTCGGGGATGCCCGGGAGCGGCACCACCGTCTCGGTGACGTGGCGCCGCAGGATCGCCCCGGGATGCCCTCCGCCGAACGGCGTGAACCCGGCGAGCAGCTCGTACAGGACCGTCGCGAGGGCGTAGATGTCCACGGCGGCGCGCGGCGGGAGGCCCTCGATGATCTCGGGCGCGAGGTAGTCCGGCGTACCGATGATCTTCGTGGCGCGCGTCCGGCGCGGCGAGTCGATCAGCTTGGCGACGCCGAAGTCGGTGAGCAGGGCGGGATGCGCCCCGCCGGGGCCGAGCGGGCCCTGCATGTCCAGGAGTACGTTCTCGGGCTTGACGTCGCGGTGGACGATCCCCGCGGCGTGCGCGGCGGCGAGCCCGTCGGCGACGTCCGCGACGATGGCGACGGCGGCCTCGGGGGCCATGCGCCGCTCGCGGTCGAGGCGGGTGCGCAGGTCCGTGCCGCGGACGAGGTCCATCACCAGGGCCAGGTCGTTGCCGTCGACGACCAGGTCGTGGACGCCGACCACGCGCGCGTGGTCGAGGCTGAGCAGAGCCGTGCGCTCCTGGACGAAGCGGCCGACGAGTTCCTGGTCGGAGGCCAGGTCCTCGCGCAGCAGCTTGATGGCGACAGGCCCCTCGGGTCCTTCGCCGAGCCACACCGTGCCGGCGCTGCCACGGCCCAGGATCTGGTGGGCGGTGTACCGGCTGCCGATCTTGCGCGTCAAGACTGCTCCTACGGATGCGTGTTGGCGACAAAACTACGCGTCCTCGCCGCCAACCTTCACTCCGGGAGCGGATTTCACTCGGCAGATGTCGACAAATCCATAGAACCGTCCGCGCGCTACTTGGCGCCGAGCTTGCCGATCCAGCCGCTGACCGTGTCGTACCAGTCCGTCAGCTGCTCCCAGTACCCCTTCGTGGAACCGATCCAGTCCTGGAGCGGGCTGAACTCCCAGACCAGCCAGCTCGCCACGAAGAGGATGACGAGCGTGAACAGGCAGCCCTTGAGGCAGCCGAGGCCCGGGATCTTCATCGGGTTGGCGCTGCGCTGACGCGGCGGACGCGGCTCGCGCGCGGGGCGCGGGGCGGGCGCCTGGGGCGCGGGCGGCTCCGGGGGCGCCGCGTACCGCTGCGGCTGGTGCGGCTGGTGCGGCGCCTGGTAAGGCTGCTGCTGGTACGGCTGCTGCGCCGGCCCCTGCTGGGACCGCTGCCCGCGCGGCTGGCGCGGCGCGTAATGCTGGGGCGGGGGCTGCTGCGGCTGCTGCTGGGGCCGGGCGACCTGCCGCTGGGGGCGGCGGCGCAGCGGGTCCTGGCTGGGGTCGAGGTAGGACTGGACCTGCGTCTGTTCGTTGCGGTCGCGGGCCGCGCGCATCTGGTTCTGCCAGGGGTGCGGCTCGTTCGGGTCGCTCCCGGGGCCGTTCGGCGGGACCGGCGGCATGACGGCGGTCGGGTCGGCGGCGCCGTGGTGGGGCAGGACGGACGTGGGGTCGGCGTCACCGGGGCCGTGGCCCGGGGTGCCGGTGTCGCGCATGACGCTGGTCGCCGCGTTCGGGTCGTACGAGCCCGCGTTGTTCGGCAGGACCTGCGTGGGGTCGGCCGCGCCGGGGGCGTCCGGCACGTGCACGGGCGCCGGGTCCGGCATGAGCAGGGCGCCCACGCCCTCCGCGGCGACGATCTGCGCCGGGGTGGAGTGCACGCCGATGCCCTCGGCGACGGTCCGCAGGCCGCGCGCGAGGTTCTCGGCGCTCGGGCGGCGGTCGGGGTTCTTGTCCAGGCAGCGCTCGATGACCGTCCACAGCGGGTCGGGCACGGTCGAGGGACGGCGCGGCTCGGCGCTGAGGTGCTGGTGCAGCACTTCGAGGGCGGAGCCCCCGCCGAACGGCGGACGGCCGGTGACCAGCTCGTACAGCAGGATGCCCGCGCCGTAGATGTCGACGGCGCTGGTCTGCGGGCGGCCCTCGGCGGACTCCGGCGCGACGTACGCGGGCGTGCCGACGAATTCATGCGTGCGGGTCAGGCCCGGGGAGTCCGCGAGGCGGGCGATGCCGAAGTCGGTCAGCATCGGGTGCATGCCCTCGGCGTCCTGCTTCAGCAGGACGTTCGCCGGCTTCAGGTCGCGGTGCACCACGCCGTCGGCGTGGCTCGCGGCGAGCGCGTCGGCGATCTGGGCGGTCAGCAGGGCCGCCGCGACCGGCGTGAACGGGCCGTTCTCGCGCAGGTAGCGGTGCAGGTCGGGGCCGTCCACCAGGTCCATCACCAGGGCGAGGAGGTCGCCCTCGACGACGAGGTCGCGCGTCCTGACGATGTTCTCGTGGGTCAGCCTGAGCAGGACGGACCGCTCCCTGAGGAAGCGCATCACGACGTCCGCGTCGTTGGCGAGCTCTTCCTTGAGGACCTTGATCGCGACCGTCTCGCCGGGCTGGCCGGGAACGGCCGCCTCGGCCCCCGCGGTCTCCCGCTGGCGGGCCCGCCAGACGGTGCCCGTGGCGCCGCGCCCGAGCGGCTCCTCGAGCAGGTACTTGCTGCCTACCGGCCGCACGTCATGCGCTCCCTGCTGGTCTGGCTGGTCCCGACCGGACGCTGGTCCTGTCCGGGGGCTGTCCGAAGGTGTTCCGATCCACTGTAGTGCCGCCGACCGGGACACCGGCCGCTCCGATTCCGCCCCGCCTTTTCCTCTCTCAGGCGTTCCGGAGGCGTTCCGGAAGCGTTCCGAAGGCCTTCCGGAGGCGTTTCGCGGGCGCCTCGAAAGCGTTCCGGATCGGTGTTTCGGAGGAAAGACGCGTCCCGGTGGCCATTGGTTGCCGGGCACTCTCGAATTGACCTTCTCCGGAGACGGTCCACAGATATCCGCAACGGTCCAAGCAGGCACTTTTCCGAGCAGAGCCGACCAATCAAGATCACTTACGGGTGGCCGCCGGGCGTGTTGTCGGTGGCAGGTGCGAGGATGCCTCCAGTACTGGCCGACGTGCCCGTGTGCGGTGGGGGGAATCACAGCGCGAGTCCCCGTGCCGGGCGCCCAGCGCAGAAGGGACCGCTGACGGCGATGCAGATCCGGCTGACCGTCCTCGGGCCGCGCAGCGGCCAGACCGAGCAGCAAGGCCGCCCCACGGCGGCGCCGGGGGTTCACGGCGCCTGTGACGTCCTGGTCACCGCGCCCGCGGGGACCGCGCTCGCGGCGGTGGTCTCCGGCCTCGCCACGACCGTCGCGGGCAGCGAGGGCCCCCTCGTGCTCTACGCGGGCCCCGAGCGCCTCGACGCCCAGCGGTGCACGCTCGGCGAGCCCCCCTTGATCGACGGCGCGGTGCTCTCCCTCGGCGCGCCCGCCGAGCCGGGCCCCGAACCGACCGGCGCGGCCGCCCAGTTGCACGTGGTGGCGGGCCCCGACGCGGGCGGCGTCCATCTGCTGCACGGCGGCCAGATCCGCGTCGGCCGTTCCACCGAGGCGGACGTCGCGCTGGACGACCCCGACGTCTCGCGGCTGCACTGCGCGGTCACCCTCGCCCCGGACGGCCGGGTCACGGTCACGGACCTCGGCTCGACGAACGGCACGTCCGTGGACGGCAGGGAGGTCACCGACCGCCCCGTGCCGCTCGCGCCCGGCTCCCTGCTGCGGATCGGCGAGTCCGCCCTGCGCCTGACGGACGGCGCCCTCGGCACGGCCGCCGGCACCGGCGGCACCCTGGCGACCGCCCCCGACGGCGAGGGGCACGTGCGCGTGCGGGCCGCCGAGGCCCCACAGCCCGCCTTCCCCGCCCCCTCCCACCCCACCGGCCCCGCCCCGCACGCGTACGGCTCGGGGAACTGGGGAGCCGCGGGCGGTGACGGCACGACCGGGCCGTACGGCGGCCACCACCCCGGCGGCTCCCACGGCACGCCCCACGCCCCGACGGCGCACGACGCGGCACACCGGTCCTCGGAGACCCACGCCGGCGCCCCGGGGGCGTACGGGCTGCCCGGCGGTGACGCGCCCTCCCCCGGCGAGGGCGCCCGCCTCGGGACGCCGTTGCGCGGTACGACGGTGCCGCGCGGGCTGCGCAGGCGCGGCGGCCTCTCGGCCTGGGCGCGTCGCCTGACCGGCGGCCGGGACGGCGGCCAGGACCAGGGCGCGTACGAGGAGTACGAGCCGTACGACGGTGAGGCGGACGACGGTTTCGGCGCCCCGGAGCCCACCCCCGAGGAACTCGCCGTGGCCGCCGCCGCGCGCACGCCCGAGTCGTGGCCGGATCCCGCCGCCCTGCTGCTCGCGGCGCTCGGCCCCGGCCCCCGGCTGTGGGAGCGCGGCCCGGACCACCCGGAGGCCCTCGCGGTGCGGCTCGGCACGGTCGACCGGGCGGGGCCCGGCGATCAGGGCCTGCTGCCCGCCGTGCCCGTCACCGTGAGCCTGCGGGAGGCGGGCGCGCTCGGCCTCGCGGGGCCCAGGGAGCGGCTGACCGGCCTGGCCAGGGCCGTCGTCGCCCAGCTCGGCGCGCTGCACTCCCCGGACTGCCTGGAGATCGTGCTGATCAGCACGGACCGGGCCCGCACCACCGCCGAGCGCACCGAGGAGTGGGCCTGGCTCGGCTGGCTCCCCCATCTGCGGCCCACCCACGGCCAGGACTGCCGGCTCCTGCTCGCCTACGACCGCGACCAGGCGGCGGCACGCGCCGACGAGCTGATCCGCCGCCTGGACGACCACATCGCCGACGCGCGCGCCGGGGACGGCGCCCGCCGGGAGCCGGGCTCGCGCACGGTCGTCGTCGTCGACGGCGACCCCGGTGCGGCCGGGCTGCGGGAGGCCGTGGTCCGGCTCGCCGGTGAGGGCGCGCGGGCCGGGATCCACGTGGTGTGCCTCGCCGAGACGGCGGCGGCCTCGCCCGCCTCGCCGGTCCTCGACACCTACGAGGCGGCGTGCGCCGTCTCCCCCGCCTTCCGCGCGTGCGGCGCCGTCGCGCTGCTCAGCGGTGACGTGGCGACCGCGCTGCGGCTGATGCGGACGGCCGGCGGGCGCCCCGCCGGGCACGGCACCGTCGCCACCGTGGACGCGGTGTCGGCGGCCTGGGCCGAGCGGTTCGCCCGGGCCCTGGCGCCGCTGCGGACGGACGGCGCGGCCGGCGAGGGGCACGCGCGCGTGTCCGCCCCGCTGCCCCAGGCCGCCCGGCTCCTGGACGAGCTGGGGCTGGCCCGCGCCACGCCCGCCTCGCTGATGGCGCGGTGGGCGGCGGCCGCGGACGACCCGGAGGCGCTCGGCGGGCGGGCCCTCGCGGTGCTCGGCGCGGGCCCGCGCGGTCCGGTCGTCGCGGACCTCGCCGCCGACGGCCCGCATCTGCTCGTCGAGGGCCCCGCGGGCAGCGGGCGTACGGAGCTGCTGCGCTCGGTCGCCGCGTCCCTGGCCGCCGCCGAGCGGCCCGACCGGCTCGGCATCGTGCTGGTGGACGGCCGGGACAGCGGGGGCGGGGGCGCCGCCCGGCCGGGTGCCGGGCTCGGCGCCTGTACGGACCTGCCCCATGTCACCACCCACCTGGTGGCCAACGACCCGGTGCGGATGAGGGAGTTCGCGCAGTCCCTGGCCGCCGAGCTGAAGCGGCGGGCCGAGCTGCTGGGCCGGCTCGAATTCACCGAGTGGCACACCCAGCGCGAGGTGTCGGGACGGATGGTGAGCCAGCGCTCCCAGTCCTCCTCCCGGACGGGTACGGGAGCGGGAGCGGGCAGGGTCTCGGGAGCCGGGGCCACGAGCGCGTCCGGTTCCCCCTCCGTGCCCGCCCAGACGCAGGCACAGGCCTCCCCGGGGCAGGCGCGGGCCGAGGCCCAGACTCCGTCGACGGCGCAGGCGCAGGGCCGGCCCACCGCGCGGGCGCACGTCCCCTCGCAAGCGCAGACGCGGCCCCGGGGCCAGACCTCCGCGGCAGCACCGACGCAGGCCCAGGACCAGTCCCCCGGGCGGGCGCAGGCCCCCTCGGATGCGCGGGGCCGAACCCAGACCCCCGTAGAAGCGCAGGCCCAGGCAGCGGACGGCGGCCTCGACGTGTCGTCCGGTTCCACCATGCGGCTGCGGCCCGCCGCGGCGCGGCAGCGGGTCGAGCCCGGCCCGCCGCTGCCCCGGCTCGTCGTGCTCGTCGACGACTTCGACGCGCTGCTCTCGCCCGCCCTCGGCTCCCCGGGGCGGCCCGCCGCCGGGTCCGTCGTCCGCGCCCTGGAGGCGGTGGCGCGGGACGGCGAGCGGCTCGGCGTCCACCTCGTGGCGACCACCGGGCGCAGCGAGCGGATGCCGGAGACCGAGCTGGGCCAGCGCGCCTCGCTGCGGGTGGCCCTCGACGCGGTGGTGCCGGGACCGGAGGAGCCCGCGCCCGGGCGGGGCGAGCTGCGCTCCCCGGACGGCCGGGCGACGCCCTTCCAGGCGGGCCGGGTCACCGGACGCATCCCGCGTACGGCGACGCTGCGGCCCACGGTCGTCCCGCTGGAGTGGGAGCGGATGGGGGACCCGCCGGCCCGCCGGCCCGTCCGGGAGCTGGGGAACGGCCCGACCGACCTGGCCCTGCTCGCCAGCGCCCTGGAGCGGGCGGCGCGGTCGGTCTCGGCGGAGCGGGTGCCGTCCCTGCTGTGACCTCGCGGCGCCGCCGTCCCGCCGGCCGTCCGGCGCGCCCGGCCCCACGGCCTGAAGGGGCGGGCGTTACCGGTGAGTTGGCGGGTAAGTCAGCCATGTCCCGCCGGAGCGGGACCTGTTGGTGCCTCATGTCGTCAGTGAGGTGACAAAGCCCGGTACCTGAGAGTGACGGGACGTCACAACGCCATCACGATCTTCGAGTTGACACCGCAGGCCATCTTGCCGCCCCTCCCCGCCCGGGCGTAGACCAGTGCGCACGGGACTCGCCAGGAAGAGAACGGGGCAGTGATGCGCAGCACTCTTCGCAGTACACGCAGGACACCGCAGCACCGGCGTACCAGCGCCAGGATCGCCGCGGCTCTCGTCGCGGGGACGCTCGCGCTCACCGCCACCGCGTGCGGCGGCGGCGACGACAAGGACGACGGCGAGACGGGAGGAAAGACCGGGGGCAAGGGCACCGGGGCCACGGTCGAGCTGCCCAGGCTGGAGGGGCAGAACGTCTCGGTGGCCGCGGTGTGGGGCGGCTCGGAGCGCAAGGTGTTCCTCAAGGTCCTCGACGAGTTCGAGAAGAGGACGGGCGCCGAGGTCTCCTTCGTGCCCGCGCAGGACCCCATCATCAGCTTCCTGGAGTCGAAGGTGGCGGGCGGGGAGCCGCCGGACGTCGCGATGCTGCCGCAGGTCGGCGCGATCGAGCAGGCCGTGGCGAACAAGTGGGCGAAGCCGGTCGGCGCCGAGGCGCAGAAGCAGCTGGAGAAGAACTACGCGAAGGGCTGGCAGGACCTCGGCGCGGTCGACGGCAAGCAGTACGGCGTGTACTTCAAGGCGGCCAACAAGTCGCTGGTCTGGTACAACACGCGGGTCTTCGAGAACGCGGGCGTGAGCGAGCCGAAGACCTGGGGCGACTTCATGAAGACGGCCCAGACGATCTACGACTCCGGGGTGCCGCCGGTATCGGTGGCGGGCGCCGAGGCGTGGACCCTCACGGACTGGTTCGAGAACATCTACCTGTCGCAGGCGGGCCCGGAGAAGTACGACCGGCTCGCCCAGCACAAGATCAAGTGGACGGACCCGTCCGTGAAGGAAGCGCTGACGACGCTCGGTGAGCTGTTCGGCAAGAAGGGCTTCGTGGCGGGCGGCGCGGACGGCGCGCTCCAGACGGAGTTCCCCGCGTCCGTGAAGCAGACCTTCAAGGGCGGCGACCAGCCCAAGGCGGGCATGGTCTTCGAGGGCGACATGGTCTCGCTGCCGATCTCGGAGACGAAGGCGAAGGTGGGCACGGACGCCAAGGTGTTCCCGTTCCCGGCGGTGGGCGACGAGTCCCCGGCGGTGGTGGCCGGTGACGCGGCCGTGGCGCTGAAGGACAGCAAGGGCGCGCAGGCGCTGCTGACCTATCTGGCCTCGCCGGACGCGGCGCGGATCTGGGCCGAGGCGGGCGGGTTCCTCTCGCCCAACAAGAACCTCGACATGGGCGCGTACCCGAACGACGTGCAGCGCAACATCGCCAAGGCGCTCATCAAGGCGGGCGACGACATCCGCTTCGACATGTCCGACCAGGCGCCGCAGTCCTTCGGCGGCACGCCGGGCAAGGGCGAGTGGAAGGCGCTGCAGGACTTCCTGAAGAACCCGAAGGACGTCGAGGGGACGCAGAAGACGCTGGAGACGGCCGCCGCCAAGGCCTACAAGGACTGACGCGGTGACGTCCGTGCACGCCGGGGGCGATGCCAAGGCGGCGCCCCCGGCCCCGACTCCGCGCAAGAGCGTGACCGGCACCCGCACGACCCTGGCGGTGCTGTTCCTGCTGCCCGCCCTGGTGCTGCTCGGCGCGCTCGTCCTCTACCCGATCGGGTACTCGCTGTTCCGCAGCTTCTTCGACAAGTCGGGCGACTTCACGGCGTTCGGCAACTACGAGACGCTGTTCACCGACGACAGCATCCTGACCGCCATCAAGAACAACGCGATCTGGGTGGTCGTGGCGCCCACCGTCGCGACCGCTCTCGGCCTGATCTTCGCGGTGCTGACCGAACGGGTGCGCTGGGGCACGGCGTTCAAGCTGGTCATCTTCATGCCGATGGCCATCTCGATGCTGGCCGCGGGCATCATCTTCCGGCTGGTGTACGACTCCGACCCGGACCGGGGTGTCGCCAACGCGGTGGCGGTGACCGTGCACGACACGTTCGCCGAGTCCTCGGCGTTCCCGCAGGCGCACCCCAGCATGAAGTCGCCCCTCAAGAGCGCGGGAGGCGGCGCCTTCATCACCCGTGAGCCGGTGCGGGCGGGCACCCCGGTGGTGCTGCCGCTGACCGGCGTGGCGCCGGACACCATGCCGGACGCCGCGAAGCCGGCCAGGCCCGCGCAGGCCGATCCGGAGAGGGTCACCGGCACGGCCTGGCAGGACTTCACGCGCGGCAAGGGCCGGGGGAAGATCAACGCCCCGGACGCTGCGGAGTTCGGCTATGCCGGCATCACGGTCGAGGCGGTCAAGGACGGCGAGGTGGTGGCCTCCACGGAGGCCAACGCCGACGGTACGTTCGCGCTGCCGAAGGCCGCCGACGGGGCCCTGCTGCGCTATCCGGCGTCGAACTTCCGGGAGCCCTACAACGGGGTGGACTGGCTCGGCCCGTCGCTGATCACGCCCGCGATCATCGGTTCGTACCTGTGGATGTGGGCGGGCTTCGCGATGGTCCTGATCGCGGCGGGCCTCGCGAGCGTGCCGCGTGAGCTGCTGGAGGCGGCGCGGGTGGACGGGGCCAACGAGTGGCAGGTCTTCCGTCGGGTCACGGTGCCGCTGCTCGCCCCGGTCCTCGCGGTGGTGCTGGTCACGCTCATGATCAACGTACTGAAGATCTTCGACCTGGTCTTCGTGATCCCGCCGGGCTCCTCCAAGGACGAGGCGAACGTGCTGGCGGTCCAGCTGTACAACTCCGCGTTCCTCGACAAGGACCCGGGGGTGGCGAGCGCCATCGCGATGCTGCTGTTCCTGCTGGTCATCCCGGTGATGCTGTTCAACATCCGGCGCATGCGGCGGGAGGGCAGGCGATGACCGCCCAGATCGAAGTGGTCAAGGCCAGGCAGTCGCTCGGCGGGCGGGTGGCGTCCCTGCTGGGGAGCACCGCGCTGCGGGTGTTCCTGGTGCTGGTCGGCCTGTTCTGGCTGATGCCGACGATCGGCCTGCTGCTCGGCTCGTTCCGCACGTCGGCGGACATGAGCGAGAGCGGCTGGTGGAAGGTGTTCTCGGCGCCCTCGCAGATGACGCTGGACAACTACGCCGACCTCCTGAAGGACGAGACGATCACCGACTCGATCCTGTCCAGTGTCATGATCACCGTCCCGGCGACGCTGCTCGTCGTGCTCATCGGCTCGCTGGCCGGGTACGCGTTCGCCTGGATGGACTTCCCGGGCCGGGACTGGTGGTTCCTCGGGGTCGTCAGTCTGCTCGTGGTGCCGGTGCAGGTGGCGCTCGTGCCGATCGCCGAACTCTTCGGCAAGATCGGCATCTTCGAGACCACGGTGGGTGTGGTCACCTTCCATGTGGCGTTCGGCCTGCCGTTCGCCATCTTCCTGCTGCGGAACTTCTTCGCGGAGATCCCGCGCGAACTCCTGGAGGCGGCCCGGCTGGACGGGGCGGGCGAACTGCGGCTGTTCCTGCGGGTGGTGATGCCGCTGGGGGCGCCGGCGATCGCCTCGCTCGGCATCTTCCAGTTCCTGTGGGTCTGGAACGACATGCTGATCGCCCTGATCTTCGCCGACTCCAAGAACCCGCCGATCACGGTGGCGCTCCAGCAGCAGGTGCGCTTCTTCGGCGACAACGTGCAGATCCTCGCGCCCGGCGCGTTCATCTCGATGGTGATCCCGCTGGCGGTGTTCTTCGCCTTCCAGCGGCAGTTCGTCTCCGGTGTCATGGCGGGCGCGGTGAAATAGGCCGGGGCCTGGGGAGAACCCCCCCAGCGGCATGCGTACGGCGATCGAGGCGGCCCGCGTCCGGGCCGCCTCCTTCCGTCCGCGTCCAGGCCCAGCCGGCACCGGCCTGATGTTCGACTCCGCGCGGCGACACGCGGCACCCCACTGCTCCGAGCGGACCGTTTCCGCTGCCCCGGCGGGAGAAACGGCCCGCGCTGCGGGCCATACGGGGTCACAGCGGGCAAAGTAGGCAAATGCACCGCATCGGGTTCCTGTCACCTCACCGCCCCGGGCCCCCGCCGCCCCTGGTCCGACGGCTGCGCGCCACCACGCGAAGCACACGGTTCCGGTTCGAGCGGGCCGCCGCGGGGCGGGCGCGCGGCGCCGTGCGGGCCGAGCCCCTGCTGACGCCCGTGCACCTCTCGCTCCGCGACAGCCGCACGCTCAACGTCGCCCTCGCCGCCCCGGACGCCGGATCCCCCGAGCGGGCCCGGCTGCTGATCAGCCGTGGCGCCCGCAGACGGACCTTCCCCCTGGTCCTCGAACGGCACGCGGCCGGGCCGGCGCTGCTCACCGCCACCGCCACGCTGCGGGACCTGCGCGACGGCGTGTGGCGGCTCACCGTCGAGACCCGGGACGCCGAGGGCCGCGTACGACGACGGGGCCTGACGCCCGCCGAGGAGCCCGCGCCGCCCGCGACCCCGACGCTGCCGTACGCGCCCGACCCGCTCAGCGGGACCCTCGTACGGATCGTCAGGTCGCGCGGCGGACGGGCCGTGCTCCAGGCCACCCGGTCGCGGCCGCGCGCCGAGCTGGCCTGGTTCGAGCCGCGCGGGGACGGCATCACCGTGCACGGCCGGCTGGTCGGGGCGGCGCTGTCCACCGGCCGCGCGCAGGCCGTGCGGCGCAGGGACGGCGTCGTCGTGCCCGCCGAGGTGGCCGGGCGCGGCGCGGCGTTCACGCTGCGGGTGCCGCTCGGTGCGATGGCCGGGGCCGGTCCCGGGCAGTGGGTGTGGGACTTCCGGGTGGCGGGGCTGCCGCTCGGGCGGTGGCTGACGGACGTGCGGGACCCCTCGGCCGCCTACCCGACGCCCTTTCGCGTCTTCGCCCTGCCCGACGGCGCGCTGGTGCGGGCGCACGCCCACTTCACCGGGACGGGCGCCTTCGCGGTGACGTGCCGGGACATCACCGACCTCACCCGCGAGCCGGCCGGCCCCCGCACGGACGGGCCCACCGACCGCACGGACGAGCCCGCCGACCACCCGGACGGGCCCACCGGCCGCACGCGCGAGCCCGCGAAGGAGACCTCATGAAGATCACGTACCTGCTCGGCTGGGGCGACGAGATGGGCGGCACCGAGCTGGCCACCTACACCCAGGCCAAGCACCTCGCCGAGCGCCCCGGCATCGAGGTCGAGGTCGTCTCCGTCTTCCGCACCCGCGCCGAGCCGTTCTTCCCCGAGGCGCGCGCCCTGCCCGTGCGCTACCTCGTGGACCGCACGGCGACCCCCGCCCGCCCGGTCGGGGACTCGGAGCTGGACGACGCCGCGTGCCGCACCCTCGCCGCGCTGCCCAGCGAACTGATCAGGCCCGCCTGGGAGGACACCTTCGACCGGCTCTCCGACATCGAGCTGACCGCCGCGCTCACCGCGCTCGACACCGACGTCCTGGTCAGCACCACGCCCGCGCTGCTCGCCGCCGCCGTGACGCTGGCGCCCGCGCGCGTCGTCACCGTCCACCAGGAGCACCGCCCCACCCAGCGGCGCGGCCCCTCCGGCGAGCCGCTGCTGCTGCACGCGCCGCGCCTGGACGCCCTCGTCACGCTGACGGAGCGCACCCGCGACTGGATCGCGGAGTCCCTCGGGCCCACCGCGCCCGAGCTGGCCGTCATCCCCAACGCCGTGCCGGACGGCTTCCGGCCGCGCGCGGACGGCGAGGGCAAGGTCATCGTGATGGCCGCCCGGCTGACCGGCGAGAAGCGCGTCGACCACGCCGTGCGCGCCTTCGCGCAGATCGCCGGCGCGCATCCCGACTGGCGGCTGCGGATCTTCGGCAGCGGCCACCGCGAGCGGCACCTGCGCCGCCTGGTCGACGGGTTCGGCCTGCACGACCGCGTCGAACTGCTGGGACCCTGCCAGGACATGGCCGCCGAGTGGGCCAAGGCCGGCCTGAGCCTGATGACCGCCGGGCACAACGAGGCGTTCCCGCTGGTGCTCCTCGAAGCGCTCGCCGCCGGGGTGCCCGTGGTGGCGTACGACGTGCTGACCGGGCCCGCCGAGATCGTGCGCCACCGCGTCGACGGGCTGCTCGTGCCGCCCGGCGAGGTCGACGAACTCGCCCGCTCCATGGACGAGTTGCTCGGCGACGACGCGACACGGCGGGCGTACGCGCGCGCCGCCCGCGAGGGCGTCTACGCCCGCTTCTCCTCGGCGGACGTCACCGCCCGCTGGGAGGAGCTGTACACGCGGCTCGTGGCCGGGCGGGAGCGGCCGCGCCGCCTTCGCGGACGCGCGGACCGGGTGGCGCTCGGTGTCGCGTCCGGCGGCTGCGGCTTCAGGCCCACCGCCCCGCACACCTTCGACGCCGCGGCCGCCGCCGACGAGCGGGCCCGCGAGGACGAGATCATCGCCGCCGACACCACGGGCCGCGTCATCCGCTCGGTGGGCCGCCTCGCCGAGCGGCGCGACGACGTCCTCGCGCCGGACATGGCGCGGTGGAACCTGCGACTCACCGCGTCCGCCCTGGAGGCCGAGGACGTGCCCTACGTCCTGGTGCGCACCCCCGACGGCACCGCCCACACCCTGGCCGTGGCCGCCGACGACCGGAGCCGCGCCCTCAAGGCGCTGGCCGGGGCGCTGCGCGGACAGCCCGTCTACGCCGAGCTGGTCAACCCGCGCGACGCGGCGCCCGGCGCCGTCCTCGCCGAGCGCCTCGACGCCATCGGCGACCTGTCCGGCGTCAAGGTCTTCAAGCCGGTGACCACGACGACCCTGTCGCTGCGGCACGGCGCGGGCCTCGCCTGCACGGTGGCGTTCTGGCCGAGGGCCGCGCCGGGGGTGCCCGGCGCCGGGGCCGCCGAGGGCTTCCGCGCGCCGTTCGGGACGACGCTGGCCGGCGCGGAGCTGCCCTCGCTCACCCCGACGGCGACGCTGCGGGTGGGGGACCGCGCCTATCCGACCCTGCGGATCTTCACCGAACTCCTCGTCAAGGACGTCGACTTCCCCGTCGACGCCGTCTACACCTGGGTCGACGACTGCGACCCGACGTGGCGGGCCCTGCGGGACGCGGCCCGGGGCGGCCCGGGGCAGGAGTCGGCGGACGACGGCGCCGTGCGCTACCGCAACCGCGACGAGCTGCGCTTCAGCCTGCGCTCCCTGGCGATGTACGCGCCGTGGATCCGGCACGTGTACCTCGTCACGGCGGGCCAGGTCCCCGACTGGCTCGACCGCGACCACCCCGGGCTGACCGTCGTGGACCACCGTGAGCTGTTCGCCGACCCCGAGGCGTGCCTGCCGACCTTCAACTCGCACTCCATCGAGTCGCAGCTGCACCGCGTCGAGGGCCTGTCGGAGCACTTCCTGTACTTCAACGACGACATGTTCCTCGGCCGCCCGACCACCCCGGACACCTTCTTCCTCAGCAACGGCCTGGCCCGCTTCTTCTGGTCGTCCGCGTCCGTGCCCGCCCTGCCCCTGGCGCCGGACGACGAGGGCTATCTGGCGGCGGCGAAGAACAACCGCGAGCTGCTGCGCCGCGCGTTCGGCAGGACGACGACGCACAGCTTCTTCCACGTGCCCTACGCGCTGCGCCGCAGCGTCCTGGCGGAGATCACCGAACGCTTCCCCGAGGAGCTGGCGGCCACCGCCCGCAGCCGTTTCCGCTCCGTGGGCGACCACTCGCTGGTCTCCTCGCTGCACCAGCACTACGCGTATCTGACCGGGCGGGCGGTGCCCGGCTCCATCTCGTACGACTTCGTGGACATCGGTGACCGCGCCGACCACGCGCGGCTCGGCCGGCTGCTGCAGAACCGCGACCGGACGGCGTTCTGCATCGGCGAGTCCCCCGACAGCGGCATGGCGGACGAGGAGATGGCGCTGGCCATCCGGTCGTTCCTGACGGCGTACTTCCCGGTGCGCTCGCCCTACGAACGCTGAGCGGGGGCCAGGAAGAGCCGCCGTACGACGCGTTCGGCGGCCCGCCCGTCGTCGTAGGGGCAAAAGCGCGCCCGGAACGCGGTGCGCAGCTCCGTCGTGCCGGGGGTGTCCCAGCCGCCGTCGCGGAACAGGTCGGCCAGCTCGTCCTCGGTGGTGGCCACCGCCCCCGGCGTCTCGCCCGGCCGCCCGGACAGCAGGTCGAAGTAGGTGCCGCGCGCCAGGCGGTAGGCCTGCCAGTCGGGGGCGTACGTCACGATCGGGCGGTCCAGGCAGGCGTAGTCGAACATCAGCGAGGAGTAGTCCGTGACGAGCGCGTCGGCGGCGAGGCACAGGTCCTCCACGCGCGCGTACCCGGTGACGTCCACGAGGCCGGGGTGCGGGTCGAGCCCGGCGTCGCCGCCGTAGAAGTAGTGGGCGCGCACGAGCACGACGTAGCGGGGGCCGAGCCGTTCCGCGAGGCGCCTGAGGTCCAGGCGGGGCAGGAAGCCCTTCTGGTAGTCGCGGTGGGTGGGCGCGTACAGCAGCACGGTCCGGTCGTCGGCGATGCCGAGGTGTTCGCGGATGCGGGCGATCCGCTCGTCGTCCGTCGTGAAGTACACGTCGTTGCGCGGGTAGCCCGCCTCCAGCGGCTGGTAGGCGGTGGAGGGGTAGACGCGCTCCCAGACCTCCGTGGAGTGCGGGTTGGCCGAGAGGCTGAAGTCCCACTGGTCGGTGTGGTCGAGGACCTTCTGGAAGCTGATGCCGTGCGTCCCGGCCGGGTAGCGGCGCTGGTCCAGGCCCATCTTCTTCAGCGGGGTGCCGTGGTGGGTCTGGAGGTAGACCTGGCCGGGGCGCTTGGTGAAGCCGCCGGGGAAGCTGGAGTTGTTGACGAGGTACGTGGCCCTCGCCATCGCCTCCCAGTAGCGCCGGGAGCCTTCGACGACGTACTCCACCCCGGGGGGCACCTTGTCCTGGTGACGTCCGGAGACCACCCACACGCCCCGGATGTGCGGGGCCAGTTCGCGGGCCTTGGCGTGGATGGCGGCGGGGTTGCAGGAGACGGCGCGGTTCCAGTAGGCGCCGTAGACCGCGAGGTGCGGGTCCAGGGAGCGGTACAGGTCGGCGCGGTAGGCGGCGCGCATGGCGCGGGCGCGCAGCTTCTTCTTCTGCCGCCCGAGGTGCCGGGTGACGCGCAGGCGCCGCGACTCGGCCTTGCGCAGGCCCTCGTGGGCGGCGAAGGAGGCGGCGGCGAGGGCCTTCTCGCCGGGAGTGCGGGGCTCGGTGCTCGCGGGCGCGTAGGTGCGGTGCAGGCGGGCCGCCTCGCGGAAGAAGTCGCGCCGGTCGCCCGCGCGGATCCGCCCGGGGTCGTCGAGGACGGCGAGGAGGTGCGCGGCGGCGTGCGGCAGCAGCCGGGCGCGGTCGTCGGGCCCGGCGGCGGCGAGCAGCTCCTCGTACCGCTCGACGAGGGCGAAGTGGTGGCGGCCCGGCGTCGTGGAGAAGCTGCCGCCGCGCCGCTCGCGCCAGCGCACGCAGCCGCGGTCGAGGACCGCGAGGCGCCCGCCCGCGCGCAGGGTCGCGGTGTGCACCGGCACCACGTCCTCGTAGGCCCCCTCGGAGAAGGCGAGGTGGCGCGCGCGCCAGAACTCGCGGCGGAAGACGCGGTTCCAGGCGGCCGGGGGGAGCGCCAGGGGCCGGCTCGCGTCGGGGGTGCCGCCGGGGCGGACGGTGTCCCACCAGTCGACGCGGTCGTGGCCGAGGAGCAGCACGTCCGGCTCGCCGTGTCCGGTGAGGGCCGCGTCGATGGCCGCGAGGGCGCCCGGCAGCAGGAGGTCGTCGCCGTCGAGGAAGAGGAGGTGGTCGCCGGTGGCGCGGTCGGCGCCGGCGTTGCGGGCGGGGCCGGGGCCCGCGTGGGCGGCCAGCCGGATCAGTCGCACGCGCGGATCGCGCTGGGCGTACTCCCCGGCGATGGCGGCGCAGGCGTCGGGCGAGGCGTCGTCGACGACGAGCAGTTCGAGGTCGCCGAAGGACTGGGTGAGCACCGAGTCCAGGCACTCCCGCAGGTAGCCCTGGACGCGGTGGGCGGGGACGACAACCGAGAAGCGCGACATGTCAACCGACCGTAGTCAGCCGGACACCGCCTGTCGAAGACCTGCCGTCACTCATTGGGGTGGAAGGCGGTGGAGAAGCTGACCGTCGGGAGCGGGCGGAGGGCAAAGGGGGATAAATATGCCCGTACTCTCACGAAAGGCCGGTCGCCGTGCAGCCCCGTCTCAGCGTCGTCGTGCCCATCTACAACGTCGAGGAGTTTCTGGAGGAGTGCCTGGAGTCGATCGCGCGGCAGACCATCGACGGGCCGGGCCGGCCAGGCGGTCCGGAGGGGCCGGGCGGCCTGGAGTGCGTCATGGTGGACGACGGTTCGACGGACTCCAGCCCCTCCATCGCCCGTGAGTTCGCCGCCCGGGACCCCCGCTTCGTCTACGTCCGCCAGCGCAACGCCGGGCTGAGCGCCGCCCGCAACACCGGTGTGCGCAAGGCGTCCCCCACCGCCGAGTTCCTCACCTTCGTCGACAGCGACGACGTGGTGCCGCACGACGCGTACGAGCGGATGATCGCCAGCCTGGACGGGACCGGCTCCGACTTCGCCTGCGGCAACGTCTGGCGGCTCACCGAGCGCGGCCGCTCCCAGGCCTGGCAGTACAAGTGGCTGACCGAGCAGCGCGCCCGTACGCACATCACGCGCGACCTCGACCTGCTCTCCGACCGCGTCGCGTGGAACAAGGTCTTCCGCCGCTCCTTCTGGGACCGCCACCGCTTCGCCTTCCCCGAGGGCAAGCTGTACGAGGACACGCCGGTGATGATCCCGGCGCACTTCCTCGCCGGTTCCGTGGACGTGCTCAGCGACCACGTCTACTACTGGCGCGTGCGCGAGGGCTCCATCACCCGCCGGCGCACCGACGTCAAGGGCGTGCGCGACCGGATCGCGGCATGCGCGCACGTCTCCGGCTTCCTCGCCCGGCACGCGCCGGAGATGAGGAAGACGTACGACGCCTCCTGTCTGCGCGACGACTTCGTGTACTTCCTGGAGGGGCTGCCGATGGGCGGGCCCGAGTACCGCGCGGCCTTCATGACGGACGCCGCCGCCTTCCTGCGCCGCGCCGATCCGTCCGTGATCGCCGGGCTCCCCGTGGACCTGCGCGTCAAGTGGCAGCTCGTGCGCGAGGGACGCACCGCCGAACTCATCGACCTGCTCTCCTTCGAACGGACCAACGGCACCGCCTTCCACGTGCGCGGCACGGTGCGCCGCCGCGCCTCCTACCCCGGCGTCGGCCGGCTCCCCGAGAAGCTGACGCGCGTCGGACGGCACGAACTGCCCGTCGTGGCACGGGCCGGCGAGGCGCGCTGGGGCGCCGACGGGAAGCTGCGGATCAGCGGATACGCGTACGTGCGCAACCTGGAGGCGACCCGGCCCGGGCACTCCGTGAAGGCCGGGCTGCTCAAGTCGGTCCGCAGCAAGCGGGAGTTCCGCCGCGTGCCGACGAGGACGGTCGCCGCGCCGGAGGCCACCGAGCGGTCACGCCAGCGCCTGCACTGCTACGACCTGTCCGGCTTCGAGATGACGATCGACCCCGAGCAGTTGAAGACCGGCGGGCGGTGGCGGCCCGGCAACTGGCTGCTCGGCGTGGTCGTCGCCGGCCACGGCACCGTGCGGCGCTCGGCCGTGCGGGCCGCCGACGGCGGGTCGGCGCAGTCCCTGGTGCGCGAGCTGGACGACGGGCTGCGCCTCGTCCTCGGCCACAGCAAGGGCCGGCTCGTGCTGCGCGTCCAGGAGTACGCGGCCCGTGTGGAGGCCCATCGGCGCGACGGGGGTGACGTGGTGCTGAGCGGCAGCCTGCCCGGGCGGCTGCGTCCCACGGCCCTGCGGCTCACCCACAAGCACTCCGGGACCGAGGTCGAGTCCCCGGTGGCCCGCGCCGACGACCGCTTCGAGGTGCGCGTACGGCTCGCCGACCTGGCGCGGGTGGCCCCCACCCCGCACCTGGCGCCCAAGGAGGTCGAGCCGCCGCACGGGGAGCGCTGGCAGGCCAACCTCGTGCTGCCCGACGGCACCCTGAAGTCCCTCGCCGCCACCTTGGACCTGCCCCCCGGGCGGTACGCGACGGACACCGGACGCGAACTGTGCGCCACGGCCAACGACCAGGGGCAGCTGGTCGTGGAACTGACCCGGCAGCCGGTTGCCGACCGCATCGCCTGGGGCGCCGACGGCACGCTGACCGTCGAGCTGTCGGCCACCGGCGCCGGCTGGCCCGAGGCCGAGTTCGTCCTGCGGCACAGCGGCCACGACGAGGAGCTGGTGGCCCCGGCCGAACGGACCGGCGACCGACTGCGCGCGGTCCTCGCACCGGGGGGCGGCGCCCTGCGGGAGGGCCGGTGGTACGCCTTCCTGCGGGAGACCGGGACGGGGCCCGGCGGGGCGGGGGACGGTCGGCCCGGGGCCCGGGACGGACACGGTGGGGGCCGGGACGGACACGACGGAGACCGGGACGGGCAGGTCGGGGTCCGGGACGGGCACGGCGAGGGCCGGGACGGGCACGGCGAGGGCCGGGACGGGCACGGCGAGGGCCGGGGCGGACACGGCGGGGGCCGGGACGGGCACGGCGAGGGCCGGGACGGGCACGGCGAGGGCCGGGACGGGCACGGCGAGGGCCGGGACGGGCACGGCGGAGACCGGGGCGGGCAGGTCGGGGTCCGGGGCGGACACGGCGGAGACCGGGACGGGCGCGGTGGGGGGCGGCGGGGTGATGACGGTGTGCCGGTGCGGTTGCTCGCCTCGGTGGCGGCCGCGCTGCCCCTGCACCAGGAGGTCGAGGGGCGGGAGTTCACGGTCGACCGGCGGTTCGGCGACCGGCTGCTCGTCGAGGCGGGGTCCGTCCTCGCCCGCTCCGAGCGCGGCGCCTACCGGCAGCACCGGCTGCGCACCGCCCACTATCCGGGCTGCCGCGAGCGGCCCCTGACGGACGCCGTCCTCTACCTCGACGGCGACTCGCCCCGCGCCGTCCACGAGGAGCTGGTGCGGCGCGGCGCCGAGGTGGAGCACCTGTGGGTCACGCACGACCAGCAGACCCCCGTCCCGGCCGGCGCGAAGGGCGTGGAGCAGTACAGCGCCGCCTGGTACGAGGCGCTGGCCCGCTGCCGCCGCATCGTCGCCTCGGGCCACCTGCCGGAGTTCTTCGAGCGCCGCGAGGGCCAGACCGTCGTACAGACCTGGCACGGCGCCCCCCTCAAGCGCATCGGCACCGACCTGACCGACACCCTCTACGCCGACCACGGCCACCTCGACGCCCTGCCGGGCCTGTCCCGCCAGTGGGACGTGCTGGTCTCCCCCAACCGCTTCTCCACCCCCCACCTGGGCCGCGCCCTCGCCTACGACGGCGAGGTCCTGGAGGCGGGCTCGCCCCGCAACGACGTGCTCTTCGGCGACGACCGCCACAAGGTCGCCGACCGGGTGCGCCGCGAGCTGGGCGTCGGCCCGGACAAGCGGATCGTGCTGTACGCGCCGACCTACCGGGACCATCTCGCGTACGCCCCGGGCCGGTTCCGCTACGAGCCGGCGCTGGACTTCCGCGCGGCGGAGTCGGTGCTCGGCGACGACCACGTCCTGCTGGTGCGCAAGCACCCGCTGACGTCGGGCCGGCTGCCGGGCGCCCGCGCGCCCTTCGTCCGCGACGTGTCGGCCCACCCCCGGGCGGCCGAACTGCTGCTGATCGCCGACGTGCTGGTCACCGACTACTCCGCGCTGATGTTCGACTTCGCGCACACCGGGCGTCCGATGCTCTTCCACGCCTACGACCTGGAGCACTACCGCGACACGGTGCGCGGCTTCTACCTCGACTTCGAGACGAGCGCCCCGGGCCCGCTGCTCGCCTCCACCGGCGAGGTCGTCGAGGCGCTGCGCGACCTGGACGCGATCGCGGCCCGGCACACGGACGCGTACACGGCCTTCCGCGAGGCCTACTGCGATCTGGACGACGGCGGGGCCGCCGCCCGGGTCGCGGAGAGGCTGATGCGGTGAGCGGCACGCTCATGGCCCGCCGGACCCTCCACGGCGCGACGGCCCTCGGCGGCGCCCCCCGTTTGCGCCCCTCGCCGTACCTGGTCTTCGGCGGGCTGTTCTGGCTGGTGATGTCGCTGGCGTTCTGGCGGGTGCCGATGTGCTGCGACTTCGGGCAGCACGCGGCGGTGGTGGAGCGCCTGAAGGCGGACCTCCTGCACCCCTCGCACCCGATGGCGGACCTGCCGGGCCAGGGCAGCGCGTACTACTCGCCGTACGCGGTCGCGCAGGGCCTGTTCGCGCGGGCGACGGGCCTCGCGGGCTGGGAGGTGGTCAAGCTCGCGGGTCCGCTCAACCTCCTCGTGCTGCTCACCGGCATCGGCCGCTTCGTGCGGGTGCTCACCTCGCGCCCGTGGGCGCCGGTCCTGGCACTGGGCGCGATGGTGCTGCTGTGGGGCACCCGGATGGCGTGGTGGAGCGGCTATCTGGGCCTGATGTCGATGACGGGGAACCTCGGCTACCCCTCGACCTTCGCGATCGGTTTGGCGTTCTGGGCGTGGGCGTGGGCCGGTTCGCTGACCCGGCCCCCGGAGCGGGGCCTTTGGTCCTACGTGGGTCTCGGCGCCCTGTGCGGGCTCATCCTGCTCGTCCATCCGATCTCCTCGGTGGCGGCGGTGATCGGCGTCGTCGCCTTCGCGGTGTCCGGGCGCGTGCTGTGGCCGTGGGCGGCGACCGGCCTGACGGCGGTGGTCGGGGCGGCGCTGTGGCCGTACTTCAGCGTCTTCTCGCTGGTCGGTGACGAGAGCGTGGACTGGATCCACCGCCAGCTCTACACCGAGATGCCCCAGCGCTTCTGGCTGGCGCTGCTCGGCCTGCCCGCGCTGTGGCTGCGGCTGCGCAGGGACCGCAGGGACCCGCTGGTCGTGATGTTCGTCCTGGAGTGCGCGGTCGTCGCCTACGGCTGGTTCAGCGGCCACTACACCTACGGGCGCATCCTCGGCCTGACCCTGGTCCCGCTCCAGTTCGCGCTGGCCATCGAGCTGGCGGCGCCGCGCACCTGGGGGTGGCGGCGGGGCGCGCTGGCCGGGGCGGCGGCGCTCGGGGCGTGCGTGGGGTTCTTCCAGATCCAGGCGGGGGCCGTGGTGCCCCGAGCGCTGGACCCCATCGGCTTCGACCAGCCGCCGCGCTGGCCCGGTTACGGCTGGGCGAGTGGCCACATGCGCCCCGGCGACGTGGTGCTGACCGACGGCTACCGCCCCACCCGCTCCGTGCCGGGCCACGGCGCCAACCTCGTCGCCCCCGCCTGGCCGGACGCCTCGCTCGACGAGGACGTGCGCCGGCGGCGCCTCGCGGCCGTGCGGACCTATCTCTCCCCCGACTCCACTCGCGCGGAGCGCACGGCGATCGTCCGGCGCTACGACGTGCGGTGGCTGCTGCTCTCCCCCGGGCAGAAGGTGCCGCCGGAGGCGGTGGTCGTCGACTGGAGCCGGCGGACCGGCGAGGTGCTCGCGCGGGTGGGCGGGGCCACTCCGACGAATGCCCCCCTAATCGGATAATTACGAGCAACCTATAAAATTTCCTCCGTGGACCGCATCCTGCCTCTCCCGACTGCCCTGAACACTCCCGCCCCTAACGCCCGCTCCTCCCGGGTCTCCGTCGTCGTGATCGGCTTCAACGACGCGGCCCACCTCGCCGACGCGGTGCGCTCCGCGCTGGCCCAGGGCCCCGTCGTCCACGAGGTCATCGCCGTCGACGACTGTTCGAGCGACGGCAGCGCGGAACTCCTCGCCGGGCTCGCCGCGCGGGACCGGCGCGTGAAGGTGCTGCGCCGCGAGAGCAACAGCGGCGGCTGCGGCACCCCCCGCAACGACGGCATCGACGCCGCGTCGGCGCCGTACGTGATGTTCCTCGACAGCGACGACGTGCTGCCGCCCGGCGCGGCCGCCGCGCTGCTCGCCGCCGCCGAACGGCACGGCAGCGAGGTCGCGTCGGGGCTGTGCGTGCGCCGCGAACTGCCCTCCGGGCGCGACGTGCCCTGGCAGCCCGAGCTGTACGCCAGGGCCCGGCTCGTCGCCCGGCCCGAGCTGCGCGCCCGCCTCGTCCACGACACGCTGTGCGTCAACAAGCTCTACCGCGTGGACTTCCTGCGCGAGCACGGCATCCGCTTCCCCGAAGGCCGCTTCGTCTACGAGGACTTCGTCTTCACCGCGCGCGTCCTGGCCGCGGCCCCGCGCATCGCGCTCGTCCCGGACACGGTGTACGTGTGGCACGTGCGCCGCGCCGCCGCCAAGCTGTCGATCTCCCTGGACCGCTCCGGCATCGCCAACTGGCGGGCCCGCATGGAGGCCCACCGGCAGTCCGTGGAGATCCTGCGGGACGCCCGCGGCAACGGCGGCAAGCGGCTCGCGCGGGCGGCCCGCACCAAGTTCCTCGACCACGAGCTGCGGATGTACACCCGCGAACTGCCCGCGCGCGGCAAGGAGCACCAGCGCGAGTGGTGGGCGCTCACGCGCGCGTACCTGACGACGTTCGACGCCGCCGACCTCGACGCGGCGCCCGCCCCCGGCCGCGTCATCGCGCGCGTCGTCCTCGCCTCCGAACGCCCCCGTGACCTGGCCCGGCTCAAGCAGGTGGCGGCGCGCCCGGCGCGGCTCGCCCCGCCCTATCCGAGGGCGGCCGACGCCACGCCGGTGTGGGCGGACGACCTGCCCCAGGTCACCCTGGAGCACCTGCTCGTGCGGCCCATGCGGCTGCTGCCCCTGGCGGTGGACGGCGAACTGCGTCCGCGCGCGGGCGGCGCCCGGCTCACGCTGCGGCTGCGCGAGCTGTACGGGCGGGTGGCGGAGGCGGGTCCCGCCACCGTCGACGTCGACCTGGTCCACCGGCACAGCGGCCACCCGGGCCTGCGCCGTACGGCGTCGTTCGGCGCCGAGCGGCCCGGCGAGACCTGGACGGCCACGGTCCTGCTGGACCTCGCCTCGCTGGCGGGCGGGGTGTGGGACGTGCGGCTGCGGGTGCGCTTCGCCGACGGGACGGTGCGCGAGACGACCGCGCACGCCGTCACGGGGCCCGGACTGCTGCGCCGCACGGTGGTGCCGGGCGGCCGGCGCGGCATCCTCCTCGTCCAGCCGTACGCCACTCAGGCGGGCCACCTCTCCGTGCGCCTCGCCCCCGGCCCACGGGGCGTGGCCGGGGTGGCGAAGCGGCGCCTGGCCCGCCTGGTCCGCGCCGTCACCGGCCCGCGCGCCCGCTGACGTGCCCCGTACGCGCCCTCTGCGAGACTGCGGGTCCCGGAGCCGAGCAGACCGGGGCAGGCGGCACAGAGCACACGTACGACAGGACAGGACGCGACGACCATGACCTGGCTGATCACCGGAGGCGCCGGATACATCGGAGCGCATGTCGTGCGCGCCCTGACCGAGGCGGGCGAGCGGGCCGTGGTCTACGACGACCTGTCCACCGGCATCGCCGACCGCGTCCCCGCCGGCGTCCCCCTGGTGACGGGCTCCACCCTGGACGCGGACCTGCTGGCCCGCACCCTCGAGGACCACGCGATCACCGGCGTCGTCCACCTCGCGGCGAAGAAGCAGGTCGGCGAGTCGGTGGAGCAGCCGCTGCGGTACTACCGCCAGAACGTGGAGGGCCTGCGGGTCCTCCTGGACGCGGTGGTGGCGGCCGGGGTCCCCTCTTTCGTCTTCTCCTCCTCGGCAGCGGTCTACGGCATGCCCGACGTCGACCTCGTCACCGAGGAGACGCCGTGCGTGCCGATGAGCCCCTACGGCGAGACCAAGCTGGCGGGCGAGTGGCTGGTGCGTGCCACGGGGCGCGCGCACGGCCTGGCCACGGCGTCCCTGCGGTACTTCAACGTGGCGGGCGCGGCCTCGCCCGAGCTGGCCGACACCGGCGTCTTCAACCTCGTCCCGATGGTCTTCGAGAAGCTCACGGCCGGCGAGGCGCCCAAGATCTTCGGCGCGGACTACGCCACCCCCGACGGCACCTGCGTACGCGACTACATCCACGTCGCCGACGTGGCCGAGGCCCATGTGGCGGCCGCCCGCAGGCTCGCCTCGGCGGCGCCGGGCACGGACCTCACCCTCAACGTCGGGCGGGGCGAGGGCGTCTCGGTCCGCGCGATGACGGACCTCATCAACGAGGTCACGGGCCACGCCACCACGGCCGAGGTGACCGCCCGGCGCCCCGGCGACCCGGCCCGCGTGGTGGCCTCGGCGGACCGCGTCGCGGCGGAACTGTCCTGGTCGGCCGAGCGCGACGTACGCGACATGATCGCGTCGGCGTGGGCGGGCTGGACGCGGCTGCACCCGGGGGCAGCGCCGAAGTAGCCGCCAAGGGGCTGCCTCAGGGGGCGCGAGGTGCTGCCTCAGAGCGCGCGAAGTGCTGCCTCAGAGCGCGCGAAGTGCCGCCTCAGAGCGCGCGGAGTGCCGCCGCCGTGGCCTTCGCGAGCCTGCCCAAGTAGCCCTTGGGCAGGTCGGCGCGCACCACCACCGAGCGCCAGTAGAGCGGCCCCGAGAGCAGGTCGAGGGCCAGCTCCTCGTCGGCGCCCGCCCGCAGCTCGCCCCGCTCGACGGCGGCCCGCACGATGCCGCTCGCGACCCCGTGCTGCCCCTCCCGCAGTGCCTTCTGCAGGGCCTCGGCGATCTCGGGGTTGCGGGCCGCCTCGGCCTGGAGATCGGGGATTACCTGCGAGGCGACGGGGTGGCGCAGGGCGCGCGAGGTCACCTCGTACAGCAGCCGCAGGTCCCCCTCCAGCGAGCCGGTGTCCGGCGCGGGCAGGCCCTGGACCGCTATGGCCGACACCAGGTCGAGCACGAGGTGCAGCTTGGAGCGCCAGCGGCGGTAGACGGCCGTCTTGCCGACCCCCGCGCGGCGCGCGATGCCCTCGATGGACATGCGGGCGTATCCGACGGAGGCCAGCTCCTCGAAGACGGCGGTCCGGATGGCCTCGGTCTTGTCCGCGCGGAGCACGGCGGCCCCGGCGGGCGCCCTGCGGCGGGGCCGACCGCCCCCGGGGCCGTCCGCCTGTTCACCCTGCTGCCTGCTCGTCGTCATGCGGACAGCATAAAAGCGCGACGACGATACGGTTGCGTTCCGACGTGACGAGTCCTACGCTCGGCGTTGCGACGATACGGGCCCGTCCCGACGTGTGTCGCAGCCCTCCGCAGCCTCCCCGAGCGAAAGCCACGCACGTGAGCCAGGTCCTCGACGCACCCCCGCCTCCCGCCTCCGCGCAGGCGGCCCCCATGAGCCCCGCCGAGCTGGCCGCCCGGCACGGCCTGACCGTCAGCGGCGCCCGCCCCTCCCTGCCCGCCTACGTCCGCCAGCTGTGGCAGCGCCGCCACTTCATCACCGCCTTCGCGACCGCCAAGCTGACGGCGCAGTACAGCCAGGCGAAGCTCGGCCAGCTCTGGCAGGTGATGACCCCGCTGCTGAACGCGGCGGTCTACTACTTCATCTTCGGCGTCCTGATGGACACCAGGCGTGACGTGGACGACTACGTCCCCTTCCTCGTCACCGGCGTCTTCGTCTTCACGTTCACCCAGGCGTCCGTCATGGCCGGCACCCGCGCCATAGCGGGCAGCCTCGGCCTGGTGCGCGCCCTGCACTTCCCGCGCGCCTCGCTGCCCATCTCGCACTGCCTGCAACAGCTCCAGCAGCTGCTCTTCTCCATGGGCGCGCTGCTGGTCATCCTGCTCGGCTTCGGCGTGCCGCCGACGGCGTCCTGGCTCCTGGCGGTGCCGGTCCTCGCCCTCCAGTTCACCTTCAACACCGGCCTCGCGCTGGTCATGGCCCGGCTCGGCAGCAGGACGCCGGACATCGCGCAGCTGATGCCGTTCGTGCTGCGCACCTGGATGTACGCGTCCGGGGTGATGTGGAGCATCGACGCGGTCCTGAAGGACAAGCACCTGCCGCACGTCGTCCAGGTGCTCCTGGAGTGCAATCCGGCCGCCGTCTACATCGATCTGATGCGGTTCGCGCTGATCGACAGCTTCCACGCCGACCGGCTCCCGCAGCACGTGTGGGCCTGGGCGCTGGGCTGGGCCCTGCTCGCCGGGATCGGCGGGTTCATCTACTTCTGGAAGGCAGAGGAGACGTACGGCCGTGGCTGAGACCGAGACTTCCCCGGAACCCGCGCCCACCGTCATCGTCGACCGGGTCGACATCGTCTACCGCGTGCACGGCGCCGGCGCCACGGCCGGGCGCGGCGCCGCGACGGCCGCCCTCGGCCGCATCCTCAAGCGCGGCGGGGCGCGTGGCACACGTACCGTGCACGCCGTCAAGAACGTGTCCTTCACCGCCCGCAAGGGCGAGGCCATCGGCCTGATCGGCACCAACGGCTCGGGCAAGTCCACCCTGCTCAAGGCGGTCGCGGGCCTGCTGCCCGTCGAGCGGGGCCGGATCTTCACCGATGGCCAGCCCTCCCTCCTCGGCGTGAACGCGGCCCTGATGAACGACCTGTCGGGCGAGCGCAACGTCCGCCTCGGCGGTCTGGCCATGGGCATGTCGCGCGAGCAGGTGCAGCGGCGCTACCAGGAGATCGTCGACTTCTCCGGGATCAACGAGAAGGGCGACTTCATCACCCTCCCCATGCGCACCTACTCCTCCGGCATGGCGGCCCGCCTGCGCTTCTCCATCGGCGCCGCCAAGGACCACGACGTCCTGCTCATCGACGAGGCGCTGGCCACCGGCGACCGCTCCTTCCAGAAGCGCTCCGAGGCCCGCATCCGCGAGCTGCGCGCCCGCGCGGGCACGGTCTTCCTGGTCAGCCACAACAACAAGTCGATCCGGGACACCTGCGACCGGGTGCTGTGGCTGGAGCGCGGCGAACTGCGGATGGACGGCCCCACGGCGGACGTCATGAAGGAGTACGAGCGGTTCACGGGCGGCGGCAAGGGTTAGCCGACGCCCGCACCGTCCCGCTGGGTCGCCGGGTCGCCGCGAGCCACCGTCCAAAACCGGACAGGTAGCCCTTTTGTCGCATCAATAGCCGCATCCTTACACTATGGGAGCGTTTAGCAACAGAAGGAGTGCGCGTGCAGCCACGGCTGAGTGTTGTCGTCCCCGTCCACGACGTCGAGCTGTACCTCGACGAGTGCCTGGAGTCCCTGGCGGCCCAGACCTTCACGGACTTCGAAGTGGTCATGGTCGACGACGGGTCGCGGGACGGCAGCGCGGCCATCGCCGGGCGCTTCGCGGCGGCCGACCCCCGCTTCCGGCTGATATCGCAGGAGAACAAGGGCTTGGGCGCCGCCCGCAACACCGGTGTGCGGCAGATGTCCCCGCACAGCGAGTACCTCGCGTTCGTCGACAGTGACGATACGCTGCCCCCGACGGCGTACGCGCTGCTCATCGAGACGCTCGACGCGACCGGCTCGGACTTCGCGGCGGGCAACGTCACGCGCTTCCGCTCCGCCGGGTACGTCCAGTCGCCCGTGCACCGCGTGCCCTTCGCCACGACCCGGCTGCGGACGCACGTCTCCCGGTTCCGCCCGCTGCTGACCGACCGCACCGCGTGGAACAAGGTCTACCGCCGCTCCTTCTGGGAGAAGCACCGGCTCGCCTACCCCGAGGCCATGCTGTACGAGGACGCCCCTGTCAGCGTCCCCGCGCACTACCTCGCGGACGCCGTGGACGTGCTGAGCGAGCCGATCTACAACTGGCGCGAGCGCGAGAGCGGCGAGCGTTCCATCACGCAGAACCGCACGAACCCGCAGGGTCTGATCGACCGCGTGAAGTCGATCCGCATGGTGCGCGCGTTCCTGCTGGCCCGCGTGGACGACGACCCCATGTACGCCGAACACCTGCGGGTCTACGACGACAACGCGCTCGCCGAGGAGATCCCGCTCTTCTGGAAGGTGCTGCCCGGCTCGGACGCCGCCTATCAGGAGGCGTTCCTGGAGCACGTGGGCCGCCTGGTGCGCGAGATCGGGCAGGACGCGGTGCGCGCGCTGCCCGTGCCGCACAAGCTGAAGCTGTACCTGACCGTGCACCGGCGCCTGGACGAGCTGATCGCGCAGCTGGAGTTCGAGAAGGAGCACGGCGGTTCGATCCCCGTCACCGGGACGCTGCGCCCCCAGGCCGACTACCCCTTCCTCGACCCGACGGTCCCCGTGCCGGACGCGGTGCTCCGCCTCGACCAGGAGCTGCGGCTGCGCAGCCGGCTCGACGAGGCCGCCTGGCACGACGGCAAGCTGTGGCTGACCGGCTGGGCGTTCCCCCGCCAGCTCGGCGCCGAGTCGCGGGGCAAGGCCCTCAAGTCGCTGATCCTGAAGGAGAAGGGCAGCCGCCGCACGGTGCTCGTGCCCGCGCGCAGCCACATCGACCCGGAGGCCACCGTCGCCTCGGGCGCGGAGTTCCGGCACGCCGACTGGGCGGGCTTCGGCGCGCTGGTGAACCCCGCGCGGCTGCGCCGCCGGGGCCGGTGGGTCGACGGCCTGTGGCGGGTGCGGATCGCCGTCGCCGGCACCGGCATGACGCCCCGGCGCGGCCCGCTGCACGGCGCGGGCACCGGCTCCGGCCAGACGCCGCCCGCGCACTGGGTCGCCGAGGACGTCCGGGTGGCCCCGCAGATCCAGGACGGCGAGCTGGCCATCCGCGTGGAGACGGCCCACGCGCGTGCCCTTGAGGTCCGCGCCGAGGGCTCCCACCTCGTCGTACGCGGCATCCTGCGCACCGCCCCCGACGGCGCGCCCCGGCTGCGCATGCGCCACCGCGAGTCCGGCGCGATCCGCACCGTCCCGCTGGACCTCGGCGTCCCGCGCGACGGCCGCGTCCCCTTCACGGCCCGGGTCGGCACGGCAGCCCTGACGCAGGTGCGCGAGGACCACGAACGCCTGCGCCCGACCCAGGCGGAACGCTCGATCGCCCGCTGGGACATGTCGGTGGAGATCGTCACCGGCACCGGCACCGGCACCGGCACCGACGCCGACGCCGGCAACACCGGTGCAGAGCCCGCGTCGACGCGGCTGGCCCTCGTCCTGGACGACCGGGAGGGCTTCTCCGGCGCCCAGTTCCCGCACGCCGGCCGCGCCATGTACGCCCGGCGCAGCCCCGGCGGCTACCTCCAGTTCGTGGACCAGCCCGTCCAGCCCCTCGTCGACCGCGTCTCCGTGTCCCCCGACGGCACCGTCACCCTCACCGGCAGCTACCCCGCGCCGGGCGCCCACGCCCTGGACCTGATGCTCCGCCAGACCTGGTCGGGCCACGAGTACACCTTCCCGGCCCGCGCCGACGACGGCCGCTTCGAGGCCCGTTTCGTCCCCGCCCCCACCCACCGCCCCACCGGCGGAATCCCGCTGCGCGCCGGCTTCTGGTGGCCGTCCGTCCGGCGGCCGGACGGCACCCGCACCGCCGTCCAGCTCGCCCCGCCCGTCCACGGCCACCTCCCCATGGAGGTCGAGGCGCACGGCAAGCGCGTCGAGCTCCAGGCCCGCCAGTACGACCAGTTGGCCCTGATGGCCCATTCCGAGCTGCGCCCCGACGAGCGCAGCCGCTACCGGCAGACGAGGCTGCGCACCGAGACCTACCCGGCCGCCCGCCACGAGCCGCTGCGCGAGGCCGTCCTGTACGACGTCTTCGGCGGCCGGATGTACGGCGACTCGCCGCGCGCCCTCCACGAGGAGATGGTCCGCCGGGGCCTGCCGGTCGAGCACCTGTGGGTCGTCAGGGACGGCCAGTGCCGGGTCCCGGCCACCGCGAAGGCGGTGCGCGTGCACAGCCCCGAGTACTACGAGGCGATGGCCCGCTCCCGCTACCTCGTCGGCAACACGCACTTCCCGCGCTGGCTGGTGCGGCGCGAGGGCCAGCAGATCGTCCAGACCTGGCACGGCACACCGCTGAAGCGCATCGGCTTCGACTTCGCCAACGACCACTTCGCGAGCACCCAGTACCTCGTGGACCTGGACCGCGAGCGCCACCAGTGGACGATGCTCCTGTCCCCGAACCGGTTCAGCACCCCGATCCTGCGCGGCGCCTTCCGGTTCGGCGCCGACGTGGACGGCGAGCTGGTGGAGACGGGCTACCCCCGCAACGACGTCCTGCTGGCCCCCGACCGCGCCGAGCGCGCCGCCCGCGTGCGCCGCGCGCTGGGTCTGCCCGAGGGCAAGAAGGTCGTCCTGTACGCCCCGACGTGGCGCGAGGACAAGCAGCGCCACCGGGGCGGCTTCCTCCTGGACCTGCGCCTCGACCTGGAGAAGGCGCGGCACGAACTGGGCGAGGACCACGTCCTGCTGGTGCGGCCGCACGCGCACGTCGTGGAGCCGGTGCCGGGCGCGGGCGACGGCTTCGTGTGGGACGTGGCGGGCCACCCCGACGTCATGGACCTGCTCCTGATCGCCGACGTCCTGGTCACCGACTACTCCTCGGTGATGTTCGACTTCGCCGTGACGGGCCGTCCGATGCTCTTCTTCACGTACGACCTGGAGCACTACCGCGACCGGCTGCGCGGCTTCTACTTCGACTTCGAGCGGCGCGCGCCGGGCCCGCTCGTCCCCACCTCCGACGACCTGATCGCCGCCCTGCGGGACGTGGAGGCGGCGAGCGAGCCGTACGCAGAGGCGTACGAGGCCTTCCGCGCCGCGTTCTGCGACCTGGACGACGGGCGGGCCGCGGCCCGTGTGGTGGACCGGATGCTCGCCCACCGAGGGGCGGCCGCCGTATGAGTACGCGGAAGGGGGGCACCGCCGTGCCCGGACGCAGTGACACCGCCGAGCCCGTGCTGAGCGTCGTCGTCCACGGGCGTGACGTCCAGGGCCGGCTGGGCGCGGGCCTGGACGCGCTGGCCGCGCAAACCTCCCCCGGCGTCGAGGTGGTCGTCGCCGCGGTGGGCGCCGCCGCGCGGTCCGCCGCCGCCGACCGGCCCGGCGTCACCGTCGTCCCGCTGCCCGAGGGCACGGGCGAGGCGGCGGCGCGGGCCGCGGGCGCCGAGCGGGCGGCCGGCCGGTGGCTGCACCTCGTGCCCAGCAAGGACACCGTGCCGACGGGCGCGCCCCGCATGGTCGCGGACCGGGTGGCCGCTCTGCCGGACGGCGTGGACGTCCTCGTCGCCGACCACGTCCGCTCGACGTGGCGCCACCAGGGCCTGCCGAGCCCCGACGGCGGGCACCTCGCCCGGCAGGGCCGCCGTGACCTGCCGCTCGCCGACTGCGCCGACCTGCTGCGGGTCACGCCGCTGCTGGGCGTGCGGGTGCTGCGGGCGGACTTCTGGCGGGCGCACGCCGAGCGGCTGGCCGGGGACGACGAGACGTTCGCCGCGCACGCCGCGCTGCTCCTCGCGGACCGGATCGCCACGCTCGACCAAGTCATCCTGAACGTACGGGAGTTGCGGCCGGAGAGCCTGCCGCCGGTCCCGCCCGAGGCGCGCTTCGGCGTCATCGCGCGGTACGAGTCGCTGCTCGCCCTCGCGGACGGCCTCGGCCTGCCGGCGGCGCCCCGCACCGCGCTCTACGACGTGATGGTCGGCGACTGCCTGCGGATCGTCGCCCGCGAGAAGCTGCCCGAGCCGGTGCGCGAGGAGTTCTTCCACCGCGCCGCGCGGGCCGCCGTCGCCCTGCGCCCCGAGGGGTATCAGCGGCCGGCCGGCCTGGAGGGCGTGCGGCGCCGCATCCTCGAAGAGGACGCGTACACCAAGTACCGCACGTTCCGGGCCGCCAACCAGCAGCGGCGCAAGCTGCGTTCGGCGGTGCTCGCGCGCAGGCACCAGGTGGGCGTGAAGGTCCGCGACCTGCGCTACCGCAGGGACCTGGAGCGCCCGGTCGACCCCCGCCTCGCCGTCTTCACGGCCTACTGGGACCGGGGCGTGGCCTGCAACCCGGCGGCCATCGCCACCAAGCTCGCCGAACTCGCCCCGCACATCCACCCGGTGTGGGTCGTCTCGGCGGCGAACGCGCCACTGCTGGCGCCCGACACCGACCACGTCGTGCCCGGCACCCGCCGCTACTGGGAGGTGATGGCGCGCGCCAAGTACCTGGTGAACAACGTCAACTTCCCCAACGCGATCGTCAAGCGCCCCGACGCGGTGCACGTCCAGACCCACCACGGCACCCCGCTCAAGCGCATGGGCCTGGACCAGCTCGACTACCCGGCGGCCGCCAAGGGCCTGAACTTCCACAGCCTGCTCGCCCGCGTCGACAAGTGGGACTACAGCGTCTCCGCGAACAGCCACTCCACCCGCATGTGGGAGCGCGCCTATCCGTCGCGTTACGAGTCCCTCGACCACGGTTATCCGCGCAACGACGTCTTCTACCGCGCGACGGCCGCCGACATCCGCGCGATCCGCGAGAAGCTCGGCATCGCGCCGGGCAGGCGGGCCCTGCTCTACGCGCCCACCCACCGCGACTACGAGGCCGCCTGGACCCCGCGCCTGGACCTGGCGACCCTCGCCGACCGCCTGGGCGAGGACACCGTCCTGCTCGTGCGCGGCCACTACTTCTACGGGGGCGCCGCCTCGCCGCTCGCGGGCCTGCGCAAGAGCGGCCGGGTCATCGACGTCTCCTCCTACGACCCGGTGGAGGACCTCTGCCTGGCGGCGGACGCGCTGATCACGGACTACTCCTCGATCATGTTCGACTACGCCAACCTCGACCGGCCGATCGTGGTCTACGCCGACGACTGGGAGACGTACGCGACGACACGCGGCGTCTATTTCGACCTGATGGCGCAGGCGCCGGGCCAGGTGGCGCGCACGCAGGAGGAGTTGACGGAGCTGTTCACCTCCGGCGCGTGGCGCGACGCGGCGGCCGACAAGGCCCGCGAGGCGTTCCGCGAGCGCTTTTGCGAGTACGACGACGGGCGCGCCGCCGAGCGCGTCGTCCGCCGGGTCTTCCTCGGCGAGAGCGAGAACTCCCTGCCGCCGGTGACCCCGCTCGCCGGGCGCACCCCGGCCCCGACGCCCGAGGAGGCGACGCAGCGATGACCCCGATACCCGACGTGACGGTCACGGTGATCGTCTACAACGACGCGGAGCGCCTGCCGCGCGCGGTGGCGTCCCTGCGCCGCCAGACGCACGAGAACATCGAGATCATCATCAGCGACGACCACTCGACGGACGACACCCCTGCGGTGGCGCGGCGGCTGGCGGCGCAGGACGACCGCGTCACGTATCTGCGCCTGCCGGCGAACAGCGGCGGGTGCAGCGCGCCGCGCAACCGCGCCCTGGAGATCGCGCGCGGCCCGTTCCTGATGTTCCTGGACAGCGACGACGAACTGCCCGAGCGGGCCGTCGAGTTGCTCCTCGCGGCCCACCGCGAGCACGAGGTGGACTTCACGATGGGCGCGGTGGAGCGGGTCCGCGTGGACACGGGCCGCACCTCCACCTGGATGCCGCACCTGGTGGCCGAGCGCCGCACGGTGCACGGCATCGCGGCGGAACCGGCCCTGTTCTTCGAGCACCTGTCGACCAGCAAGATGTACCGCCGCGCGTTCCTGGACCGCAACGACCTGCGCTTCCCGGAGGGCATCCACTACGAGGACCAGCTGTTCTCGGCGCAGGCGTACTGCCTCGCGCGGGCCTTCACGGTGATCCCCGAGCCCGTCTACCGCTGGTACATAGCGCCGTACGAGGCGGCGGAAGCGGCGTCGATCTCCAACCAGCGCCACAAGCTGTCGAACGTCCGGGACCGCGTCCACGTGCAGCGCCTGATCGACGACTTCCTGACGTCGAGCGGCCACGGCGCCCTCCAGGAGGCCAAGGACCACAAGTTCCTGAAGCACGACTTCCGGATGTACGCGGGAGACCTCCCGTTCCGTGACGAGGAGTGGCTGACGGGCTTCGCGGACATCGTGAACCCCTATCTGGCGGGGCTGTCCCCCGGCGCGTACGCCCGCCTGCCCCGCGCGGAGCGGGTCGTCCTCCAACTGGTCCGCGACAACCGCCTGGCGGAGGCGCGGCTTGCGGCGCGGGGCCTCGGCCACGGGGTGGCGCCGCGCGAGACGTCGATGGACGCGGAGGGCCGCGTGTACTGGGGCGGGCACGTCCCGCAGACGCCCTCGGGCCGCGCGGAACTCGACCTCACCGACCTGGGCCTGGACTCCCGCCCGTTCCCGAGCGCGCAGTTCCGCCACGAGATCACGCGGATCGAGCGGGGACCCGGCGCCAGGGTCGACCTGACCGTGCGCACCTACGACCCCGGCCTGCGCCTGCCCGTGGGCCCCCAGGTGGCGACCCTCCTCGTGGCCCCCGGCCACCGCCGCATGAAGACCCCCTTCCGCCTGGACCCCGTCCTCCCCGGCGTCTTCGAGGGCACGGCCCGCCTGGACCTGGCCCGGGCCCCCCTCCCCCTCGACGGCTTCGAGGGCGTCCGCCACCCGGTCCTGCAACTGACCTCCGGCGGCCTGCGCAACACGTCCCTGCTCCTGGCCCCGCTGACCTTCCCCACCCTGCGCGCCCGCATCGACTACCGCTCCGGCGCGACCCCCCACGAGGTCACACTCGAACCGGAGGGCCGCGCGACGGGCCGCCTCCAACTCCGCTGGACCCCGGTAGGAGTAACGGCCCACATCATCCGCCCCCTCACACGCCGAGCCGCCGCGAAGACGGGCCCCCGCCTCCGCAGAACAGCCCGCCTGGCGGCGAGCGTGCTGCGCTGAGACCGGTCCGGTACGCCGTGGCCGGGCCCGCGTTCACCGCGCGGCCTCGATCGCGTCCGGCGAGGTCGTCCACTCCCGCCCTCCCTCTTCCGGCGCGAGCCACACCACGGGGGGCGTCTCCGGGATGAGGAGGACCGGCCCGGCGGGGTGCTCGTCCACGTCGGGAGCGAACGCGCGGAAGATCCCGACGCGATCACCGTGTGCGTGATCGATGACCTTCCGGCCGATCAGCGGGTGCGACCAGTGGCCCATACCGAGGGGCTGACTCATGGCGGATGGAACTCCCTGCTGCGTCTCGGGTGTTCGTGCTGCTACGTTCAGTGACGATGCGAAGAGCGTGCCGCCGGGCCCGGGCGCATCTCCACCGCCGTCGCACCGTCACGTTCGTCCGCATCGGATGACGGCAGGCGCCATCGGACCGTCAACGGACCGTCAACTTCAGCTCTTCGCACGGGAAGGGCGAGTCCGGGGGCAGGCACAGACCTACTGTCTGCTCAGGAGCCGCCGGACAGGTCGGAGGTCACCATGCGCACGCTGCTCCAGCTGCTCACCGCTCAACGGGACTGGCAGTCCTACGCCACGTTCAAAGCGCAGTTCGAGCGGTCGGCGCGGGAACTGGCCGAGACCGAGGGAACACCTCACCTCGCCAACCTGGCGCCCTCGGAACGGACTTACGAGCGCTGGTACTCGGGTGCGTCGAAGCCGGTCCCCGACGCCCGCCGCGTCCTGGCGCACATGTTCGGTCACCCCATCGGCGAACTCCTGGCGCCGCCGGGTGCGGGCCCGCACCCGGCAGGGGCGCCTCGCACCGGACAGCCGGCGCCCACCGATCACATCAGCCCGTGCACGGACATTCAGGAAATGGGAAGGCAGGCGGCAATGGCGGCGAACAGGGCACTGCGGTACGCGGTGATGGCGGAGACCAGTGCGATCGGTCCGGAGACCTTCGCCCACATCAGGGACGAGGTAACCCGAATCGGCGCGGCCTACCCCCGCGTCGCCCTCCATGAGATCCTCTCCGACCTCACCGAAGTACACGACCTCATCTTCCGACTCCTGGAATCCGGACGAGCCACTCCGGCACAAGGCGTCGACCTGCAACTCCTTGCGGCCATGGCCTCCGGCATGCTCGCCAAGGCGTCCCACGACCTGGGTGACCCCAAATCGGCGATGATGCAGGCCCGTGCCGCCTACGTCTGTGCCGACCAGGCAGGACACAACGGCATGCGCGCCTGGGTCCGGGGCCTGCAATCCCTCATCGCCTACTGGTCCGGACGCCCCGCCGATGCCGCCACATACGCGGCCCACGGCACCGCCGCCCTGGCCGCCCGGTCCGGCAGCGTCAGCGTGTGGCTCGCCGCCCTGGAAGCCCGGGCCCACGCGGTTCTCGGCGACTCGGACGGAGTCCGCTCCGCGGTGCTGCGCGTCGGCACCGCCCGAGACTCCGCGGTCCCCGACGACCTCGACAGCATCGGCGGCATCCTGACGTTCCCCCGGCCGCGCCAGGCCTATTACGTCGCCGAAGCCCAGGTCCTCCTCGACGGCGGCGGCGCGGAAGCGGAGCGGTCCGCGCAAGAAGCGGTGCAGGCCTACGTCTCGGCCCCCGCCGATGAGTGGGCGTTCGGCGATGCCGCCGGCGCCCGCACCAACCTCGCCCTCGCCCGCATCGCCCGCCGTGATCTCGAAGGCACGGCCGAGGCCGTCCACCCCGTCCTCGATCTCCCGCCCTCACAGCACAACCACGGCATCGTCGCATCGGCCCGTCGCGTCCATGCAGCCCTTGTCGCGAGTTCCCTGCGTGCGGAGAACCAGGCGCGGGACCTCCGGGCCCAATTGGAGCTGTTCACCGCGACTCCGACCCCCGCACTGCCCAGGTAGGGTCCGGCTCATGTATCCGGTCGAGCACGCCAGCCCCCGCCTGGTCCTACGGGAGATCGGCATCGATGACGTGGACGCGGTCCACGCCATCTACAGCAACGCGGAGGCGACGAGACACCTGTCGTTCGAGCCACGCACCCGGGAGCAAGTAGGCAAGATCATCGCCCGTTCCATGGTCTCCGCCACCACGGAGCCCCGGGACGAATACTGCCTCGCCGTCACCGAACGCGAGAGCGGCCACCTGATCGGTTACGCCCGCCTCGCCCTCGACCCGCACCAGCCGAAAGCGGCGACGATGGGTGGCGCCCTCCACCCCTCCGTCTGGAGGCTCGGCCACGGCACGGAAACCGTCCGTGCCCTGCTGGCCCTCGCCTTCGACAGCCTCGGCCTGCATCGCGTGTGGGCCGCCCGCGCGCCTTTGAACACCGCCTCCCACAAAACGCTGCTCCGCGCGGGGATGCAGGAGGAGGGCAGGATCAGACAGCACGTGTTCGTGGACGGCGCCTGGCGCGACTCCATCACCTACTCGATCCTCGAAGACGAATGGAAGGCCGCACCGGAGTAACCGCTCCGCCCGCCCCTCGGGGCGCTCACCCCACCACCTCGTACAGCACCTGTCCCCTCGGGCCCACGGAGGTCTTCCGCAGGGCGGGGTCGTCGGGGGGCAGGCCGTGGTCCGTGGGGTAGGCGATGATCCAGCGCACCCCGTACCTGTGCAGCACCGCCAGGCGGGTCTCGCGTCGTGTGTCCGGTGCGAAGTACGTCCGTACCGCCGCGAGGCGCTCGGGCTGGTCCGGGAGGAAGAAGTCCGGGTAGCCGGGGGCGACCGTGTAGGGGCCGTACGCGGGGATCTGGCGGGACGGGAAGGTCTTGGCCATGACCACGTCGCCGTGGCGGACCTCCGGGGCCAGCCAGTCGTAGCCCGGCCAGGGCGCCCGGTACTTGGCGGCCACCGGGCCCGGCAGGGCCCCGCGCGGCGCCACGTAGCCGAGCGTCCCCGCCTGGGTCCACGCCCCGAGCAGCAGGGCCGCGCCCAGCAGCGCGGCGGCCGCGCGGCGGACGGCGCCCCGTTCGAAGACCTCCAGCGCCGCCGCCACCTGCGCCGGGATCAGGGCCGCCGGCAGCACCCGGCCCCACGAGTAGTGGCCGCTCAGGCCGCCCGCCGCGAACAGCACCGCGCCGAGCGCGAAGAAGAGGACCAGGGGGTCCCGGCGATCCCGGCGCCACCGGCACACCAGGGCCGCCACACCGAGCAGCGCCAGACCGAAGTGCGGCAGCAGCCCCCGGTACAGCGAACGGTGGATGTCCTCCAGGCCGCCGGCCCCGAAGAGGCCGAAGAAGGAGTAGTAGGGCCAGAGCGCCAGCACCGCGATGCCGAGCGCCGCTCCGCACGCCAGCCGCCCCCACACCTGCCGGGACGGCCACGGCCGCGCCCCCAGCACCATCGCCGACGCCCCGAAGGACGCCACCACCCCCGTGAACTGGTGGCTCAGCAGGATCACGGCCCACAGCACCCCGAGGCCGAGGAACGCCCGCACGCCCGCGCCCGGCAAGGCCTTCCGCAGCAGCGCCCAGAAGTGGAAGGAGAGCCCGAGCGCGAACGTACTCGGGTACGAGACCGTCAGGGCGAGGGAGTTGAGGCCGAGGAAGCCGCTCCAGCTGAACAGCCCCGGGCCCCAGAGCAGCAGCAGGCAGAGCAGGGCCAGCGGCACCGCCCCAGGACGCGTGCTGAACGTACGGACGAAGTTCCGCACCCCCGTCACCAGCAGCGCCAGCCCCACCAGCGCCGCCACCCGCAGCACCACGAACGTGCCGAGCCCGGTCACCCTGGCCAGGCAGCCAAGGAGCAGCGTCCAGGGCGAGTAGTAGGGGCTCGGGGTGTCCGCGTCGACCAGCGGGTTGCCGGGGTCGAGCGGATCGGCGCGCAGGCGTTCGATCGTCGCCGCGTGGATGCCGAGGTCGCCCGCCCACGGCAGGCGGACGATCACCAGGAGCAGCAGGACGATCAGGGCGAGCAGGGGCAGGGCGGCGGCGAGCGGTACGAGGTTTCGCGGCGCCCGTATGGCCCCTTCGGCGGCCCCTTTAGAGGCGGCGCGCATCGTGCTGGAAGACCCACGTCCGGTACACCAGGAAGCGGAACGCCGAGGCGAGGGCGATCGAGAGCGCCTTGGCGATGTTCGAGCCGAGCGGGCCGCTCATGCCCGCGCCCCGGTAGGCCGCGTAGAACAGGACGCTCTCCATCACCACGCCGATGCCGCTGAAGACGAAGAAGAGGGCGATCTGCCGCTTGGTGCGCGAGGCGCGGTCCCGGTAGGCGAAGAAGCGGAAGCCGAGGTAGTTGGTGCCCATGGCCACGCAGCTGGCCAGGACGGTCGCCGTCATGGGGCGGGAGCCGAAGCCGTGCAGGAGGAGGTTGAAGACGAGGAGGTTCACGGCGACACCGCTGCCGCCGACCACGCCGAACTTCATGACCTCCAGGGAGAGCCGGCGCAGGCGCCCGACCGCGGGCGCGGGCGCGCGGTCCGGCGCGGGAGAGGGCGCGGGGACGGCGGCGGACCCGGCGGGCGGCGCCTCCCGCAGCGCGGGCCCCGTCATCCGCGTACTCCCGCGCCGCCCCGCACGTCCCCGCCCCGCACATCGCCGCCTCGCACGTCCCCGCCCCGCCCGGACGCCCTCGCGTCGAGCCGCAGCTTCCAGGGCATCACGATGGACTCCAGCTGCACCATGAGGTTCATCTTGGACTCGCCGATCGTGCGGTCCTCGAAGTGGATCGGCACCTCCATGACGCCGAAGCCGCGGCGCAGCGCCCGGTACTTCATCTCGACCTGGAAGCTGTAGCCCGCGCTGTCCACGGAGGCGAGGTCGATGGCGCGCAGGGCGTCCGCGCGCCAGAGGTTGAAGCCGCCGGTGATGTCGCGGACGCGGGTGCCGAGGATGGTGCCGGCGTAGGCGTTGGCCCAGCGCGAGAGCAGCTTGCGGTGGGCGCCCCAGGCGTCGGAGAGCGTGCCGCCCTGCACGTACCGGCTGCCCATGACGACAGCCGCGTCGGTGGCGAGGGCGACGCCGAGCAGCTCGGCGACCTTGGCGACGGGGTGGCTGCCGTCGGCGTCCATCTGCAGCACGTACGCGGCGCCCTCGGCGACGGCCCGGGTCATGCCGGCCGCGTAGGCCCGACCGAGGCCGTCCTTCTCGGTGCGGTGCAGGACGCTCATCCGGGCGCTGCCGTACCGCTCGGCGAAGCGTTCGGCGATGTCGCCGGTGCCGTCGGGGCTGGAGTCGTCGACGACGAGGAGGCGCAGGCCGGGCAGCGGGAGCGCCATCAGGGCCTCGGCCATGCCCGGCAGGTTCCCCGCTTCGTTGTACGTCGGCATGACGACGGTCAGCGCGGTGGCGGCCCAGGCCTCGGGCAGGTGCGCGGCGAGCTCGTCGGAGAGGTTCTCGGGGGTGTTCACGGTCACGGCTGGCCCTTCGGTGGTCCGCGGTCGATGGGTGGTCCGGTTCCCTGCGCTGTGGATTTCGTACCTCCGTCAGACAATCTCACCCACCTTAGACCAAATGCCCGAATTAAGGGGGTATGGCGAATCTCATCACCCATTCCGCGCCACGGAGGCAACCAATCGGTCCAGGGGAGAACTCACTCCGGACCGGCCCTACCTCCGCTGCCGCTGATCGGCAACACGAGTCCGCCGACGAAGACGCCACAGGGCCCGCCGACGTTGCCCCGGCGCCGGAGCGGGGGCGGGGCCAGGGTCAGCGCAGGGGCCAGGGCCGGGACCAGGGCCAGGGCCCGGCGCACGAAAAGAGCCCGCCCCCTGCCGGACTGCCGGAACACGGGGCGGGCGACAATGGCGCCCTCACAGCAGGTGACGCAGCACCAGCCGGGGAGTGCGGTGGACGAGCCAGGCGCCGGCCAGGCCGATCACGGCGCCGACGGCCACGTCAGTGGGGTAGTGCGCGCCGGAGTGCACCCGCTCCACCGCGACCGCCGCCGCCGGCACCGCGCAGGCGGCGCCCCACCCCAGGGAGGTCCCGGCGACACCGGCGGTGAAGCCGACGGCCGCGGCGGTGTGCCCGGAGGGGAACGAAGAGCTGTCCGGACGGTCGTGCACGTCCTCGTGCGGGATCAGCTCCTTGGGCGGCCTGCGCCGTTCGTAGAGCTGTTTGCACACCGCGTTGGACACCAGCTCCGCGACCCCCATGGCGGCCAGTCCGGCCACCGCGGCCGTCCGCTCCCGGCGGCCGCCGGTCACGGACATGAGCACCGCCGCACCCCACCACAGTTTGGTGTGTTCAGCCGCCGACTCCACGGCCGGCAGCACCCGCCGCGCCAGGGGCGAGGTCCAGTGGGCCATGCGGCGGGTGAGCCGTACATCGCCTTCTTTGACGTCCGCCAGGACATCCGCCAAGCCGATCATGCGACCCAGTTTCCCCCTCCCGGCTCCGTCATGCACGGGGACATTGACGAACATGCGTACGAAGACCTGTCCAAAGATACGGCCGAAGAAAGGGACGCATACGGCGCGGTTTCCCGGGCACTTGGGCTTGCAGATTCCCGACAGCCTTTTTTCAACAGTAGGAGGAGCCGACGTGTCATTCCTGTGGGCCATCATCGCCGGACTCATCATCGGCCTGCTGGCCAAACTCGTCCTGCCGGGCCGTCAGCCCATTCCGCTGTGGCTGACGGTCATCCTCGGTATCCTCGGCGCCGTCGTCGGCAACGCCCTGGCCACCGCGGTCGGCGTCCGCGACACGAACGGCATCGACTGGATCAGGCACATCTTCCAGATCGGCGTCGCCGCCGTCCTCATCGCCGTGGTCACGCCCCTGTGGGCCCGACGCGGATCCCGTCGACACGCCTGACCCACCGCGGTCCGCTCCCCACGGAGCGGCGTAAGGGGGGCGCCCCGAGCCACCAGGCCCGGGGCGCCCCCCTTTCGCGTGCCTACGCACACCTACGCGGCGGCGTCGTCGGCGTACCTACGAATGCGTACGCAGCAGCGTCCGCATCGTCCGCATCGCCACCGACAGGTTCGCCAGATCGAACGCCTCGGAGCTCTGGATCTCCTCCAGCGTCGAGCGGGCCCGGCTCAGGATCGGCGCGTTCTTCTCCTCCCACGCCTTGAACCGCTCCTCCGGCGTGCACTCGCCCTCGCCCCCCGCGGCCAGGACGTCCGCCGTGAGCGCGGCGTGCGCCGCGTACAGGTCCTCGCGGATGGAGGCGCGGGCCATGGACTGCCAGCGGTCGGCCCGGGGCAGCTCGATGATGCGGTCCATGAGCTGGGTGATGCGCAGCCGGTCGGCGAGGTCGTAGTAGACCTGGGCGACGGCCATGGGCTCCTTGCCCACCCGGTCGGCGACCGCGACGATGTCCAGCGCCGGGAAGGCCGACGAGAACCCGGCGACGCGCTGGGCCAGCGCCTCGGGGACGCCCGCGTCCGTCAGCTCGTCCCGGATGCCCTGGTACCACTCCAGGTCCGAGCCGCGCAGCAGGTTCGCCAGCTCGTCCCAGACCTGGGCGACGCCCTCGCTGAAGAAGCCGATGGTCTCGGCGAGCTGGAGCGGCTGCGGCCGGTTGTTGAGCAGCCAGCGCGAGCCGCGCTCGACGAGGCGGCGCGAGTGCAGCCGTACGCGGGTCTGCACATCGGCGGCGACGACATTGTCGAGCGCCTCGACGGCGTCCCAGACCTCGCTGAGGCCGAAGATCTCCCGCGCGGCCAGCTGGGCCCGCACGATCTCCTCCAGCGAGGCGCCCGTCTCCTCCCGCAGCCGGTGCAGGAACGTCGAACCGCCCGTGTTCACCGTGTCGTTGACCAGGACGGTCGTGACGATCTCCCGGCGCAGCGCGTGCCCGTCGACCTGGTCGGGGAACCGCTCGCGCAGCGCCTTCGGGAAGTAGGCGTGCAGCAGGCGCCGCAGGTAGGGGTCGTCGGGCAGCGTCGTCTGGATCAGCTCGTCGGCGGCCGTGATCTTCGTGTAGGCGAGCAGGACGGCCAGCTCGGGCTGGGACAGGCCGCGGCCGGAGTTGAGCAGTTCGCGGATCTGCCGGTCGTTGGGCAGGAACTCCAGGCTCCGGTCCAGGTGGCCCTGCTTGCCGAGCCGGCGCATGAAGCGCTGGTGGGCGTGGAGCAGGGACGGCGACTGGGCGACGGCGTTGGCCAGCGCGGTGTTCTGCGCGTAGTTGTTGCGCAGCACCAGGTGCCCGACCTCGTCGGTCATCTCGGCGAGCAGCTTGTTGCGCTGCTTGACGGTCATGTCGCCGTCGGTGACGACCGCGTTGAGCAGGATCTTGATGTTCACCTCGTGGTCGGAGGTGTCCACGCCCGCGCTGTTGTCGATGGCGTCGGTGTTGATGCGTCCGCCGGCGCGCGCGAACTCGATGCGCCCCAGCTGGGTCAGGCCGAGGTTGCCGCCCTCGCCGACCACCTTGACGCGCAGGTCCGAGCCGTTCACGCGGATCGCGTCGTTCGCCTTGTCGCCGACGTCGGCGTTCGACTCCGCCGAGGACTTCACGTACGTGCCGATGCCGCCGTTCCACAGCAGGTCCACGGGGGCCTGGAGGATGGCCCGCATCAGGTCCGCCGGGGTCATCTTGACGACGTTGCTCTCGATGCCGAGGGCCTCGCGGATGTGGCCGTTGAGCTGGATCGCCTTGGCGGAGCGGGAGAAGATCCCGCCGCCGGAGGAGAGCAGCGCCTTGTCGTAGTCGGCCCAGGACGAGCGCGGCAGCTCGAACAGGCGGCGGCGCTCGGCGTAGGAGGTCGCGGCGTCCGGCTGCGGGTCGATGAAGATGTGCCGGTGGTCGAAGGCGGCGACCAGGCGGATGTGCTCGGAGAGCAGCATGCCGTTGCCGAACACGTCGCCGGACATGTCACCGACGCCGACGACGGTGAAGTCCTCGGACTGGGTGTCGCAGCCCAGCTCCCGGAAGTGCCGCTTCACGGACTCCCAGGCGCCGCGGGCGGTGATGCCCATGCCCTTGTGGTCGTAGCCCGCGGAGCCGCCGGAGGCGAACGCGTCGCCGAGCCAGAAGTCGTAGGACTGGGCGACCTCGTTGGCGATGTCCGAGAACGTCGCGGTGCCCTTGTCGGCGGCGACGACGAGGTAGGTGTCGTCCTCGTCGTGGCGCACCACGTCGGAGGGCGGCACGACCTCGCCGGCGACGAGGTTGTCGGTGATGTCGAGCAGCGCGGAGATGAACGTCTTGTAGCAGGCCACGCCCTCGGCGAGCCACGCGTCGCGGTCCACCGACGGGTCGGGCAGCTGCTTGGCGACGAAGCCGCCCTTGGCGCCGACCGGCACGATGACGGTGTTCTTCACCATCTGCGCCTTGACCAGGCCGAGGATCTCCGTACGGAAGTCCTCGCGCCGGTCGGACCAGCGCAGCCCGCCGCGCGCGACCTTGCCGAAGCGCAGGTGGACGCCCTCGACGCGGGGCGAGTACACCCAGATCTCGTACGCGGGACGCGGCGCGGGCAGGTCGGGGATGGCCTGCGGGTCGAACTTCATGGAGACGTAGGCGTGCGGCTCGCCGCTCTGCGTGCGCTGGAAGAAGTTCGTGCGCAGGGTCGCCTTGATGACGGTGAGGAAGGACCGCAGGATGCGGTCCTCGTCCAGCGAGGCGACCTGGTCGAGCGCGCCGTCCAGCTCCTCCAGGAGCCCGTCGGTCAGCTCGGTCCCGGCGCGCTGGCGGTCCGGCGACATGCGCGCCTCGAAGAGCGAGACGAGCAGCCGGGTGGTGTGGACGTTGTTGCGGAGGGTGTCCTCCATGTAGTCCTGGCTGAACATGGCGCCGGCCTGGCGCAGGTACTTGGCGTACGCCCGCAGCACCATCGCCTGGCGCCAGTTGAGGCCCGCGCGCAGCACCAGCGAGTTGAAGCCGTCGACCTCGGCGGCACCGGTCCAGGCGGCGGCGAAGGCCTCCTGGAAGCGCTCGCGGCCGTCGTCGCCGAGGTAGTCGCCGCCGTTCGGGGACTTGGGCATGCGCAGCCCGAAGTCGTAGATCCACGCGTGCGTGCGGTCGGCGCAGCGCAGCTCGTACGGGCGCTCGTCGGTGACCTCGACGCCCAGGCGCTGCAGGACGGGCAGCACCGCGGAGAGGGAGACCTGCTCGCCGGAGCGGTAGATCTTGAAGCGGCGCTCGCCGGGCGCGGCGCCCACCGGCTCGTACAGGGAGAGCGCGAAGTCCTTGTCGCCCCGGCTGAGCTGCTCCAGGTGCTGGAGGTCGGCGACGGCGGCGCGCGGCGTGTGGTCGGCCTTGTAGCCCTCGGGGAAGGCGCCCCCGTACCGGCGCAGGAGTTCGGCGGCGCGCTCCTCGCCGCACTCGGCGGTCAGCGCCTCGGCGAAGCCGTCGGCCCAGGAGCGGGCGGCGTCGACGAGCCGGCCCTCGATGCGCTCGATGTCGGCGTCGGAGAGGTCGGGGACCGCGGCGCCCTTGGGCACCCGCACCACGAAGTGGATGCGGGAGAGGATCGACTCGGTGTTCCAGGCGGTGAAGTCGACGCTGGCGCCGTTCAGCTCCTCCTTGAGGATGTCGATGATCCGCAGCCGCACGCCGGTGGTGTAGCGGTCGCGCGGGAGGTAGACGAGCGCGGAGTAGTAGCGCCCGTACTCGTCCTTGCGCAGGTAGAGCCGCAGCCGGCGCCGCTCCTGGAGGTAGAGGACGCTCGTCACGATGGAGCGCAGCTCGTCGGCGGGCGTCTGGAACAGCTCGTCGCGCGGGTAGGTCTCCAGGATCTGGAGCAGGTCGCGCCCGTCGTGGCTGTTGGCCGAGAAGCCGGCGCCCTTGAGCACCTCGGCGACCTTGCGGCGGATGACGGGCACGCGCCGCACGGACTCGGTGTACGCGGCGGACGAGAACAGGCCGAGGAAGCGCCGCTCCCCGATGACGTTGCCCTCGGCGTCGAACTTCTTCACGCCGACGTAGTCGAGGTAGCTGGGGCGGTGCACGGTCGCCCGGCTGTTGGCCTTCGTCAGGACGAGCAGCTTGTGCTCACGGGCCTTGGCGCGCGCGTCGGCGGGCAGCTGGTTGAAGGACGGGCTGACGGGGTGGTGGTCGTCGCCGTGCTTGGGGTCGGCGCGCAGGATGCCCAGGCCGGTGCCGGGGACGGCGGCCAGCGAGTCGTCGTCGGTGAGGTTGTACTCCCGGAAGCCCAGGAAGGTGAAGTGGTTGTCGGCGAGCCAGCGCAGCAGCTCGCGGGCCTCCTCCACCTCCTGATCGCGCAGGTCGTCCGCGGTGGGCTCGGAGGGCAGCTCGTCGGCGATGCGCAGCGCGGCGTCGCGCATCTTCTCCCAGTCCTCGACCGTCTCGCGCACGTCGGACAGGACGCGCAGCAGGTCGGCGGTGATCTGCTTCAGGTCGGCGCGGTCGGTCTCGCGGTCCATCTCCACATGGATCCACGACTCGACGAGCGCGTCCTGCGGCCGCTCGGCGCCCACCTCCGCGGGGAAGACCTCGAGGAGCTTGCCGGTCAGGTCACGGCGCACGACGACCTGGGGGTGGATCACCACATGGATGCCGCGGCCCTGGCGGGAGAGCTCGTTGGTGACGGAGTCGACCAGGAAGGGCATGTCGTCGGTGACGACCTCGACGACGGAGTGGCTGCAGGTCCAGCCGTTCTCCTCGACCGTCGGGGTGTGGACGCGCACGTTCGCCGTGCCCTGGGGGCGGTTCTCGGCGAGCCGGTAGTGGGAGAAGGCGGCGCCGAAGACGTCGACCGGGTCGCGGTCGGCGAGGTCCTCGGGGGCAGTGTGCAGGTAGTAGCGCTGGAGGAACGCGAGGGCCATGTCCTGGTCCGGCGTGGCCCCGCTCGTCTTCCCGGTCGGTGCACCGCTCGGCGGGCGCCCCCCGACCGGGCTGTTCTCAGCTACCCGGGCGGCCCGCGCGAGCAGCTCGGCCTTGGCTTCGTCCAGCTTGGTCTGCATTGTCCTCATGACTCCTGCCGCGCGTCATTGCGCGACGTAGAAGGAAGTGAAGTGACATAACGCCCTGGCCCGGGGTCTCCGGCCGTCATCGACGTTAGGCGGCGGTACGGAAACAGCCATCGACTTTCCGCCATTTTCAGCGGTTTCGGCGACAGATTCGCCGAATCCGTCGCCGGGCGGGCCGCCCGGCCCGCTCGGCCGCACCGCGAAGAGACGTCAGCGAGGCCCCGGGCACGGATGTCCTCCGTGTTTCCGGGGCGCAGGGCGGAGGCACCGATGCCTCCGCGGGATATCGCGCTGATCACGGGACAAGGCTATCGCTCCGCACCCCGGAACCGTCATGAGCCGTATGTGTACAAAAGCAGGGGCAGAACCTGGACACTCTGCACAGTACGCGGGGGCGCCCGTCGAGGTCGCCCCGCTCGGCGGAGCCGCCCCGGGCGGGCACGTTGTCCGGGAAGGACGACGGACGCATCCGTACGGCCGTACGAACGCGCGAGCGCCCGGACATCTCAGGCGGCGAGCCGTTCCGCCACGAGCACGGCCTCTCCCAGGCTGTCCACGACCGGCACACCGGCGCACTCCAGGCTGGCCCTGCTGTGCGAACCGCCGGTGTAGAGCACGGCCCGCGCCCCCACGTGCGCGGCGGCGATCGCGTCGTCGAGGGCGTCACCGATGACGACGACCCGCTCGGCGGCGGCGACGACACCTTCCAGCGCGGCGAGGTGCCGCACCATCCGCTCGGCCTTCCCGGCGTGCGAGTCGTCGGTGCGCCCGTCGATCCGCACGAAGTGCTCCTGGATGCCGTGCCTGCGCACCAGCGGTACGAGGTGTTCGTGCGGGGCCAGGGACAGCAACGACTGCGTGTGCCCCTCGGCCCGCCGCTCGGCCAGCAGCCGGGCGGCCCCCTCGGTGAGCCCGCAGGTCTCGGCCCGCGCCCAGTAGTGCCGGTGGAAGACGGCGTCCATGACGCGCCACTCACTGTCGCTGGGCAGCCGCCCCAGCAGCCGCTCGTAGAACAGCGGGATCGGCACGCAGTACAGCTCGCGGTACCGCTCCAAGGTGATGGGCTCGATCCCGAGCTCCGCGAAGGAGGCGTTCGTCGCCTCGATCACCGCGTGAATGTCATGCAGGAGCGTCCCGTTCCAGTCCCACACGATGTGCGCCCCGCGCCGCGTCCCCATCCCCCAAATCTACCCTCCGCCGATGCCCGGCGAACGCCCGCGGAGACCTGCCCGGAGGCCAAAGGCTCGGGACTTCGAAACCGGCTTCTCAGGCGATCAGCCCGGGAATCTCCTGCGTGGCGAACCAGAGCAGCTCGTGGTCCTCGACCCCGTCCACCACGAACCGCGCGTCGTCGTCGCCCTGGTCCGCGGCGCCCAGCAGGGACGCCGCCGCGGCCACGTCCGCCTCCGCGTCCGGCGCGTCCACGTGCACGGCCGCCACCTTGCCCATCGGGAGCGCCTCGGCGATCCGCACCTCCCCGAGCGCCCCCTGGTCGAGCCCCCGGTCGGGGTCGGCGACGGCCGCCCCGTCCGGTACGTCGGCCGCCAGCACGACCCGCCGCCGCGCCGCCTTGGGGTCCACCGCCACCAGCCGCAGCGACGCCATCGCCGCCCGGTTCAGCGCCGCGTACTCCAGCTCCTCGATGTCGTCGGAGACGTACCACTCCCGCAGCGCCGGGGTCACGGCGTAGGCGACCAGCGGCCCGGGCGCCAGCTCCCCCGCCCGGTACGCCTCGGCGAGCCGGGACAGGGTCAGGGGAACGTAGAGGCGCATGACTGACCGCTTTCATTCGTGTCCGCCCGCGGACGGAGCTGCGTGGCCGGAGAAGGCCTTCAGGATACGTCCGTGAGTCCCCCATCGAGCTGCCCCCACCTGCCGGGGAGCCGTCCACGCCCGTCCGCGGTCTCACCCGCCGCCATCCCGCGCTCGCGGCGCCACCGGCCCGCGCGACCCCCCGGATAGGTGAACCGCCCGGCCCGCCCCCGGGCCGCCGCCGAACCCTTGCACCGGCCACCACCGCCCCCGTACAAGATCCCCAACGGGAAGTTACTCCCCGGTACAGCAGGCGATGAAGGAGGCTCCCATGCGCAAGGTGATGACGAGACCACGTCCCCGCCCCTCGGCGTCCCGCCCGCCCACCGGCCGTCCGCCCACCCGCAGGGACTCCCGCCGGCCCCTGCGCGCGATCCCGGCGCAGCCGCCCCCGCACCCCACGGAGGTCTTCGCCGAACGCCTGCTGCTCGTCCTCAGCGGACAGCGCCCCCTGCACTGGGTGGCCCGCCACATCGCCAACACGGCGTACGACGAGCTGGCCCGCCTCGCCGAGCTGGCCCCGCTGTGCGCGGACGGCCACCGCCCCACCATCCACCGCATCGGCCACTACCAGCCGCACCCCGACGCCTACGAGGTCTTCGCCCGCGTCACGGCGGGCCCGAGACTGCGCGCGCTCGCCTTCCGCCTGGCGCTGGGCCCGGACCGCAAATGGCGCTGCACGGCGGTGGAGACGGAGAAGAGCCACTGACCTACGCCACAGGGGCCGGGCCCCACGACAAAGGGGCCGGAGAAATCCCCGGCCCCTCGAACCAGCCCGCGCCCGGCCCGGTCAGGCCGCCCGGGGGCAACCTGACCGGACCCGGTCAGCGCCCGGTCACCGCGACAGCGCGCCTCACTTCTTGCGGCGACGCCCGCCCTTCTGGGCCTTGCGGCGCTCCGCGCGGGTCATCCCGTCCGCCTCGGACCGCACCCCGGAACCGTCCGTGGTGAAGTCGCCCTCGTCCACGCCGCCCTCGGCGTTCGGCGCCTGGAAGTGCAGGCGGTCGGGGCGCTGCGGAGCCTCCAGGCCCTTCGCGCGGATCTCGGGGCGCGCCCCGGCGCCGGCCGGAACCGCGTCCTGCGCGCCGTCCTTGGTGAGCGAGGTGGCGGCCGCGTCCTCGACGGGGACCTCCTCGACCTGCTGCTCGACCTGGACCTCCAGGTTGAACAGGTAGCCGACGGACTCCTCCTTGATGCCGTCCATCATGGCGTTGAACATGTCGAAGCCCTCGCGCTGGTACTCGACCAGCGGGTCCTTCTGCGCCATGGCCCGCAGGCCGATGCCCTCCTGGAGGTAGTCCATCTCGTAGAGGTGCTCGCGCCACTTGCGGTCGAGCACCGACAGGACGACCCGGCGCTCCAGCTCACGCATGATGTCGGAGCCGAGCTGCTGCTCCCGCGCCGCGTACTGCTCGTGGATGTCGTCCTTGATGGACTCGGAGATGAACTCGGCGGTGAGGCCCGCGCGGTCGCCCGCCGCGTCCTCCAGCTCCTCGATGGTGACCTTGACGGGGTAGAGCTGCCGGAAGGCGCCCCACAGCCGGTCCAGGTCCCACTCCTCGGCGAAGCCCTCGGCGGTCTCGGCGGCGATGTACGCGTCGATGGTGTCGTCCATGAAGTGCGCGATCTGCTCCTGCAGATCCTCGCCCTCCAGGACGCGGCGACGCTCTCCGTAGATGACCTCGCGCTGGCGGTTGAGGACCTCGTCGTACTTGAGGACGTTCTTGCGGGTCTCGAAGTTCTGCTGCTCGACCTGCGACTGGGCCGAGGCGATGGCGCGCGTGACCATCTTGTTCTCGATCGGCACGTCGTCGGGGACGTTGGCCATCGACATGACGCGCTCGACCATCTGCGCCTTGAAGAGCCGCATCAGGTCGTCGCCCAGCGAGAGGTAGAACCGGGACTCGCCCGGGTCGCCCTGGCGTCCGGAACGACCACGCAGCTGGTTGTCGATCCGGCGCGACTCGTGGCGCTCCGTGCCGAGGACGTACAGCCCGCCGAGGGCCTTGACCTCCTCGAACTCCTGCTTGACGGCCCGCTCGGCCTTCTCCAGGGCGGCGGGCAGCGCGGCCGCCCACTCCTCGACGTGCTCCACGGGGTCGAGACCGCGCTGGCGCAGCTCGGCCTCGGCGAGGTCCTCGGGGTTGCCGCCGAGCTTGATGTCCGTACCACGGCCGGCCATGTTCGTGGCGACCGTGACGGCGCCCTTGCGACCGGCCTGCGCGACGATCGTGGCCTCACGGTCGTGCTGCTTGGCGTTGAGCACCTCGTGCTGGATGCCCCGCTTGGAGAGCTGCTGCGAGAGGTACTCCGACTTCTCCACGGAGGTGGTGCCGACCAGGATCGGCTGCCCCTTCTCGTGCTTCTCCGCGATGTCGTCGACGACGGCGGCGAACTTGGCGACCTCGGTGCGGTAGATCAGGTCGGACTGGTCGGCGCGGACCATCGGCCGGTTCGTCGGGATCGGCACGACGCCCAGCTTGTAGATCTGGTGGAACTCGGCGGCCTCGGTCATCGCCGTACCGGTCATGCCGGACAGGCCGCTGTCGTAGCCCTCGCGCTTGTAGAGGCGGAAGAAGTTCTGGAGGGTGATGGTGGCGAGGGTCTGGTTCTCGTCCTTGATGTCCACCCCTTCCTTCGCCTCGATCGCCTGGTGCATGCCCTCGTTGTAGCGGCGGCCGGCGAGGATACGGCCGGTGTGCTCGTCGACGATCATGACTTCGCCGTCGATGACGACGTAGTCCTTGTCCTTCTTGAAGAGTTCCTTGGCCTTGATGGCGTTGTTGAGGTAACCCACCAGCGGCGTGTTCACCGACTCGTAGAGGTTGTCGATGCCCAGCCAGTCCTCGACCTTGCTCACGCCGGACTCGTGGATGGCGACGGTGCGCTTCTTCTCGTCGACCTCGTAGTCCCCGGTCTCCTCGATGCCCTTGAGGGGGTTGCCGGGCTCGCCCTTGGTGAGGCGGGTGACGAGCTTGGCGAAGTCGCCGTACCACTTGGTGGCCTGGTCGGCGGGGCCGGAGATGATCAGCGGGGTGCGGGCCTCGTCGACCAGGATCGAGTCGACCTCGTCGACGATCGCGAAGTTGTGGCCGCGCTGCACCAGCTCGTCCTGCGACCACGCCATGTTGTCGCGGAGGTAGTCGAAGCCGAACTCGTTGTTCGTGCCGTAGGTGATGTCGCAGTTGTACTGCTCACGGCGCTGGGCCGGCGTCATGTTGGCCAGGATGCAGCCGACGCTCAGACCCAGGAACTTGTGGACGCGGCCCATCATCTCGGAGTCGCGCTCGGCCAGGTAGTCGTTGACCGTGATCAGGTGGACGCCCTTGCCTGACAGGGCGTTCAGATACGCGGGCAGCGTGCCGACGAGGGTCTTGCCCTCACCGGTCTTCATCTCGGCGACATAGCCCATGTGCAGCGCGGCACCGCCCATCATCTGGACGTCGTAGTGCCGCTGGCCCAGGACGCGCTTGGCGGCCTCACGGACCGTCGCGAAGGCCTCGGGCAGCAGGTCGTCGAGCGTCTCGCCGTCGGCGTATCGCTCCTTGTACTCCTGGGTCAGCGCGCGCAGCTCGGCGTCGGAGAGGCTGACGAAGTCCTCTTCGATGGAGTTGACCTGGTCCGCGATGCGGTGCAGCTTGCGCAGGATCTTGCCTTCGCCTGCACGCATGATCTTCGAGAGGACGGACACGGGGGTTGGTCTCCTTGCCGGTCGGGCCTGGCATGGTCGGGTTTTACTCGTCGGGCAACGGTCATCGTATGCGAGGACCCGCCCGCGCCGGGAGGTCTGCTCTGAGGTCAACGGCCGAGGGGCGCCGAAGGTGCCGGGTGGCATGTGCGGCCGGTACGTGATGACCACACCGGGCCGGCAAAAACGCTGGCCCCCGGAACGGCGCCCCCCGCATCATCTCCTGATGGAGCCCGTCACCCTCACGACCGACCGCCTGAGCCTGCGCGCCTTCACCCCGCGCGACATCGACGAGGTCCACGCGGCCTGCCAGGACCCCGAGATCCAGCGCTGGACCACCATTCCCTCGCCGTACGCGCGCGTGGACGCCGAGAACTTCGTCCACCGCATGGTCCCCGACGGCTGGCGGGGCGACTCGGAGTACACCTTCGCCGTACGGCCCCGGGACGGCGGCCCCCTGCTCGCCGCGACCAGCCTGCACCACCCGCACTCGGGCGCCTGGGAGGTCGGCTTCTGGACGGCCGAAGAGCACCGGGGGCAGGGCTACATGACGGAGGCGGTGCTCGCTCTCGCCCGCTGGGCCTTCACCGAACTGCGCTGCCCGCGCCTCGAATGGCGCGCCGAGGTCGGCAACCACGGGTCGCGGGCCGTCGTGGAGAAGGCCGGTTTCACCGTCGAGGGCGTGCTCCGTGCGAGCCTGCTGAACAAGGGCACCCTCCGGGACGGCTGGGTGGGCGCCCTGCTCCCCGGTGACCTCGGTCTGCCGTCCGCGCGGCCCTACCTGCCGGCGCGAACCTGAGGGGTCGAGACCCCCGCCCGGCTGTCAGTGCCGCCGCCTATCGTTTCGACCATGACGAGCCTGCCGCGCCCCGTGATCGACCTCTCCGCCGACGAAGCCCGCCGCATCGCGCTGCGGGCCCAGGGGTTCCTGGGCGCGCCCGACCGCCGCTCCGGTGTGCGGGGCGTGCTGCGTCACCTCGGCGCGGTCCAGCTCGACACGATCTCCGTGCTGGCCCGCTCGCACGAACTCGTCCCTTACGCCCGCCTCGGCGCCGTCGGCCGCGACACGGTCGAGGCGGCGTACTGGACGCAGACCCACGCGTTCGAGTACTGGTCGCACGCCGCGTGCGTCCTGCCCGTCGAGGAGTGGCCGCACTTCGCCTTCCGCCGCCGCGCCTACCGCGCCCGCCCCCACTGGCACCACGACCTGCCCGACGGCGCCTACGACCAGGTCGTCGCACAACTGCGCGCCGAGGGCCCACTGACCGCCACCGAGCTGGGCGGCGCGAAGAACAAGGGCGAGTGGTGGGACTGGTCGGACGCGAAGATCGCCGTCGAGCGCGCGCTGATGTACGGCGAGGTGGTGTGCACCGAGCGCCGCTCCTGGAAGCGGGTGTACGACCTGGCGGAGCGCGCCATCCCGGACGCGCTGCTGCACGACGACCTGAGCGACACGGAGTGCCTGCGCCGCCTGGTGCGCCTGGCCGGCGAGGCGCTGGGCGTCGGCACGCGCGCGGACATCGCCGACTACCACCGCCTGAAGGGCGAGCAGTTCGACGCGGTGGTCGCGGAGTCGGGTCTGGTGCCGGTGACGGTCCAGGGCTGGGACAAGCCGGCCTGGGCCGACCCGAAGGCGCTGGAGACGACCCCCCGCGGCCGGCACCGCACGACGCTGCTGTCCCCCTTCGACTCCCTGATCTGGGAGCGGGCGCGCACGGAGCGGATCTTCGGCTTCACGCACCGCCTGGAGGCCTATGTGCCCAAGCCCAGGCGGATACACGGCTACTTCGCGATGCCCCTGCTCGCCGGCGGCAGGCTCCTGGGCCGGGTCGACCCCGCGCGCGAGGGCAGCACGCTGGTGGCCAGGCAGGTCTCGCTGGACTCCCCGAAGGCGGTGGCGCCGATGGCCCAGGCGCTCCTGGAGGCGGCGTCCTGGGTCGGCTGCGATGCCGTACGGGTGGAGCGGGTGAACCGTCCGGAGCTGACGGCCGAGCTGGTGCGCGCCCTCACCTGATCTCCAGGATCTTCTCCCGCATCGCGTACACCACGGCCTCCATCCTGGAATGCAGTTGCAGCTTCTCCAGGATGTTGCGCACGTGGTTCTTCACGGTGTTCTCGGAGATGAACAGCTCTTTGGCGATGTCGCGGTTGTTCATCCCCGTGGCGACGAGTTTCAGGACTTCCAGTTCACGGTCGGTCAGGCGCGGCGCGGGCACGAGTCTGCGCTCGTCGGTGCGCTGGATCATCGACTTGAACTCGGTGAGCAGCTTCGAGGCCATCGACGGGCTGATCTGCGACTGCCCGTCGGCCACCGCGCGAATCGCCGTGGCCACCTCGTCCGTGGAGATCTCCTTGAGGAGGTATCCGGTGGCGCCCGCCTTGATCGCGTCGTAGAGGTCCGCCTCCTCGTCGCTTATGGTCAACATGATGATCTTGGCGCTGGGTGCCACCTCCTTGATGGAGGTGCACGCCTCGATGCCGCCGCGCTTGGGCATGCGGACGTCCATCAGCACGATGTCGGGCAGCAGGTCGGCGGCCTTGTCCACCGCCTCGGCGCCGTCGCCGGCCTCGCCGACGACCTGGATGTCCTCCTCGGCGGCGAGGACGATCTCCAGGCCGCGGCGGAAGAGGGCGTGGTCGTCCACGACAAGGACCCGAATGGGCTCCTTGCGCGGAGTGCCCGCCTCCGATCCGATGCCGATGCCGTCCGCGGCATCCTCGTGACGCATCGGTCCGAAGCTGTCCGCCATCGTTCCTCCCCCATGAAGGCCGTGGCCTGTTGTGCCGGTGCTGCGCCAACCCCGGGCGGCAGCACGCCGGTTGACCGGCGGGCCCATGATTTCACGTCCGGAGCCGGTGCGGTGCGCGCACTGGTCGCACGAGGGTGCCCCTGGGGGGCGCACACGCGCTCCAGGGGCACCATGACGGCGGTCAGGGGGGCGGCGGGTCAGCCGCCGAGGGCCCCACCGGCACCGGCCGTCTCCGCGTTGGCGACCATCGGGTCGGTGTTGAGGCGGATGACGCCGTAGTCGTAGGCGTGCCGCCGGTAGACGACGCTGGGTTCCTTGGATTCGGAGTCGACGAACAAGTAGAAGTCGTGTCCGACCAGTTCCATCTCATAGAGCGCCTGATCGAGCGACATGGGGGCCGCGACGTGCGTCTTCTCGCGGACCACGAGGGGGCCTTCGCCCTGGATCTCCAGCGAGCCGATCTTCTTGACCGGTACACCGTCGGGCTCTTCGTCACGCGCGAGGGTGCCGTCCCCGTTGAGCGTCGCCGCGTCGGGGACGCGCTCGGCGACCTCGGCGGCCGAGAGCCGGCCGTTGCCACGCCGGTTGTGGCGCTTCTCGTGCTGCTTGCGCAGGCTGGCGTCGAGCTTGGCCGTGGCCAGGTCCAGCGCCGCGTACGGATCGGCCGCCGCGGCTTCCGCGCGGATCACGGGTCCGCGCCCGCGGAGGGTGATCTCCACGCGGTCGGAACGGTCGGCCTGACGCGGGTTGGTTTCCTTGGACACCTCGACGTCGAGGCTGATCACCTTGCCGTCGAGCTTCTGGATCTTGTCCAGCTTCAGCTTCTCGGCCACGTGCTTGCGGAACCGCTCGGGCACCTCGGTCTTGCGGCCCTTGACGACGATGTCCACGCAGAACTCCGTTCCCGGATCGCTCCGCTTCAGCGGCGGAGCATCTCCCTTTTGCACCAGACCCCGGTGACTTCCGGGGCCTCGGACTCGGTGACGTCCACCTCCTCCTCCCCCGCGGGCAAGATCTCCACCCCACCGGTCCGGGTGATTGCGCGAATCCAAGATCCGCGAACCCTTTGGACCGGCATGGACCGGCATTCCGATATGCGAGGCGCGGCGTTCGCCATTCCTCACAACCGAACATATCTCGCCCGGACGGATGTCGTCACCCTCTACTGCTACGTACCTCCATTCAGGTGTATCAGTCCTCTCACCACCTGCAACGACACAACTTCTCCATCAGTTCCGGTTTATTCCGAAAGAATCCGGAGGCCCGGCGACAACGGCCGCACCGGCCTCCGGCCGCATGCCGTTTTCTCTGTACTGTTCACGTATTGCGCGCGCGGCCTCCGCCAATGAGGCGCCGGTGGTCATCAGGTCGTCCACGACCACGATCCGGCCGGACCCCGCCAGCAGTCGGCCGCCCCCGGCGGTCACCTCCAGGGCGCCCGCCAGATTGGCCCGCCGCTGCCGGGAGCCGAGCCCCGACTGATCGGCCACCGCACGCCGTTGGCGCAGCACCGCGAGCACCCGCGCCGGGATCCCCGCTCGTCGCAGCTCACCCGCCGCGGCGAGCGCGATCCGCCGCGCCGGGTCATGTCCACGCGCCCGCACCGCGGCACGCGCCGACGGCACGGGGACGAGCGACAACGGCACCGCACGCCCCTGTGAGCCGCCGTGCGTGCCGTCTACCCAGGAACCCGTCCCCGTATCACCCCGTTTCCCGCCCTCCGCCCGCAGACCGGCGAGCACAGCTCTGGCCAACGCTTCGCCCAGGGGTCCCGCGAGCCCCAGGGCGCCGCGCTCCTTGTGCGCGAGCAGCGCGGCCCGCACCGCGTCCGCGTACGGCGCCGCCGCGTGTACCACCGGCAGTCCGTCCGGCTCGGGCACCGGCCGCACCCGGCGCGGCGCGCTCCCGCACAGCGCCGCCCGGCACTCGGCGCACAGCACCGCGCGAAGCCGTCCGCAGCCCCCGCACTCGGCCGGCAGCACCAGGTCGGTCAGGTCCCGCCACCACCCCCGCATGACCCCACTGTGCCAACGGGCGGCCGGCGCCACCAGCCCTGTGGACAAGCGCCTGTGGATAACTCTCACGCGACCCCGCGACCCCGCGACCCCGCGACCCCGCGACCCGCGCCCCCACGCCGGACCGCCTCACCCCGGGTAGACCGGAGCCGACCCCTCCTTGACCACTGTCTGCCACTGCGATCCCGCCGGCAGCCGTACGATCCCGTCGTCCGAGTGCGCCACCAGCGGCTGCTGCTCGCTCTCGGAGGCCGCGATCTCCTTGACGCCCGTCAGCCCCGGCAGCGTGGTGCCCGAGAGCACCGACCCGTCGCACTGGACGTACCGCATCTGCTGCACCCCGCCGGACTCCCGCCCGACCACCACGAGGCGGCTGCCCCCGGCCCAGGACATGGCGGTGACCCGCTCCATCCGCGGCGCGGCCTGGGTGGGGTCGAGCACCGATATCCGCGGCCGCTCGCCCTCGCCCCGCTCACCGCGCTCCACCCGGCCGATCCACAGCGAGGTCTTGTCGTCCTTCTCCACCAGCAGTGCGATGCGCACGCCGTCGGCCGACACCCGTACCGCCTCGATACGCCCGTCGAGTCCGGGCACCTCGACCTGCACCGCGTGGCCCTCGCCCCGCTCCAACCAGAGCAGCCGCGGCCGCTGGGGGTCGCGGTCGGCCACCCACAGGTCGCCCCTGCCGTCCCAGCTGGGCGTGGAGAGGCGGTCCTCCTCCGCCTTGGCCTTGCTGCGCACCTGCGCCTTGCCGAGCGTGTCCTCCAGGAACAGCGACCCGGTGTACAGCGACTTCCCGTCGAGCGACACCCCGGCGGCCCGCTTCTCGTCGCGCGAGACCGCCGCCGAGCGCAGCGGCTGGTCGCCGGTGCCGAGGATGCCGTTCACCGGCTCCGGGTCCGCGGTGCTCCCGGCATTGGCCGGCATCCGCACCAGGCGGTGCTTCTCGTCGATGAAGTACTGGTAGTCGGGCCGCTCCGCGCCGCGGTGCGCCGCGACGCTCTGGGCGTGGTTCTGGCTCAGGACGCAGAGCATCGAACCGTTGGACCTCTGGAGCGTCACCTGCTCCACCCCCGAGGGCGTCAGGTCCTGGAGGGTGAACAGCAGTTGCGCCGCCATCTCCCGGCACCGCGTCTGACTGGCGTCGTCGGCCTGCTTGTTCAGCTGCACGGTCAGCCGGTTCTGGTCGTCCGGCGTCAGCGACGCCCGGGGGTCCTTGAGCCGCGTACCGCTGCGGAACCTCGACTCGACCACCTGGTCGAGCCAGTTGGTCGGGCCCGCCAGCAACGCCTTCACCGTCTGCGTCAGCGGATCGATCCGCTGCCGGATGTAGATGGGGTCGGCGACGAGTCCCGTCCGGCCGTTCGCGCCCGCCCCCGAAGGGCCCGCGAAGTAGTACTTGTTGACGGACCGGTAGATGCGCTGGAAGTCCGACTCGCCGAGCACCACTCCCGGCGGCGGCTTGTCGATGCGCCACTCCTTGCGGCCCCCGGGCCCCCGCACCTGGCTCAGGTGCACGCTCTGGCTGTAGGACGCCTCCTCGGGCCGGTACGCGTGCTGCTCGTCCACCCGCGCGACCTGCCGGCCGGTCAGCGCGAACCGCCGACTGCCCTCCACGTCGTTGCCCGCGTTGCCCGCGTCGGTGTTCGGGCCGTCCGCGAGCACCGTGGTGGACCCCTCGGGGTTCCAGTGCTTCGACGCGTCCTTCGTCAGATACTTGCGTGCCATCGCGAACTGCGGATCGTCGCTGGTCAGCGCCTCCAGGAAGCCCTGCACGATCTCCACGGCCCGGGCGCCCTCGCGCGGCGGCATCGCGTAGACGCGGACCTGCGGGCGGGAGTCGGGCCGCTGCGAGGCGTCCACGGACTCCAGGTTCCCGCTGTCGGGCATCGCGGCGCAGCCGGCCAGGAGGGCCGCACAGCCGCCCAGCAGCAGCCCGGTGCGCAGCGGACGCCCCCGGCGCCCACGGCGGTCACGCCCCTGCCGGTCGGCGCCCACGCGTGCCTGTCGGTCAGCGCCCACGCGTGCTCTCCCCATCCTTCGCCGAACCCGCCTCGCCCTCGGGCGCCGCCTGCCGCGGACCACCCGCCGGGCGCTGTGCCTCCGCGGCCCCTTCGGGACCGCCTGCCACCACGTCACCGTCCGGCGCGCCGTCTCCGTCCGGCACACCGTCGTCCACCGGCCTGCGCGGCACGACCCGCGAGCCGCTGCCGGGCAGCGCCGTCGGGTCCACGGCGCCGGTCCGCGCGAACCGGGGGGCCATCGGGCCCTTGCCGGGCATGGACGGCGACACCCTCTCGGAGACGGCGGACGGCTGGGCGGGCACGGTCGCGAGCTTGTTGCCGCCCCCGAGCGGCAGCCCGGCGTCGTTCAGACCGCGGTGGCGCCGCGAGTCGTCGGGCTCCAGCGGTATCGGCGAACCCCGCAGCGGCTCGTCCGCCGTCCTCGGCAACGTCAGCCGGAACTGCGAGCCGCCCCCCGGCTCGCCCCACGCCTGGAGCCACCCGCCGTGCAGCCGGGCGTCCTCCAGGGCGATGGACAGCCCGAGGCCCGTACCACCGGTGGTACGCGCGCGTGCCGGGTCCGCCCGCCAGAAGCGGCTGAAGACCCGGGTCGCCTCGCCGGGCTTGAGGCCCACGCCGTAGTCCCGCACCGCGACCGCCACCGCGCCGCCCGCCGCGGCGAGCCGCACCACGACGTCCTTGCCCTCGCCGTGCTCCACGGCGTTGACCACGAGATTGCGCAGCACCCGCTCCACGCGCCGGGCATCGGCCTCCGCGACCACGGGCTGCTCGTCCCCGACGATCCGTATGTGCGTGCCCTTGCGCTCGGCGAGCATCTCCGCGCCGCCGACGACCCTGCGGACGACCTCACGCAGATCTATCGGCTCGGCCTCCAGCGCGGCCGCCCCCGCGTCGAACCTGCTGATCTCCAGCAGGTCCGCGAGCAGCGACTCGAACCGGTCCAGCTGATCGGCGAGCAACTCCGCCGAGCGCGCCGTCACCGGATCGAAGTCCACCCGCGCCTCGTGGATGACGTCGGCGGCCATCCGCACGGTCGTGAGCGGCGTGCGCAGCTCGTGCGAGACGTCGGACACGAACCGCCGCTGCATCCGCGACAGCTCCTCCAGCTGCTGGATCTTCAGCTGGAGGTTCTGCGCCATCTTGTTGAACGCCTCACCGAGCCGCGCGATGTCGTCCTCCCCCGTCACCTTCATACGTTCCTGAAGGCGCCCGGCGGACAGCCGCTCGGCGATCCCCGCGGCCATGCGCACGGGCGTGACCACCTGGCGCACCACCAGCCAGGCGATGGCGCCCAGGAGCACGACGACGAAGAGCCCGGCGGTGGCGAGGGTGGTCCTGACGAGGTTGAGCGACTCCTCCTCCTGCGTCAGCGGGAAGAGGTAGTACAGCTGGTACGGATCGCCGTTGAGGTCGTTGAGCCGCTTGCCGATCACGAGGCCGGGCTGCGGCTCCCGCCCGTCGTCGTAGACGATGCGCGTATTGGCCTGGAGGACCTCGGAGCCCTTGTCGACCTGCCCGCGCAGCTCCTCCGGCACGCTCAGGATCGGCTCCACACCGCCCGAGGCCCGCGAACCGCGGACGCTGCCCGCGTCGCTCGTGGACGTCAGCGTCACCACGGCGAACGCGTTCTGGCCGCCGCTGGACAGCTGCTCGACGAGGTCGGACATCCACATGGCGGCGTTGCGCCCGTCGACCGTGCTGCCGTCGGGGCCTTGGCCCTGCTCGGTGCTCTGCCGCGCGGCGTTGACACTGTCCTGGGCGGCCCGGAAGCCGCCGTCGGCCTGGCTCTGCGAAGCCTTCACCTTGGCCTTGAGCAGGCCGTTGTTCACCGAGCTGAGCACGGCGAAGCCCAGCATGAGGACCACGCCGAGCGACATCAGGAGGGTCGTGACGACGACCTTCAGCTGGATGTTGCGCCGCCACAGCCGTACGGCGGGCAGCAGCGGCCTGCGCACCCAGCGGGCGAAGAGCCGCAGCACGGGGCTGCCCTGCACGCCGCCCTGCAACAGCAGCCCGCCGTCGGCGAGCCGTCCGAACCGTGACCCGTGCCGCGCCGGTCCAGTCCGCCCCGACCGAGCCCTTGCACCGCCGGGCGCCGAGGAGGAACTGTCCCGGGACATGTCAGCTCGGTCCGGCCTTGTAACCGACACCCCGGACGGTCACCACGATCTCCGGCCGCTCGGGGTCCCGCTCGACCTTGGAGCGCAGCCGCTGCACGTGCACGTTCACCAGCCGGGTGTCCGCCGCGTGCCGGTAGCCCCAGACCTGTTCCAGGAGCACCTCGCGGGTGAACACCTGCCACGGCTTGCGCGCCAGCGCCACCAGCAGGTCGAACTCCAGCGGCGTCAGCGCGATCGACTGCCCCTCCCGCTTCACGGAGTGCCCCGCCACGTCGATGACCAGGTCACCTATGGCCAGCTGCTCCGGCGCGGGCTCCTCCGAGCGGCGCAGCCGCGCCCTGATCCGGGCCACCAGCTCCTTCGGCTTGAAGGGCTTGACGATGTAGTCGTCCGCCCCCGACTCCAGACCGACCACCACGTCCACGGTGTCGCTCTTGGCGGTGAGCATGACGATCGGCACCCCGGACTCCGCCCTGATCAGGCGGCACACCTCGATGCCGTCGCGGCCCGGCAGCATCAGATCGAGCAGCACGAGATCGGGCTTGGCCTCCCGGAAAGCGGCCAGCGCCTTGTCGCCATCAGCCACGAACGACGGCTCAAAACCTTCACCACGCAGCACAATCCCGAGCATCTCGGCCAGTGCGGTGTCGTCGTCGACGACAAGGACTCGTCCCTTCATGCCTGACATCATCCCATTCTCGTAACAGTGACTGGGGTGCTGGTGAGAGAGGTCACTGACCTGTGACGATAGTCGTATCGGGGCATCACTGTCTGCGGTGGCCGACCGCGGCCGAGGTCGGTAACGGACGCCGGGCGGGTCCACCCGTGACACCTCGCCCCGAGCCGACCGACAGCAAACCGGCCGGGTCAGGGGTACGAAACAAGCCAAGAAGCACCCGGCCGGGCACCGCCACGGCACCCGCCGGGACGATCCCGGTCTTGAGCCGGCCTCCCCGAACCCGCCCCGGCACCGTCCCACCGCCGCCCGCAGCCCGTCGCCGTTCCCGCACTCAGCCCCCCGCCCCCGCGCTCCTTCCCCTCCCGTCGGACGGCCCCGGACCGGCCCGGTGCCGGGCCCGGCCCGGCACCGGGGCATCCGGTCAGCCGACGGTCACCCCGCGCGCCTGCCGCACAGCTCCGCGAGACCCTCCGCCGTCACCGGCGACAGGACCCCCTCCTCCGTGACGATCGCCGTCACCAGCTCCGGCGGTGTCACGTCGAACGCAGGGTTGTACGCCTGCGTCCCCAACGGAGCCACCGCGATACCGCCTCCTGCCTCCGTCCCGATCATCGACACATGCGGCACCGTGACCTCCGTCACTTCATGGCCGGACCGCTGCTCCACCTCGATCGACGCTCCGTCCGGGGTCTCCAGGTCCACGCTCGTCACCGGCGCCACCACGATGAACGGCACGTGGTGATACCGCGCGAGCACCGCCAGCGGATAGCTCCCCACCTTGTTCGCCACCGAACCGTCGGCCGCGATCCGGTCGGCACCGATCAGCACCGCGTCCACCTCCCCGGCCGCGAACAGCGAACCCGCCGCGTTGTCCGTGAGCAGCGTGTACGCCATGCCGTTGCGCGCCGCCTCGTACGCCGTGAGCCGCGCCCCCTGGAGCAGCGGCCGCGTCTCGTCCACCCACAGCCTGCGCAGACTCCCCGCCCGATGCGCCCGCAGGGCCACCGCGAACGCCGTGCCCTCCCCACCGGAGACCAGCGCCCCGGTGTTGCAGTGCGTCAGGATCCGGTGCCCGCCGCCCGGCAGCAGCTCGTCGAGCAGCGCCAGGCCGTGGGCCGCCATCCGCCGGCTGGCCCCGGCGTCCTCGGCGTGCAGCGCCCGCGCCGCCTCCAGCGCGGCACCGGCCGCCCGCTCGGGCCCCGCGCCACTCACCACGGCCGTGCGGTGGGCCGCCTGGGCCCGGCGGGCGCCGTAGGCGAGGTTCACCGCGGTGGGCCGCGCCCCCGCCAGCGCGTCCGCCGCCTCGTCCACATCGAAACCGCGGGCCGCGGCGAGCGCGACGCCGTACGCCCCCGCGATGCCCAGCAGCGGTGCCCCGCGCACCGCGAGCGCGCGGATCGCCTCCACCAGAGCCGGTGGGTCGGTGCACACCAGCTCGCTCTCCTCGCCCGGCAGCCTGGTCTGGTCGAGGAGGACCAGTACGGGGCCTTCGGGTGGCTCCTCCCAGCGGATCGCGGGAATCGTCGGGGCCTCGGTCGGCCGTATGTCCTCGCCGGATTGCGCGTACTGATCAGCCATCCGCCCAGTCTGCCCCGTACCCGGCGGACAATTGAAGGTGTCCCGTGAAGGTGTCCCGCCGCTGTCCGAGGACGTCCCACCCCTGCGGCACCCGGTCACCCCGCCGGTGCCCCGTGGCACGATGGCTGGCAACCTGCCGCCGCACCCGCGGACGGGCACCGTGAAGGAGCGACGATGAACGACTCTCCGGGCTGGGCTTCGCCCGGATCCGCCCCCTCCGACGGACAGGACTCCGACGGGCCGGACACCGGCAAGCCGGACGCCGCCGAGCCCGCGGACGCAGGCCGCCAAAGCGGCCCGTCCAAGTGGTCCAAGGAGCAGCCGCCGCCCGCCGCATGGTCCCCGCCCGGCACCTCCGGCCCGACCCCGCCGCCTCCGCCCCCTCCGCCCGGCCAGGGCGGCGGCTGGGGCTGGGGCCAAGGCCCCCACGGCGGCCCCCCGGCAGGCCCAGGAGCCCCCGGCGGTCCCGGGGGCGGCTACCCCGGCTGGGGCGCCTGGCAGGGCCCGCCGCCCGCCGCCAAGCCGGGCGTCATCCCGCTCCGCCCGCTCGGCGTCGGTGAGATCCTCGACGGCGCCGTGTCCACGATGCGCGCCCACTGGCGCACGGTCCTCGGCATCTCCCTGACCGTCGCGGTGCTCACGGAGATCGTCGTCGTCCTCCTCCAGGGACTCGTCCTGAACGAGTCGGTGGACACCGACGCCCTCGACGACCCGAGCGCGACCGTCGGCGAACTGACCCGCGCCATGGGCGACACCATGCTGAACTCCGGAGTGGTCCTCGTGATCACCCTGCTCGGCACGATCGTCGCCACGGCCCTGCTCACCATGGTCACCAGCCGCGCGGTGCTCGGCAGGTCCGTGACGGCGGCCGAGGCCTGGCGGGACTCCCGCCCCCAACTGGCGAAGCTGTTCGGCCTGACCCTGCTCATCCCGCTCATCGGCGCCACGGTGATCGCCGTCGGCATCCTGCCCGGCCTCCTGATCGCGGTCGGCGGTGCCTCCGACGCCGGGGCGAGCCTCGCCGTCCTCGGTGGCCTCGCCGCGGGGGTCGCCGCCATCTGGCTCATGATCCGCTTCTCGCTCGCCTCTCCCGCGCTGATGCTGGAGAAGCAGAGCGTCCGGAAGTCCCTGACCCGCTCCGCCAAGCTGGTCCGCGGCTCCTGGTGGCGCGTCTTCGGCATCCAGCTGCTCGCCGCCGTCATCGCGAACATCGTGGCGTCGATCATCGTCATCCCGTTCACCTTCCTCGCCGGCGCGCTCAGCGGTGACGGCATCACCGGCTTCCTCGACCACACCGGCGAACTGGGCTGGACGTTCCTGATCATCAGCGGCGTCGGCTCCGTGATCGGCTCCATGCTGACGTTCCCCATCACGGCCGGCGTCACCGTGCTCCTCTACATCGACCAGCGGATCCGGCGCGAGGCCCTCGACCTCGAACTCGCCCGCGCCGCCGGTCTGCCCGGCCAGGGCCCCGGCCCGTCCGGCACACCGGGGAGCTGATGCGGTGACCGCGGCGGGGGCAGCGCTCATGGGGTTCGGAGCGGCACCGCTCCTGCCGCGCGCCGGCGACGACCCGCCGGTGACGATCCCCCGCGACCCCGCGCGGGAAGCCGCCGAGCGCGAACTGTCCAAGCCGATGTACCACGAGCAGGACCCCGGCGTCCTCCAGCGCGCCCTGAACCGCTTCTGGTCCTGGGTCGACGACCTGTTCACCGCCGCCTCGGGGGCCACCCCGGGCGGCGGGTTCGGCCTCCTCGTCATCGTCCTGGCCGCCGTACTCCTCGGCGTCGCCCTCTGGTGGCGCCTCGGCACCCCCACCCGGACCCCCGCCGGGACGCCGCCCCTCTTCGACGACCGCCCCCGCAGCGCCGCCGAACACCGAGCGGCCGCCGCCGCGCACGCCGCCCGGGGCCACTGGAACCAGGCCGTCCAGGAACGCATGCGCGCCCTCGTCCGCGCCCTGGAGGAACGCGCCCTCCTCGACCCGCGCCCCGGCCGCACCGCCGACGAGGCCGCGGCGGAAGCGGGCCGCACCCTGCCCGCCCACACCGGCCGACTGCGCGCCGCCGCCCACGAGTTCGACGACGTCACGTACGGCGGCCGCACCGCCGACGAGCCCGCGTACCTCCGCCTGACCGAACTCGACCACGACCTGGAACACACCAAGCCGACCCTGACCGCCAACACCCACCCCACCCCGCCCAGCACCCCCCACGGAGCCACCGAATGACCGGCTCCCCCGACCCGACCGAACCGCCTCAGACCGCCGCCGAGTGGCAACACCCGGGGGGCCACCGAACGACCGGCTCCCCCGGCCTGAGCGAGCCACCCCACGCCACCGCACGCCCCGCTACCGAACAGCAACACCCGAAGGGCCACCGAGCGGCCGACTCCTCCCACCCCACTGAGCCACCTCAGGCCGCCGCACGCCCCGACACCGAGCAGCAACACCCTGAGAGCCCCCGAGCGGACGGCTCCCCCGACCCCACCGAGCCGCGGCAGCCCGACGCCCCCACGTCCTCCACCTCGGTCGCGTCCACGCCCGGTCAGCTCTGGAGCCGCTCCCGGGGCATCGTCCTCGCTCTGCTCGTCCTCCTGGCGGCGGCCGTCGTCATGGCCGCCCTCCGCTCCGGCGGCGAACACGGCCGCCTCGACCCGCGCTCCGCCGCCCCCCACGGCAGCCGGGCCCTCGCCGAACTCCTCGCCGACCAGGGCGTGTCCACCCGCGTGGTCACCACCGCCCGAGCGGCCCGAGCCGCGGCCGGCCCCGACACCACCCTCCTCGTCGCCGACCCGGACCTGCTCAGCGACGGCCGGCGCTCCCGTCTGCGCGCCGCCACCAAGGACTCCGGGGGCCGGACCGTCCTCGTCACCCCCGGCACTCCATCCCTCAAGGCCCTCGCCCCGGGGGTCACCGCGCACGCCACGCCCGCCGAGCGCTCCACCCTCCCCCCGGCCTGCTCCCTCCCGGCCGCCCGCCGAGCGGGCCCCGCCGACATCGGCGGCATCCGCTACGACACCTCCGCCCCGAACGCCGAGGCCTGCTACCTCAGCGACGGCCTGCCCAGCCTGCTCCATCTCCCCGCCCCCCACGGAAAGGGCGACACCGTCGTCCTCGGCGCCCCCGACATCCTCTACAACGACCGCCTCGACCAGCAGGGCAACGCCTCCCTCGCCCTGCAACTCCTCGGCTCACGCCCCCACTTGGTCTGGTACCTGCCCTCCCTCGCCGACGACACGACGGCAACCGACTCCGAGCGCCGCGGCTTCTTCGACCTGATCCCCTCCGGCTGGCGATGGGGCACCCTGCAACTGGCCGTCGCCGCCGTACTCGCCGCCCTGTGGCGCGCCCGCCGCTTCGGCCCCCTCGTCGTCGAACGCCTGCCCGTCGCCATCCGCGCCTCAGAGACGGTCGAAGGCCGGGCCCGCCTGTATGCCAAGGCGAACGCCCGCGACCGCGCGGCCGAGGCCCTGCGCGCCGCCACCCATGCCCGCCTCGCCCCCCTCGTCGGCGTGCCCCCCGCCCAGGCCCACACGCCCCAGACGCTGATCCCGGCACTGTCCACGCGCCTTCGCGCCCTCGACCACGACCCACACCCCCTTCTCTTCGGTCCGCCACCGGGCGACGACGCAGCCCTCATCGCCCTGGCCGACCGACTCGACGCCCTCGAAAGTGAGGTACGCCACTCATGATGGACCCGACCACTGACAACGGGCCCGCCACCGCCACCGGGCCCGCCGGAGCTCCCCGCGACGCACGCGCTTCCCTCGAAGCCCTGCGCGCCGAGATCTCCAAGGCCGTGGTCGGCCAGGACCCCGCCGTCACCGGCCTCGTCGTCGCCCTCCTGTGCCGCGGCCACGTCCTGCTCGAGGGGGTCCCGGGGGTCGCCAAGACACTGCTCGTCCGCGCCCTCGCCGCGAGCCTCGAACTCGACACCAAACGCGTCCAGTTCACCCCCGACCTCATGCCGAGCGACGTCACGGGCTCCCTCGTCTACGACGCCCGCACCACGGAGTTCTCCTTCCAGCCGGGCCCGGTCTTCACGAACCTCCTCCTCGCCGACGAGATCAACCGCACCCCGCCCAAGACCCAGTCCGCGCTCCTCGAAGCGATGGAGGAACGCCAGGTCACGGTCGACGGCACGCCCCGCCCCCTCCCCGACCCCTTCCTCGTGGCGGCGACCCAGAACCCCGTCGAGCACGAAGGCACCTACCCCCTCCCCGAAGCCCAGCTGGACCGCTTCCTCCTCAAACTGACGGTGCCTCTCCCGTCCCGCGAGGACGAGATCGACGTCCTCACCCGCCACGCCGACGGCTTCGACCCCCGCGACCTGCGCGCCGCCGGCGTACGCCCCGTGGCGGGCCCGGCCGACCTGGAGGCCGCCCGCACAGCCGTCGCCGAGACCTCCGTCTCCCCCGAGATCACCTCCTACGTGGTGGACGTGTGCCGCGCGACCCGCGCATCCCCCTCCCTCACCCTCGGCGTCTCCCCCCGAGGCGCCACGGCGCTCCTCTCCACGGCACGCGCCTGGGCCTGGCTCACCGGCCGCGACTACGTCATCCCCGACGACGTCAAGGCCCTCGCCCTGCCCACACTCCGCCACCGCGTCCAGCTCCGCCCGGAAGCGGAGATGGAGGGCATCACCGCGGACTCCGTCATCAACGCGATCCTCACCCACGTCCCGGTGCCCCGCTGATGGCCCTCACCGGACGCGCGGCCCTCCTGGCGGCCCTCGGCAGCCTCCCCGTGGGCCTCTGGGACCCCAGCTGGACGGGCATCCTCACCGTCAACGCCCCGCTGGCCCTGGCCTGCGCCTGCGACGCCGCCCTGGCCGCCCCCGTACGCCGCCTCACCCTGACGCGCTCCGGAGCGACCTCCGTACGCCTGGGCCAGACCGCCGACGTGGAACTCACCGTCACCAACCCCTCGGCCCGCCCCCTGCGCGCCCACCTCCGCGACGCCTGGCCCCCGAGCAGCCGGCAGCCCGAAACCGACGGCACGGAGCCCCGCCACCAGCTGACGATCCCGGCCGGGGAATGCCGCCGCGTCACGACCACCTTGCGCCCCACCCGTCGCGGCGACCACCACTCCGACCGCGTGACCATCCGCTCGTACGGCCCCCTGCGTCTCTTCGCCCGCCAGGGCTCCCACCGAGTCCCCTGGGCGGTGCGCGTGCTGCCGCCCTTCACCAGCCGGAAGCACCTCCCCTCCAAACTGGCCCGCCTACGGGAACTCGACGGCCGCACCAGCGTGCTGACACGCGGCCAGGGCACGGAATTCGACAGCCTTCGCGACTACGTCCCGGGCGACGACACCCGCTCCATCGACTGGCGCGCCACGGCCCGCCAGTCCGCCGTCGCGGTCCGCACCTGGCGCCCGGAGCGCGACCGGCACATCCTGCTCGTCCTCGACACGGGCCGCACCTCGGCGGGCCGCGTCGGCGACACCCCGCGCCTGGACGCCTCCATGGACGCCGCGCTGCTCCTGGCCGCGCTGGCCTCCCGGGCCGGCGACCGCGTGGATCTCCTCGCATACGACCGCCGAGTACGCGCCCTCGTCCAGGGCCGCTCAGCAGGGGACGTCCTTCCCTCCCTGGTCAACGCCCTGGCGACGCTGGAGCCGGAACTCCTGGAGACCGACGCCCGAGGCCTGACGTCGACGGCCCTGCGCACAGCGCCCCGCGGTTCCCTGATCGTGCTGCTCACCAGCCTCGACAGGGCGCCCATCGAAGAGGGTCTCCTGCCCGTGCTTTCCCGCCTCACCAGGCGGCACAAGGTCCTGGTCGCCTCCGTGGCCGACCCTCACCTGGAGAAAATGGCCTCCGCACGCGGAACGGCGGAAGCGGTGTATGAAGCGGCAGCAGCGGCTCAGGCCCAATCGGAACGCAACCGCACGGCGGAACAACTCACCCGCCACGGCGTCACCGTCGTGGACGCCACCCCCGAGAACCTGGCTCCCGCCCTGGCCGACGCATACCTCTCTCTGAAGGCAGCCGGCCGCCTTTAGAAACGCCCCGGGGTGCAACCGATACTCCCTGAACGCAAAAAAGCCTCAGGCCCCGGACAATGTCCAGGGCCTGAGGCTTTATCAAAATTAGTTCGGCGGCGTCCTACTCTCCCACAGGGTCCCCCCTGCAGTACCATCGGCGCTGTGAGGCTTAGCTTCCGGGTTCGGAATGTAACCGGGCGTTTCCCTCACGCTATGACCACCGAAACACTATGAAACTGTCAACCGCACCGCAGTCGTGGCCCGACATACGGGGTTGTTCGTGGTTTCAGAACCAACACAGTGGACGCGAGCAACTGAGGACAAGCCCTCGGCCTATTAGTACCAGTCACCTCCACCCGTTACCGGGCTTCCAGATCT